>JACMJU010000031.1 GCA_014380485.1 Methyloceanibacter sp.
GCCGCGGCGGACGGCGGGACCGGGACCGGGATTTTGCACCCCGTGAAGTGCGCGCACCGACCGACACCGAGAGCGAAGAGGTGGTAGCCGTCGAGGAGGATTCTGAATGAGCATGACTCAAATCCAGCCGCGCCGCCCCTTCTATCGCCGGCGCAAGACCTGCCCCTTCTCCGGCGACAAGGCGCCGAAGATCGATTACAAGGACGTGAAGTTGCTCCAGCGTTATGTTTCCGAGCGCGGCAAGATGGTACCCAGCCGGATTACCGCCGTCTCCGCCAAGAAGCAACGCGAGCTCGCCCGGGCGATCAAGCGCGCGCGGTTCCTTGGGCTATTACCGTACTTGATTCAGTAGGAGGTCCGGGCCCGCGGCCCCTGGCCTAATCAACGAGAAAGTTGGGGCAGGACATCCCTCCCCTAACCGCTTTTAGGAGGCGGGACAGCGCATCGATGCCAATCCCTCTCATCATCGGCATAGGCTCGGGCCTGGTATCGGCGGCTTTGTTCGCCTCCGCCGCTACCGCCACGGCTCTCGCCGGCGTGCTCTTTTATCTGGCCCCACTGCCGCTATGTCTTGCCGGCCTCGGCTGGGGCGTCATCGCGGTGCTCGTAGCGGCACTGACCGGCACGATTGTGGTTGCCGCAAGCGTCGGCTCGGCCACGGCTGTGGTCTTCGCCATCTCAGTCGCCGTGCCCACGGCACTCTTGGTCCGTCTTGCGCTGCTCTCGCGTCCTGTCCAGGCTCCCCAAAGCCGGGACGCCGCCACGCTCGAATGGTATCCACCCGGCCGCCTCGTCGGCTGGGCGGCGGTGATGGCCGGCCTTCTGGCCGCCCTCCTTGTGCTCTTTCTGGGCTATGACCAGGACAGTTATCGCGAATCGATCCGCGAGATTCTGAACCACAGCGCTTTGAAGGAACTCGACCGCGATGGCACCCTCTTCACCGAGGAGAACATCGCCAGGCTCTCCGGCATGCTCGCCCGGGCGCTCCCCGCGGCCTTCGCCGTCGTCTGGCTCACCATCACCCTGTTCAATCTTTGGATTGCCGGGCTGATCGTCGGCGCCTCGGGGCGCGCGCTAAGACCATGGCCCGACCTTCAGGGCCTGGAACTGCCCAATGCGTTTCTGCTCATATTCGCGGCCGCGCTGGCGGCGTCTTTTTTGCCGGGCCTGCCCGGGCTGCTCGCGAGCGGCTTCGCCGGCGCGTTGCTGGTCGCCTACACGCTACAGGGTTTGGCGGTGATCCACGTCTATAGCCGCGGTGTGCCGTTTCGCGGTCTTTTGCTCACCACCGTCTATCTCGGGATTTTTCTGTTGGGTTGGGTTGCCATCGTCGTCGCCATTGTCGGCCTGGCCGAGCCTTCTCTGGGCTTGCGCCGGCGCGCTGCGCGCGGCGGACAGAAGCCCAACGGCAATGGACCGGTCTGACCAGGATAGGAGTAACGAATATGCAAGTCATTCTACTCGAGCGCGTTGGGCGCCTCGGACAAATGGGCGACGTGGTCACCGTCAAAGACGGCTTCGCGCGCAACTATTTGTTGCCCCAGGGCAAGGCTCTTCGCGCCACCGACGCCAATCGCAAGCGCTTCGAACGCGACCGCGCGCAACTCGAGGCGCGGGACCTTGAGCTCAAGTCCGAAGCCCAGGGGGTGTCAACCAAGCTTGACGGACAGAGTTTCATCGTCATCCGCCAGGCCGGCGATACCGGTCAGCTCTACGGTTCGGTCTCCACCCGCGATATCGCCACAGCCGTCACCGAAGGCGGCTTCACCATCGAGCGGCGCCAGGTGATGCTCGATCGGCCGATCAAGACGCTCGGCGTGCATGCCATCCGCGTTCAACTCCACGCCGAGGTTGAGCCCCACATCACCGTCAATGTGGCCCGCTCGCCCGACGAAGCAGCGCGGCAGGCCCGCGGCGAGAACGTGACGAAGGCAACGACCGAGGCCGAGGACGACGCCGAGGCGGCACGACGCGCGGCTGCGGCCTTATTCGAAGAGGGCGCACCGGCCGAGATCGCGGGCGAGGCGGAAGGAGAGGAGAGTGCGGGCGCGTAGGCGCCTCCGCCCGGGCGGACTCCAGAAGACGCCGCCGAGCCGACCCTCGCTCCTTGTGGGCGATCGCACGATCTCCCCGTTGTTCACAGACCCGACATCTAGCCGCCCCGTTCCTTTGGGGTAGTGTCGGACCATGAGCGCAGTGATTCGCCCGCTTCAGCCGGAGACTCCGATCTTCCGCGAGGCGCCTCACAATCTTGAGGCGGAACAGGCCCTTCTCGGCGCCATCCTGGTCAATAACGAGGCGATCGACCGCGTCTCCAATTTCCTCAAGCCCGGGCATTTCTATGACCAGCTCCATGCGCGCATCTACGAGGCCGCAGCCAAGCTGATCTTGAGCGGCAAGCGCGCCACCCCGATCACGCTCAAGACCTTCTTCCAGGCCGAGCCTCCGGCGGGAGAACTCCCCATCCCGCAATATCTCGGGCGTCTGGCGGCCAACGCGACCACCATCATCAACGCCGAGGATTACGGCCGCACCGTTTACGATCTCGCCATTCGCCGCCAGCTCATTCAGATCGGCGAGACGATGGTCAACACCGCCTACGATTCTCCCATCGATGCGCCGCCCTCGGCCCAGATCGAGGAGACCGAGCAACAGCTTTACGAGCTGGCCGAGACCGGCAAATACGGCGCGGGCTTCGAGCCCTTCTCCGCCGCGCTGACCGATGCCATCGACATGGCCGCCAATGCCTACCGGCGGGACGGCGGCCTGTCCGGTCTTGCCACCGGCTTCACCGACCTCGACTTCCGGATGGGCGGCTTGCAACCGTCCGACCTCATCATCATCGCCGGACGCCCCGCCATGGGCAAGACGGCGCTCGCCACCAACATCGCCTATCACGTCGCCAAGGCCTATCGTCCCGGCACCGATTCCGAGGCCGCGCTCGACGGCGGGGTGGTGGGTTTCTTCTCGCTCGAGATGTCGGCCGAGCAACTCGCAACCCGCATCATCTCCGAGCAGGCTTATATCCCGTCGGAACGCATCCGCCGCGGGCGGATCGATGCGGACCAGTTCGACCGCATCGTCGAAGTGTCTCAGGAGTTGCAGCATCTCCCGCTCTATATCGATCAGACCGGGGGCATCACCGTCGCCCAACTGGCCGCGCGGGCACGCCGGCTGAAGCGGCAGAGGGGGCTGGGCTTCATCGTCGTCGACTACCTCCAACTCCTCTCCGGCTCCTCCAGGCGCGCCGCCGAGGGCCGGGTGCAGGAGGTCTCGGAGATCACGACCGGGCTCAAGGCGCTCGCCAAGGAGCTGCATGTCCCCATCCTTGCCCTCTCCCAGCTCTCCCGCCAGGTCGAGCAGAGGGAAGACAAACGCCCGCAACTTGCGGATTTGCGCGAATCCGGGTCGATCGAGCAGGATGCCGATGTGGTGTTGTTCGTGTTCCGCGAGGAATATTATGTCGAGCGCAGGCAACCCCGCGAGAACACCGAAGAGCACAAGCAGTGGCAGGTCGAGATGGACACGGTGACCGGCAAGGCCGACATCATCATCGGCAAGCAGCGCCACGGACCCACGGGCACGGTGACGCTGCAGTTCACGCCGGAGTTCACGAGATTCGGCAATCTCGCGACGGAGGAGCGTCTGCCGGAGCGCCGCGCGTGAGCTTCGAGCGCTCGCACGAGATCCTCTCGGGCGCACGCGACGAAGGCCCCAGCGAGACGGCCATTGTCACCGTCGATCTCGATGCGGTCGCCGCCAATTATCGCCGCTTGCGCGATCTCGCCGCCTCCGCCGAATGCGCCGCCGTGGTCAAGGCCGACGCCTACGGGCTCGGCATGATTGAAGTTGCGTCGGCACTGTGGAACGCCGGCTGCAAGACCTTCTTCGTTGCCACCCTTGACGAGGCCAGAGGTTTACGAACGCTCTTGCCTCCGGCGACCATTTACGTCCTTGCCGGACTCATGCCGGGCACGGCCGAGCTCTACCGCGCCGATGGCCTCCGCCCCGTGCTGAACAGCGCCGATGAGATCAGAGAATGGGCGTCATTCTGCGCAACCTCGGGCGAAAGACTTTCCTGTGCCGTGCATATCGACAGCGGCATGAATCGCCTCGGTCTTTCCGCCGAAGAGGTGGATCAGGTCGCGACTGCGGTGGATCTCTGGCCGGCGCTGACGCTGTCGCTGGTGATGAGCCACCTCGCTTGCTCCGACGAGCCCGACCATCCCAAGAGCGACGCGCAGCGAAAAATCTTCGACCGGCTTCGCGCGCTGCTCCCCGCCGCCCCGGCCAGCCTTGCCAACTCCGCCGGCATCCTGCTCGGCCCCGACTTTGTCTATGACTTGGTTCGGCCCGGTTTGGCGCTCTATGGCGGCCATCCCCGCCGTCATGGCGAGAACCCATTTCAGCCGGTGGTGCAGCTGAAGGGCCGCATCCTACAAGTGCGGAACGCCGCCCCCGGAGAAACCGTGGGCTATGGCGCGACCCGGACATTGCGCGAAGCCACCCGCGTGGCCGTCGTCACCGTCGGCTATGCCGACGGCTTCTTCCGGGCCCTATCCGTCGCGGACGGCGAGGAAGGCTTCGCCGGCTATCTCGGTCCTCATGCCGCGCCGATCGTGGGCCGCGTCTCCATGGATCTCATCACGCTCGACGTGAGCCTGGTTCCGGAGTCTTTTGCGCGCCGCGGCGCTTGGGTCGAGCTCATCGGACCGAACGTTCCGGCCCACGCCCTCGCCGCTCATGCCGGCACCATCGATTACGAGGTCCTCACCAATCTCGGCCGGCGCGCCTTCCGGCGCTATATCGGGGCCTGACGCCAATCCATGGTCAAAGCCTCGCGAGCCTTCGTCTGCCAAGCCTGCGGCGCGGTGACCACCCGCTGGTCCGGCAAATGCGCCTCCTGCGGTGAGTGGAATTCCATCATCGAGGAGGCGGCGCCGTCCGGGTCGCCTGGCCTGATTGCGATCAAGGGGGGCAAGGGGAGATTAGCCCCGTTGGAGACCCTTGCCGCCGCGACAAGCGAAGCCCCGCGCCTTCCCACAGGGATCGCCGAGCTCGACCGGGTTCTCGGCGGAGGGCTTGTGCCCGGCTCTGCCGTGCTAGTCGCCGGCGAGCCGGGCATCGGCAAATCGACCCTGCTGCTCCAGGCGGCGGCCGAGCTTGCCGGGTCCGGCGCGCGCGTCGTGTATCTTTCCGGCGAGGAGGCGCCGGCCCAGATCCGCATGCGGGCGGCACGTCTTGGGCTTAGCGCGGCGCCGGTCGCTCTCGGCACCGAGACGAACCTCGCCAATCTCGTGGCCACCTTGGGGAGCGCGCCGGCTCCCGCTCTCATCGTCATCGATTCGGTGCAGACGCTCTGGTCCGAGGGCGTGGAAGCGGCGCCCGGCACCATCTCCCAGCTCAGAGGCTGCGCCTCGGTTCTGATCGGTCACGCCAAGGGAAGCGGCTCGGCCCTTATCCTTGTCGGCCACGTCACCAAAGATGGCCAGATCGCCGGTCCAAAAGTCATCGAGCACATGGTGGACACCGTGCTTTCTTTCGAGGGTTTGAGCGGCCACCAGTTCCGCATCTTACGCGCGGTGAAGAACCGCTTCGGCCCGACCGACGAGATCGGCGTGTTCGAGATGCGCGAGGACGGCCTCAAGGAAGTGGAAAACCCCTCCGCCCTCTTCTTGAGCGACCGCGACCAGGGCGCGCCCGGCACGGCCGTGTTCGCCGGCATGGAGGGGACCCGCCCGCTGCTGGTGGAGATCCAGGCGCTGGTCGCGCCGTCTTCACTCGGAACGCCGCGCCGCGCGGTAGTGGGATGGGATCCCAGCCGTCTGGCCATGCTGCTCGCCGTTCTTGAGGCACGCTGCGGGGTGAGGCTCGGCGCCCACGACGTCTATCTCAACGTCGCCGGCGGCTTGCGCCTCAATGAGCCCGCGGCTGATCTCGCCGCCGCGGCGGCACTGGTCTCGTCCATGAGCGCCAATCCGGCGCCGGAGGACACCGTCTATTTCGGCGAGGTGAGCCTGACCGGGGCGGTGCGCGCCGTGGGTCACATGGACCAGCGACTGAAAGAAGCCGCCAAACTCGGCTTCGGCAGCGCGGTTCTCCCCGCCGCCGCGGCCGATGAAGGCCGGAAGACCAAGATGATGCGCCTCATTCCGCTTTCCCAATTGGACGAGCTTGTCGCTCTCTTTTGCACGTCGCGCGCGTAAATCCGGGCGCCCTGCGACAATCCCGCCAGCTCAAGCTTCAACGATTGCCCCCCGGGGCCATTTGTGCTTCATCGCCGGGAATCGTGATAGTAGTGTGCGCCGCCCGTCGAAGGAGCCTCGTGCCGTGCCCATCTCCTGGCTCGACCTCATTCTTATCGTCATCATGCTGATCTCGGGCTTCCTCGCCATGGTGCGCGGGTTTACCCGTGAGGTCCTTTCGATCTTTTCCTGGGCCGTAGCCGCCGTTGCCGCCCTCTATCTCACCCCCAAATATGCGAATTTGCTGGAGCCCTATATCAGCAATCCCAGCGTCGCTCAGATCGCCTTCGCTGCCGGCGTTTTCATCATCACTCTGATCGTGGTGAGCCTGATCACCTTCCGCATTTCCGACAGCGTGCTCGACAGCCGCGTCGGCGCTCTCGACCGCACTTTCGGCTTCGTCTTCGGCTTGGCGCGGGGTTTTCTGTTGGTCGCCATCGTCTTCATTCTGTTCACGGCGCTCGCCCGCGACCAGCCAGACTGGATACGCAATGCGCGCTCCTACCCCATTCTCCAGAGGACGCAGGTCGCCATCGAATCGCTGCTGCCCATGAATCCGGAGCAGTTCTTGCCCGGACCGCAGGACGGCGAGCCCGAAGAACAACCCGGAGGCCAGCCGGGAGGACAACCGGAGGGACAGCCCGAGGCCCCGGCCGAGGAGGCCCAACCGGATCAGCCGTCATAAGGTTGACGTTGAAGGTAACAGTTAGCGTCGCGTGCCATTGAAGCGCTTTTCGGGGCGCCTATTTACCTGACAGGAGGCTAAGGCCCGTGACCAAGCACGTTCTGACCAAGGAGCCCTCGATGAGCTGGCTCGAAGACGACCGGCTGCACGAGGCGTGCGGCGTCTTTGGTATCTTCAATCATCCCGACGCCGCGGCGCTCACGGCGCTCGGCCTTCATGCGCTCCAGCATCGGGGCCAGGAAGCCGCCGGCATCGTCAGCTTCGACGGGGGCCACTTTCATACCGAACGCCGGGTGGGCCTGGTCGGCGACCACTTCACCTCGCGGCCGGTGATCGAACGGCTGAAAGGCGACATGGCCATCGGCCACGTCCGCTACTCAACCTGCGGCGATCCGGTCTTGCGCAACGTGCAGCCGCTCTTCGTCGATCTCGATTCGGGGGGCTTTGCGCTCGCCCACAACGGCAACCTCACCAACGCGCTTACTTTGCGCGAATCTCTGATCAAGAAAGGCGCCATCTGCCAATCGACCACGGACACCGAGGTGATTCTCCACCTCGTGGCGCGGAGCGAGAAGCAGCGGTTCGTCGAGCAGTTCATCGAAGCCCTGCTCCAGGTCGAAGGCGCCTATGCTCTGGTCGGGCTCACCCACAAGAAGCTGATCGGCGCGCGCGATCCCTTCGGCATCAGGCCGCTCGTTCTAGGCAAGCTCGGCGAGTCTTGGGTGCTTGCCTCGGAGACCTGCGCGCTCGACATCATCGGCGCCGAATTCGTGCGCGAGGTGGAGAACGGCGAGGTGGTGGTGATCACTAGCGAAGGGGTCGAGAGTCACCGCTTCGTGCCGAAATATCCGGCCCGTCTCTGCATCTTCGAATACATCTATTTCGCCAGGCCGGATTCCATCGTCGGCGGCCGCTCGGTCTACGAAGTGCGAAAAGAGATGGGACGGCAATTGGCGCGCGAGGCGCCGGCCGACGCCGACGTCGTCATCCCCATCCCCGATTCAGGCGTGCCCGCGGCCATCGGCTATTCGCAGGTCTCGGAACTGCCCTTTGAATTCGGCATCATCCGCAATCACTATGTCGGGCGCACCTTCATCGAGCCCGAGCAGCGCATCAGGCAGCTCGGCGTGAAGCTTAAGCACAGCGCCAATGAGGGTCAGGTCGCGGGCAAGCGCATCGTGCTAATCGACGACAGCGTGGTGCGCGGCACCACGTCGGTGAAGATCGTGCAGATGATGCGGGAAGCCGGTGCGCGCGAAGTGCATATGCGGATTTCGAGCCCGCCCATCACCCATCCCGATTTCTACGGCATCGACACGCCCGATCAGGACAAGTTGCTCGCCGCCCATCGCAGCCTCGAGGAGATGCGGGTCTTCATCGGCGCCGACTCGCTTGCCTTCCTGTCGGTCGACGGCATCTACCACGCCATGGGCTTTGACGGTCGCGACAACGCCCATCCCCAATTCACCGACCATTGTTTCACCGGCGAATATCCGACGCGGCTTAGAGACCGCGAGGGCCCCCCGCAGCAGAAGCAGCTCTCCTTCCTCGCCGAGGTCGGTTGACGGCGGGGCGCCTCAAGGATCGCATCGCGCTCATCACCGGCGCTTCGCGGGGCATCGGCCGGGCCGTAGCGCTTGCCTTCGCCCGGGAAGGCGCGCATGTGCTGCTGCTCGCCCGGACGCGCAAATTGCTTGAAGAGGTCGACGATCGCATCAGGACGGCCCAAGGCGCCGCCACGCTCATTCCTCTCGACCTCGCCGACGGCAAGGCGATCGATGCGCTCGGACCTACGCTCTATGAGCGCTTCGGCCGGCTCGACGTGTTGGTCGGCAATGCCGCCATTCTCGGCCGGCTCTCGCCCCTCACCCATATCCCGTTCGAGCTCTGGGAGGGCAGCTTCGCCGTCAATGTCACCGCCAATTGGCGGCTGATCCGCACGCTCGATCCGCTGCTCCGCCGTTCCGACGC
>JACMJU010000032.1 GCA_014380485.1 Methyloceanibacter sp.
AGTTTGCAGATAACGATGAGGGGAAACTTCCACTGATCGGATTTCCCTGTATGGTCTGCGCCTTGTCGGTGAGGTCGATGACGTCGTAGCGGCCGGCGATTTGCCAGGCGCCCCAGCCGCCGCCCTTGCCTCCGCCGAGCACCGGGTTTTTCACCTTGATGCGGCCGAACTCCCCTTCCTTATAGCTGCGCGTCTCGCCGGTGAGGAACCAGCCGGCCTCGAGGTACCAACCGTCATAGGTGGGATCGGAGCCGTTGCAGCATATGAGCGGGATCGCCCCGGGGAAGCGCGCTTTCGCGACTTTGGCTTCGAGCTGAGTGTACTCGCCAGCCACATGCACTGGCCCCCAGATCGCCGCGCCCTCAAGACCCCAGAACGTGTCTTCATCGAAGATTTGGGGCGTTGAGACGAAGCGGTCGGCAAGGTGGAGGTCGGCGCCGCGAGCTCGGTAGCGGAAGAACTCATCATTGAATGGGTTCACAGTGCTCCCGCTTGAGGGGCTCCGCCGGTCTTCGGCATTTTCACGCAAGCGCCAGCTTGCGCCAAGATGCAAGACCTGGTGCACCCCATTGACCTCGCGGTTGATCGGCGCGACCGTGAGGCGGGCGGCACCGGTTTTGACGTCGTCAAGGAACAGCTCGTCCTCGAAGGGCTCGGGACCAAAAATGCCAGCCGACAGGGTGAAGTGGTCCTTCGCATAGATCACGCCGCCACCGATCTGACGGTCAAGGCCCCAGGCCTCGACGAAGGCGGCGCGCTCCAGGAAGGTGAGGAAGCGCGAGCTTGTCATTTCATCGAGCGAGTTGGGCGTCTTGAAGTTGCCTGCTCGCAAGCTCAAGCCGTCAGCCAACCCGTTATATTCCACGTAAGCGTCCTTGATCGCCGTGACATCATTGGCGAAGTCGACCTCGAACTTGTATGCAACATTGTAAAAGACGACACCTTCCACGCCGAGGCGCGCACGGCGGAGCTCGAAGGCGCTGACGTCAGGTCTGCCGGTAACGTCGAAGTCCTGATCGATCCCGTTGTAGTCCGTCTGGAGCCGCCCGCGGACCTTGAAACTGAACTTGCCGTCTGAACTCGAGAGTTCCGGCGCGCCCTTCCACTTGACCTTCAAGTCGAGATCGCCGCCGCCGGCGTTGGCAGCGGCAGCCTGAGCCGCAGCCGCAGCCGCTTTGGCCTCTTTAACTTGTTGCTGGAGGTCTGCAATCGCAGCCTCGAGCTCTTCCAAAGTCGCTGCCCCCGCCCCTGAGGCGCAAGCAGCGAGAACGGTTATGGCGCTTGCCCCTGCGAGCAAGAATCGACCGCTATTCCTGATGAGTCCCCCGATCATGCCCCTCTCCACTGTTTAACGACCTGTGCCTGCTAACTGGTTCTGCGATAATAATGTTTTGCTGTTCTCCTCGGTTTGGACGCACCCAAGCGCCCGCCCCTTCCGGGCCGCTGTACGGTTCTATTTCCGGCCCAATGACGGGCTTGTGACACTCCAACGACGGCCCGTGCTTTGACTGTGCATTGTTGCCGATCGGCAACGCTTGGCCCGTTCTGTTCTTGCCCGTTACTCCGGCGGTCGAGACCGGCAACGGAGCGCGCGCTTTGCTTGTGGATGAAATCGAAAGCCATGGCTTTCACGCGCCCCTTGCGCGGGAAGCGGCTGTGCGTGTTTGGTCCGGCGTGCATAGGCCACTCCAATCCTCGCCCCGATGATGCCGACCCGACTTGGTCTTCGTATCTCTCTATTAACCCTATCAATTGAGTCGAGTTTAGCAATGTGGCGCCTTTGCTTTGTTTGTCGGGTCCTTAGAAAGGCTTTGCTCCGATGAGGGCGATGACGCCACATAGCTGTCGATCTGTTCCGTGGACCGTCACCAGCACGCGGAGAATGGATGAGTAGCAACATCGCCTCACCCTTGACCGATCATGTCCACGACGTTGCCGTGGTCGGGACCGGACCTTCGGGCCTTGTCGCGGCGCTTGCCCTCGCTCATAAGGGCGCCGACGTGGTGGCGATCGGTCCGGCGCCGGCGGCGTCGCGCGACGGCAGGCTCGAGACCAGGACCGCCGCGCTGCTCGCAAGCTCCGTCGATTTGCTGAAGGCTCTGGGCGTATGGAACCGCCTTGCGCGCGAGGCGGCGCCGCTCAAGTCCATACGCATCATCGACGCCTCGCGCAGCCTTTTGCGCACCCCCGACATCGAGTTCAAGGCAACCGAGCTCGGCCTGCCGGCCTTCGGCTACAACGTCGCCAACACCGCTCTGGTCGAGGCGCTCTACGCGCGGGCGCGGGAAATCTTGCCTGCGGTCATCCCGGCGAGCGTTACGGCGATTGCCATCGATGGGAAGAAGGCGGTCCTAAATGTGCGCGACGGCGCCTCTCTCTCGGCACGACTTGTGGCCGGGGCCGACGGCAGGCGTTCGGTCTGCCGAACAAGCGCCGGAATCGGCGTGACCGAGCGGCATTACCATCAATCGGCCATCGCCACGCATTTTCGCCACACCATTCCCCATGAGAACGTCTCGACCGAGCTGCACCGGGAGCAGGGATCGATCACCACCGTTCCCCTCCCCGACGCTCACGCCTCAAGCTTGATTTGGGTCGGGTCTGCCGTCGAGATCGCGCATTTGATTCAATGCGACGACGAGAGCTTCATCGCGGCGCTTGGGGGACGTCTTGGCGATATTCTCGGCGCGGTGTCCGACCCCGGGCCGCGCGCTGAGTTTGCGGTGGCAGGCCTTGCGGCCGACCGGCTCGCCGCCAGGCGCACCGTGCTGCGCGGCGAGGCCGCGCCTCTCCTGCCCCCGATCGGGGCGCAGGGACTCAATCTCGGCTTCCGTGACGCGGGCGCGCTCGCCGACTGCGTCGCCGACGCATTGCACAGAGGCCGCGATCCCGGCGGCGCGGACGCGCTCGAGGCTTATGCTGAGGCCCGCCGGGTCGACATCATGACCCGCTCGCTCGGGGTCGATCTCCTCAACCGCTCGCTGCTGACCTCGCTGTTGCCATTGCAGGTGGCGCGCGGCATCGTGCTGCACGGACTGAATATGCTGCCCCCGTTGCGGCGCGCCGTCATGCGGCTCGGGCTCGTCCCGCCGACGGAATTGCCCAGTCTGATGCGGCCGGGCTCCGGCTAAGCGCGCCCGGCCTTGACGCTCCACGCCGCATTTGTCACGAGGGAGGCTTCATCCGATCCTTCCCTCGGCAATTGAAGCAACAAGGTAGCGCCGCCCGTGGCCCAACGCTCCACCGTCCCGTTCTTACGCGATTTGCGCTACCGGCTCGAATATCTGGGTCTGCGCTTTCTGATCGGCATGGTCCGCCTGTTCCCGATCGACCTCGCGGCGAGCGTCTCGGCCAAGGTCTGGCGCCTGATCGCCCCCTTTAATCGCCGGCACAAACGCGCGCTTGCCAATCTCGCGCGCGCTTTTCCCGACAAGACGCCGGCGGAGCGGGAGCGTATCGCCCGCGCCGCTTGGGAAAATCTCGGCCGCGTCATGGTCGAGACCATGAATATCGATCGCATTCTGAATGACCCGGGGCGCCTCCATGTCACCAACGGTCATTGGATCGGGCGCTACAAGGACAAGATGGGACCGGCCTTGATCGTGACCATGCACATGGGCAATTGGGAGATCGGCATGTGGCCGGTGACCTTGGCCGGCGTGCGTCCCGCCGGCGTTTACCGGCAGGTGAAAAATCCCTACGTCGACCGTTACCTCCGCGCCCAGCGCCAGAGACTTTATCCCGGAGGTCTGTTCGGCCGCGGCCGGGCGGCCGGGCAGGACGAGACGCAGAAGACCGCGCGCCTGATCATGGATTACGTGCGCCAAGGCGGCCGGCTCGGCTTCATCTCGGACCTCTACGATGCGAACGGAATCGCGGTGCCCTTCTTCGGCCACCTCGCCAAGAGCATGCCCATTGCCGCCATGATCGCGCGCCGGGTCGGCGCCCGCATCTGGATCGGCCGCTGCGTCAGGATCGGCAACCGCGCGTGTTTCGACATCAATGTCAACGAGCTCAGAATCCCGCGCACCGGCAATCAGGCCGAGGATATCCGCTCCATCACCGCGGCCATCCAGCGCCATTTCGAGACCTGGATCAGGGAGACGCCGGAGCAATTCATGTGGTCCAATCGGCGCTGGTTTTGACTCGAACCTGGCCGAAGTTGACAGCACCCCCAGCCTTCGCTCTTATCGGGACGAAGGACTCGGGGGCACACGGTGCCGTCATGTTTACCCGCAGCGCCAAATTCCAGATTGGCCAGGTTGTCCGCCACCGGGTCTACCCGTTTCGTGGCGTGATCTTCGACGTCGACCCGAGCTTCAGCAACACCGAGGAATGGTACCGCTCCATTCCCAAGGACGTCAGACCCGACAAAGATCAGCCTTTCTATCATCTGCTGGCAGAGAACGCCGACACCGAGTACATCGCCTATGTGTCGGAGCAAAACCTCGTGCCCGACGCCTCGGACGAGCCGTTGCGCCACCCTCAGGTGGGCGAACTGTTCGAGGATCTCAAGAACGGCATCTTTCGCTTCCGCTTCCTGCAAGAGCACTGAGCGGACTTAACAAGCGAAAAGGCCGCTCCGGTTGTCCGGGCGGCCCTTCAAATTTCGAGAGTGCGGTTCGTTTACGGCGCCGGCGGCGCAACGGGCTTTTTCTGCTGGGCCGTGCTGGCGCCCTGTGGCGCCGGAGCCTGACCGCCCGGCGCCGGTGCGGCGCCCGTTTGGTCAGCCCCCTTCTTCTGCTCGGCCTGGGCCGCCTTTGCTGCGAGATCGGCCTGACGCTTGCGGAACATCTCCATCATCTGCCGCCGCGACTCTTCGTATTTCGCGCTGTCGACGGGGGGCCCATCATAGGCCTTGCCGAAGCCGCTCAGAGGCACGGGAAAGCCCAGGGTCTTCTGCTGGATGTTCATCGCCGCTATGACCATCTGCTTGCCCTTGCGCATGCTGTCGAACATTTCCTTGGTCATATCCATCTGCACCTGGCAGCTCGCCGGGAAGCAGACGGAGTATTGCAGCGGAATCGCCTGATTCTCGTCGATCTTGATCTGGACGCCGGGCGGGATCACGAGCGCCAAGGCGGTCGGCACCCTGATGAAGAGTTGCTGTTTCTCCTCGCCCTCTACTTTGCGCACGGCGGCGGAGATCAGCACCATGCCGGTATTGGTGTCGAGCCCTTCGTGATTGATGAGGCACATTTCTCTGTTTTGGGTCTGCTCGTTCTTTATACAGAGCTTGACCCAGGCGTCCTCCGCGGCTGCGCCTGCGCCTGGAGCTCCGGCGGGCGCCCCTGGTGCGGCGGCGGGCGCACCCGCGACGGGTGCTGTTTTGGGCGCCTGCGTCGATTTGGGCTGAGCCTGACCCTCTTGTTGGGCCATGGCTAAGGGCGCGGCAAGCGCCAAAGCCAGCACAGCGGTGCCCGAGCACAGCAGCAATCGAGCCGCGCCGCGGCTCACCGAGTTCCATTGATCGCTGGACCAGATCATCATCGACCTTCCTCTGTTCGCGGGCTGGTTCAGGTCTACGCGATGACCTTATTCGCGCCCCGCGTCCCTCCTATAGGGTCAATACCCGAAATGAGGCATAGACGTGGCTAAGACCCTTGTCCTGGGCCATCTTGCCAACCCACACGGACCCGCAAAGCCGTGTTCGATCGCCGCGATTACAGCCCCCATTTGCGTTCCGGGCGATGTTACCCTTAACTCCGTGCTGCAATGCGGAATGCATCTATAGCCACGCGCGCGCCCTCTTGAAAGCCCCTATTTCATTGCTCGTTTCGAGCCTCGTTCTGCTCTCCGGAGGCGCCGCGGCGGGGCCTCAGCCCGGCATCGCCATGCACGGAGAACCTCTTGAAACCAAAGGGTTTGCGCATTTTTCCTACGCCAACCCCGAGGCTCCCAAAGGCGGACGAGCGACCTTTGCCGTGCAGGGTTCCTTCGACAGTCTCAATCCCCTGATCGTCAAAGGCGTGTCGGCAGAAGGCGTCCGCGAATACATCTACGAGAGCCTTCTTGCCCGGGCCTATGACGAACCTTTCAGCCTCTACGGTCTCATTGCCGAGAGCGTGGAGACGCCCGCCGACCGAAGCTTCGTTGAATTTACGCTGCGCCCAGAGGCGAAGTTCTCCGATGGCACTCCGATCACGGTCGAGGATGCGATCTTCTCACATGTGCTGTTGCGCGATCATGGCAGGCCCAACCATCGCTCCTATTACAAGAAGGTCGCCAAGGTGGAGCAGACCGGCCCGCGCAAAGTGAAATTCACCTTCGATGCAAGCGGCGACCGTGAGATGCCGCTTATCATTGGATTGATGCCGATCCTGCCCCGTCATCTCATCGATCCGGAGCGATTTGCGAAGACCACCCTCGTCCCCCCGATCGGCAGCGGTCCCTACACCGTGGCCGAGGTGGATCCCGGCAAGAGCATCGCGTTCAGGCGCGATCCGGCCTATTGGGGCCGCGATCTGCCGGTCAATCGCGGGCTCTACAATTTCGATGAGATCCATTTCGACTATTACCGCGACGCCGGCAGCATGTTCGAAGCCTTCAAGTCGGGGCTTGTCCGCTTGCGCAACGAAGACGATCCCACCCGTTGGACCGAGGGCTATACGTTCCCCGCCATGCGTGACGGGCGCGTTATCAAGGAGGCGTTGCCGGTTGAGACACCGGCCGGCATGTCGGCACTGGCGTTCAACACACGGCGGCCGATCTTCGCCGACCAGCGCGTGCGCCAAGCGTTGATCAAGCTGTTCGATTTCGAGTGGGTGAACCGCACCCTTTATCACGGCCAATATGCTCGCACGGAAAGCTATTTTGCCCGCTCCGACCTCAGCTCGCACGCGCGCCCGGCCGACCCAGCCGAGCGTGCCCTGCTTCTGCCGTACACGGGTGAGGTGAAACCGGAAATCATGGACGGGCGTTTCGCTTTCCCGGTCAGCGACGGGACCGGCGAAAATCGCGAGGGCCGGCGCGAAGCACTTCGGCTTTTGGAGAATGCCGGTTATCGGCTCACCGGCGGCAAGCTCATTAACGCAACGACGGGAGAGCCGTTCGTGTTCGAGATTCTCGCCGTGACCCGCGCCCAGGAGCGGTTCTTGCTCACCTATGCGCGGGCCTTGAAACAAGTAGGAATCGAGGCACGAATACGTCAAGTTGACTCGACCCAATATCAGCGGCGAAAACAAACTTATGACTTCGATATGATCCAGTATTTCTGGCCGGTGTCGTTATCGCCGGGAAACGAGCAGTCCTTTCGGTGGGGGAGCGAGGCCGCGGTGACGGAAGGCGCGTTAAATTATCCGGGGGTGAAAAGCGCCGGCGTCGACGCCATGATCGACGCGCTGCTCAAGGCCGAGGACCGCCCCGGGTTCGTCGCCGCCGTGCGGGCGCTCGATCGCCTGCTGCTCTCCGGCGATTACGTCATTCCGTTGTTCCATCTGCCGCACCAGTGGGTCGCCCATTGGAGCGATCTGAAGCGGCCCGAGACGACCCCGCTCTACGGCTATCAGGTCGACACCTGGTGGCTCGAACCGCCGGGCAGCACCGCTGACGGCAGCATCAGAGGCAAACCGTGAGCGAAGGATGAGCACGCTCCCGGCTGAAAACATCGAGAGGAAAGAGGGCAGCGTCCCGCTGACGGCGGAAGGGCTGCTTCGGCGCCGGGCGATCCAGAAGCCCAATGTCATGGCGCTCTCCGATCCCCCCAACCGTCAGGCGCTTGGCCTCGGCATTCCGCGTTCCTTCACCTATCAGGAGGCTGACGCGGCGGTGGACGCACTCGCCGCCGCCTTCGTCGAGCTTGGCCTTCGGCCCGGCGATACCATCGCCGTGCAGCTCCCCAATCTCGCGCTCTCGCCGCTGACGATGCTCGCCGCCTGGCGCGCCGGGCTCTCTGTCGCCGCACTGCCGATGCTGTGGCGGGGACACGAGATCGGCAAGGCTTGCGCCGAGGTCGAACCCAAAGCGCTGATCGGCGTCTCCGGTTTCGCAGGAGAGACCCCGACGGAGACGTTGCGCGCAGTCGCCACCAATCAGTTCTCGGTGGCCTTCGTGCTCGGCTTCGGCTCCGGTTTGCCCCAGGGCGTCATCTCCCTCGATGAGGCGATCGACGCCCGCCGGGGCTTGGGGCAGGTCGAGGCCCCGGCACGCGTAGGGCCGGCAATGATCACCTTTACGGCCCGGGCCGGCTGGCCGCTGCTCGCAATCGCGCGCAACGAGGACGAGCTTTTGGCGCAAGGGGCGATGACGGTGCTGGCGCTCGACCTCGACACCCGCGACGTAATCCTCAACCCCTATCCTTTGACCGGGCCGGTCGGGCTTTCGCTCGGGTTGCTGCCGTGGCTGATTAGCGGGGCCACGCTCGCCCAACATCATCCCTTCGACTATGCCGTCTTCGCCGATCAGCTCATCGCCACGGGTGCGACGGTAACGGCGCTTCCCTCCCCCGTCCTTGCCGAACTCGCCAAGGACGGCGTGCCGCAGAGACCCCAGTGCCGCTTGCGACGGGCCGGCGCCGTGTGGACCGGGGTGGAGCAAGTCGAAAGATTGGCGGTTCCCTTCGGCGACGCCACCGAATTCTTCGATCTCTATCCGCTCGGCGATCTCGCATGCGTCGTGCTGAAGCGCGAGACGCCGAGCGATCCCACGCCGCTCCCGCTCGGCAAGATCTACCTCGAGGAGAACGGCGACGGCGCTGTCTTCGCGGAAACCAAGCTCGGCGCCCAGCGCGACTCCGAAGGTTACGGCGAGATCCTCCTCAGCGGGCCGGTCGTTCCCCGCGGAGCGGCGGAGGCGCCGCTCGACCCCGACGGCAACGGCTTCGTCGCCACCGGTCTTCGCGGCAAGCTCGACGGCACGAGGGGCATGAGCCTGTGCCTCAAGGGAGACCCGGAGCTTCTTCGTCATGGCGGCCTGTCGATTGCCGCTTGCGAGTTCGATGAACTTTACCGGAGCTACCCCGGCTTCCTCGACGCCGCCTGTTTCGTGCTGCCCGATCCTCTGATCGGCGACCGCGTCTTTGCCGCCGTAGTGCCGAGACCCGGCGAGCCGGTCTCGCTCGAGGCACTCAATCGGTTCCTCGAGGAGCGGAGGGTCGCTCCTTACAAATTCCCCGACAAGATCGTCGTCGTCAGGCACATTCCGCGCGACGACGACGGCCGCGTGATACGCAAGGAGATTTTGACTCAGCTTTAGCCATTTCTCCCGATGCGGGTGCGAGGCTCAAGCGGCTTGCTTCACCGCTGCGGCGATTTTGACCAGGCGCGCCAGCAGCGCGCGGGTTCCGGCCAGTCGCGCCTCGGGCGTCTGCCAATTGGCGTAATAGATCAGCCGGTGGTCAGGCTGAAGCTTCACCCTGTTGCCCTCATCGCGGATGAAAGCGATCAGGCCTTCCGGATTGGCGAAGCTTTTGTTGCGGAACGCGATGACGGCGCCCTTGGGGCCGGCGTCAATCTGCTCGATGCCCGCCTGGCGGCACAGACCCTTGATCTCCAAGATATCGAGGAGATGGCGCACCTCCTCGGGCAGCGGGCCGAAGCGGTCGATGAGCTCGGCGGCAAAGGCCTCGATGGCTTCATGGCTCTCGACGCCTGACAACCGGCGATAAAGGCCAAGCCTGACTTGCAGATCGGGCACATAGTTCTCGGGGATGAGCACCGCCGTGCCGAGATTGATGCGCGGCGACCATTGGTCCTCGATCACCGCCCCCTCCCCGCCCTTGAGCGCCGCCACGGCCTCCTCCAACCTCGACTGGTAAAGCTCGAAGCCGACTTCCCTGATATGACCCGATTGCTCCTCGCCCAGGAGATTGCCGGCACCCCTGATATCGAGATCGTGGCTTGCCAGCACGAAGCCCGCGCCGAGCGTGTCGAGCGATTGCAGCACCTTGAGGCGCTTCTCGGCCGCGGGCGTGAGCCTTGCGGCATCGGCGGGGATGGTGAAATAGGCGTAAGCCCTGACTTTGGAGCGTCCGACTCGGCCTCTCAATTGATAGAGCTGCGCCAGCCCGAACATATCGGCGCGGTTCACAATCAGCGTGTTGGCGGAGGGGATGTCGAGGCCGGATTCCACGATCGAGGTGGAGAGCAGCACGTCATATTGGCGGTCGTAGAAAGCATTCATCACCTGATCGAGCTCGCGGGATCCCATCTGGCCGTGAGCGCGCGCCACTTTCAGCTCAGGCACATGCTCGGCAAGGAACTCGGCGGCCTCGTCGAGGTCGGAAATGCGCGGCACCACATAAAAGGTCTGGCCGCCACGGAAGCGCTCGCGCAACAGTGCCTCGCGCAGAATGACGGGATCGAACGGCATCACATAGGTGCGCACCGCGAGCCGGTCGACCGGCGGAGTCGAGATCAGCGACATCTCGCGCACCCCGGTAAGCGCAAGTTGAAGCGTGCGTGGGATTGGGGTCGCGGTCAGCGTCAAGACATGCACGTCATCGCGGAGCTGCTTGAGGCGTTCCTTGTGCTGCACGCCGAAATGCTGCTCCTCATCGACGATCAGGAGGCCAAGATCGGCGAATTCGATGCCCTTGCCGAGCAGCGCATGCGTGCCGATGACGATATCGATATCGCCCGACTTCAAGCCCTTCTTCGCCTCGGCGCGCTCCCTGGCGCCGACCAAGCGGGAGGCGTGGGCGATCTTCACCGGGAAACCGCGGAAGCGCTCGGTGAACGTATGGAAGTGCTGGCGGGCGAGCAGAGTGGTCGGCACCACCACCGCGACTTGTTTGCCGGCCAGCACCGCGATCAGGCTCGCCCTGAGCGCGACTTCGGTCTTGCCGAAGCCGACATCGCCGCAAATCAGCCGGTCCATAGGCCGTCCGCTGGCCAGATCCTCGAGCACGGCGCCGATGCTCGTCTCCTGGTCCTCGGTCTCCTCGTAAGGGAACCGGGCCGAGAATTCGTCATACAGCCCGTCGGGCGGGGTCAAGACCGGCGCCTCATGCAGAGCGCGGAGCGCCGCGACCTTGATCAGCTTTTCCGCCATGTCGCGGATGCGCTTCTTGAGGCCGGCTTTCCGCGTCTGCCAGGCGACGCCGCCAAGCCTGTCGAGCTGCGCGCCGGCCTCGTCGGAGCCGTAGCGGCTGAGGAGCTCGATATTCTCCACCGGCAGATAAAGCTTGTCACCGCCTTGATAATGGACTTCGAGACAATCATGCGGCTTGCCTGCCGCCTCGATGGTTGCGAGGCCTGCGAAGCGGCCGATGTCGTGGTCGGAATGCACCACAAGATCGCCGACGGAGAGGCTCGACACTTCGGTCAGCACGTCGCTGCCGCGCTTGGCGCGCGTGCGTCGCACCAACCGGTCACCCAAAATGTCCTGCTCGCCGATCACGGCAAGCCCCGGCGCCTCGAACCCGGTTTCGAGCGGCAGCACGGCCACCGAAGTGGTCTCGAGCGGTGCTTGCAGCGCTTCGGCGAAAATGTCGATGCGTTTGGTCTCGCCGATATCGTGCTCCGACAACAGCGTTGCCAGCCGCTCGCGCGCGCCGTTGCTCCAGCAGGCGACGATGACCCGCTTGCCCTCGCCTCTGAGCCTCTTGGCATGAGCGGCCACGGCATCGAAGACGTTGGCGCCCTCGGTCTGGCGCTCGGCGGTGAAGGCGCGGCCCTGCCTGCCGCCAAAGGAGACGACATCGGTCGCCTCGGGCCTCTCCGGGCGCTCGAAAGGATCGAACATAACTACATGGCGGCCCGACATCGCTTCCTGCCACTCGGCCTCGCTCAAGAACAGGCTCTCGGGCGGCACCGGATGATAAGGCGGCGCGCCGAATGCCTTGCGTTCGAGCGCCTGCGCGCGTGCGTCATAATGATCGGCGATCTGATCGAGCCGTTTCGCGCGCGCGTCGTCGACCAGCGAATCGAGCGTGATGGCGGCGTCCGGCAGGTAGTCGAACAGCGTGGCGAGACCGTCGTGGAAGAGCGGGAGCCAATGCTCCATTCCCTGGTGCTGGCGCCCCGCGGAGATCGCCTCATAAAGCGGGTCGTCGCCGGTAACGGGCCCAAACAGCGCGACATAGCGTTGGCGGAAGGCGCTCCGCACCTCCCGCGTAAGCGCAATTTCGCTCATGGGAAGAAGCTGAAGGAGATCGCGCCGCCCCTCGCTCCGCTGCGTGCTGGGATCGAAGGCTCTCACCTGCTCCAGCGTGTCGCCGAAGAAATCGAGGCGCGCCGGCTCGCCGCCCGGCGGGTAGAGGTCGAGGATGCCGCCGCGGACCGCATATTGCCCCGGGTCGGTGACGGTGCCGGCGCGGGCATAGCCGGAAATTTCGAGACGCTCGATCAGCGCCTGCATGCTGACGACGTTGCCGGGCTGAAGCTTAAGGCTCGCACCGGCGATGAAGCCGCGCGGCGGGACGCGTTGCACGATGGCGTTGACGGTGGTCAGAACGACGAGCGGCTGGGGCGCGTCGGGCGCGCGTTGGGCAAGCGCGGCAAGGGTCGCGATACGTCGGGCGATGGTTTCGGCGTTCGGCGCAACCCGGTCGTAAGGGACGCCGTCCCAGGCGGGGAAGCTCAAGACTTCGATATCCGGCGCGAAGAAGCGGAGCGCTTCTTCCAGGGTGGCGAGCCGGGTGGCATCGCGCGCGACATGCAGGATCGGGGCGCGCTTTCCGTTCGTGACCTCGCAACGGCCGAGCTCGCCGAGGAGGAGCGCATCGAGCCCTTCGGGCACGCCTCCGGCGATCGCGCGCGGGCCCTCGAGCAGACGCTCGACGGGCAGGTGAGGAAACTTGGTCGAAAGTGACATTGCTGAAAGGGTTGTCGGTCAGCCCGTCGGGGTCAGACCGTGGAAACGCCTGAGGCGGTCTATGAGTTCGTCGAGGTCCCGTTCGCCGAGGGAATATCCTTCGAGCACGCAGCTTTCGATGGCGGGGTCGGCCACGTCGATCAGGCGCTCGAAAACGGCAATCTCGACGGCGTTCATCCGATCCAGGGTCTGCTCGGCAAAGCGGCCGAGCAGGAAATCCATCTCCTTTGAGCCGCGATGCGTCGCCCGCCACAGCGCCCGGCGGCGGCGCATGCCAAGATCAGTGCCGGACATGATAAAGCTTTCCTGTGCCGCAAGGCGTGGGTAGAGCGAGCGCGCCAAGCCTGTCAAGGTCGGGCCCGGACAATCTCGGACCGTCAGCGGCGGGCCGGGCATCACGGATCACATTGCTGAGATGCACCTCCTTAGAAGACCATGCGACCCGCCAGGTTAGCCCCGCTCTTCGCGACGGTGCGCTCCTTGACGGGGGTGGGACCCAAGGTCGAGGGGGTGCTGAACAAGCTCGTTGCGCCGCGCCTTGAGGGCGCGCATGCCCGCGTCATCGATCTTCTTTGGCAACTTCCCGTCGGCGTCATCGACCGCGCCGTGACGCCGCGTATTGCCGAGGCCAAGATCGGCGAGCTCGCCACACTCGAAGTCACGGTCGTGGAGCACAGGCCGGGCGGCGGCCGTAGGGGGAGATCGCGCGGGCCTTATCGCGTGCTGGTCGAGGACGAGGCGGGTTTCGCGTTCGAGCTCGTCTATTTCAATGCCGACCCGTCTTATCTCAAGCGGCTCCTGCCTGAGGGAAGCAAACGCCTTATCTCCGGCAAGCTCGAATCCTATGACGGATGGCTGCAAATGCCCCACCCCGATCATGTGATGTCGATCGATGCCGCGGGCGGCGCGGTCGCGCTTCCCCTGCACGAGCCGGTCTATCCGCTGACCGCAGGGCTCACCAACACGACGCTGCGCAAGGCGATCGGCAACGCCGTCGGACGGTTGCCGGAATTGCCGGAATGGATTGACGCGCGCTTTCTCGCCCAGAATGCCTGGCCCGGTTTTGCCGAGGCGATCGCGCGTCTGCACGCGCCCGCGACCGAGGCCGAGCTTCTCCCTTCGGCGCCGGCCCGGGCACGGCTCGCTTACGACGAGCTTCTCGCCAATCAGCTTGCGCTTGCCGTGATCCGCGCCCGGCTCAAACGGCGGGCCGGGCGGCCTCTGGCCGGGACCGGCAAGTTGCGTAAAGCAATCCTCGCCGCCCTTCCCTTCACCCTTACGACTGCGCAGAAGCGCGCTTTGGCCGAGATCGACGCCGATCTCAAGAGCCCTCAGCGCATGCTTCGGCTTCTCCAGGGCGATGTCGGAAGCGGCAAGACAGTGGTTGCGCTCTTTGCCATGGGGACGGCCGTCGAGGCGGGCGCGCAAGCGGCGCTAATGGCGCCGACCGAGCTGTTGGCGCGCCAGCATCTTCAAACCAGTGCGTTCGCTACGGCGGCGGGCTTGCGCATCGCGCTCCTGACCGGCCGCGAGCGCGGGCGCGAGCGCGCGGAGATCGTGGAGGCGCTGAAGGACGGCCGCATCGATATTCTGATCGGCACCCATGCGCTGTTCCAGGAAAACATCGTGTTCCCCGATCTCGGCCTCGTCATCATCGACGAGCAGCACCGGTTCGGCGTGCATCAGCGGCTTGCGCTTCAGGCCAAGGGCTCGGGCACAGGAGCCGAGCTTCTGGTGATGACCGCCACCCCGATCCCGCGCACGCTGCTGCTAACGAGTTACGGCGATATGGACGTGTCGCGGCTCGACGAAAAGCCCCCGGGGCGGAAGCCGATCGCGACCCGCACCGTGCCGCTCGAGCGGTTCGAGGAAGTGGTTTCAGGAATCGCGCGCGCCATCGGCGACGGCGCCCAGGTCTATTGGGTGTGCCCGCTGGTCGCCGAGTCGGAGGTGCTCGATATGGCCGCGGCCGAAGCGCGCTATGCCGCGCTTAGCGCGCGTTTCGGCCAGTCCGTCGGGCTGGTGCATGGCAGGCTTCCCGGCACGGATAAGGACCGCGTGATGGCGGCGTTCGCCGTGGGCGCGCTGTCGATCCTGGTGTCGACCACCGTCATCGAGGTCGGCGTCGACGTGCCGAAAGCCTCCATCATGGTCATCGAGCATGCCGAGCGCTTCGGCCTTGCCCAGTTGCATCAGTTGCGCGGCCGGGTCGGCCGGGGCGCGCAAGACTCGTCATGCATCTTGCTTTACCGCCAGCCGCTGTCGGAGGCGGCGCGCGAGAGACTGAACGTGATGCGGCGGACCGAGGACGGGTTCGTGATCGCCGAGGAGGATTTACGCCTCCGCGGCGGGGGCGAGCTGCTCGGCACGCGTCAGAGCGGGCTGCCTCTGTTCCGCGTTGCCACCCTGCCCGAGCACCAGCCATTGCTCGAGGCGGCGCGCGATCAAGCGCGGCTTACACTCGGACGCGACCCGGAACTCAAGGGACCGGAGGCCGAGGCGCTAAGATTGCTGCTTTATCTCTTCGAGCGGGACGACGCGATCAAGTTGATGCGGGCCGGGTGATCGGCTGACACGTCACCGCCGTTCGCATGCCCCGACCGTCTCCTAGATGACGGGCTCTTCTTCGGGGACGGGTTTTGTCCCTTTGCTTCGGGCGAGCTTCCGCAATTGCTCCTGCTGTTGGTCAGGGCCGACGAGACCGGCCGAGACGATAAGCTTGGCCGCATCCTCAACCGCAAGATCGAGGGGGATGACCTCACTCGCCGCCACAAAGACGATGAAGCCGGTGGTCGGGTTGGGGCCGTTCGGCATGAACACGGTGATGAGCGGATTGCCGTCGCCGATCTTCTCGTCCACCTCCACCGGTGGATCGCCCGCCAGGAAGACGATGCAATAGAGCCCGCGCCGCGGAAACTCGATGAGCCCCACGCGCTTGAAGGACGTTCCACTGTTGGAGAAGATCGTCTGGAAGATTTGCTTGAACAGACGGTAGACGCCGCGCACGACCGGCATGCGGTCGAGCATCATCTCGCCGTGGCTCACGAGGGTCCGGCCAAACAGGTTGGCGGTCAGCGCACCGGCCACCATCAGACCCAAAACGCCGACGATGAGACCGACGCCGGGCACGTTGAAGGGAAGATATGTCTCGGGCAGATAGGCGGTCGGGATCAGCGGTTTGACCCAGGCATCGACCAGATTGATGAACCACCACACCACGTAGAGGGTGATGGCTATAGGCCCGACGACGATGAGGCCGGTGAGGAAATAGCCGCGCAATCGGGCGCCAAGACGCGAGGCGGGCACGGGCTCGTCCCCGAGCAGGACGAGCCGCTCTTGAGCGGGTTCGGCCGTCGCACTTTTCTGCTCGGGCGTTGGCTTGTCGTGGACTTTCATGGAACTTTCAGGGCGACGGGGACGCAAAGCCACCTTCACGCGGTATGCGGGGATGTGCGCCTAAAGCGCTATAGGCGAGCAATCGATCCCGCTTCGCTTCAACGCGTTGCAGACCTTAAGGCTTTGCGCCTTGTCCGGGAAGGGGCCGATCTTGAGGCTGTAGAACGTGCCGAAATTGCCGATATCGACTTTCTCGATTTCGGGGGCCATGCCTCCAAGACCTTGGCTCTGCGATACCTTTTTCCACAACGCCTTCGCCTCTTCCTCGGAGCGGCTGGTGGCAAGCTGCAGACGGTAGCCGCCGGCCGCCGAACTCGGCGCCGCAGGTTGTGCGGCTTGGTCGGCTTCCGCGGTGCGGCCGAAGAGGCGCCAGCTTCTCTTGCTTTCGCTTCCGCCAGCGGAGGATGCATCCTGGTTCGCGGTGGTGGTGGACCAGCTCGAACTGGCGGCTGCGGCGGGAGGCGCGGACGGAGGC
>JACMJU010000002.1 GCA_014380485.1 Methyloceanibacter sp.
CATCCATGAGCGCGTCGCGGCTTTTCACTACGCCGGGCCGGGCGGCCAACGATTGCAAAATCAGGAATTCGGTGACGGTCAAGGTGACCGGCCGGTTGTCCCATACGCAGGTATGGCGTTCGGGGTCCATCTTGAGCTTGCCGCGCTCGAGCACCTTTGACTTGTCCTCGACCACGGCGGTCGTGTCGCGAGGCTGGGCGCGTCTGAGCACCGCCTTCACGCGCTCGACCAGGAGCCGCTGCGGGAAGGGCTTGCGGATGAAATCGTCGGCGCCCATCTTGAGGCCGAACAACTCGTCGATCTCCTCGTCCTTTGAGGTGAGGAAGATGACCGGCAACTCGCTGCGCTGACGCAGCCGGCGCAAGAGCTCCATGCCGTCCATGCGCGGCATCTTGATATCGAGGATGGCGAGATCGGGCGGGCTCTCGGCGAAGCCGTCCAGAGCGCTGGCGCCGTCGTTATAGGTCTGGGTCTTGTAGCCTTCCGCCTCGAGCACCATGCGCAAGGAAGTGAGTATGTTACGATCGTCGTCGACAAGTGCAATTGTTGGCATTGTGGGGGGCCCCTTGCGGCGATTAGCTTGGTTAAAGAGTAGGGGTTCAGGGCTGCGGTCAATTATGGCAGCTTTGGGGCGCGGTTCGCCACCCGTCCCTTCGTGGTGCAACAAATATGGTGATGGCGCAAGTGAATAAGTCTCCAGAGATCCCCGACAGATCCGAGATCGCGCAGTCCGCGCGCGCCCTTATGCGGCGTGCCTTCAAGGGGTCTCTTGCCACCATCGACCGCACGGGCGGCTATCCCTATGCTTCGCTCATTACGCTCGCGACCGACGCTTCGGGCGCTCCGACCTTCTTCATTTCCGCGCTCGCGCGCCATACCGCCAATCTGGCGCAAGACCCTCGCGCCTCCGTTTTGGTCGATGAGACGGGCGCGCTCGCCGATCCCCTGCAGGGGGCGCGGGTCACGCTGTTCGGCCGCGCCGAGCCCATGAAGGAGGGGGTCGGGCGGCGATTTCTCGCCCGGCATGAGGAGGCTGCCCTCTATGCCGGCTTCCCGGATTTCGCCTTTTGGCGGCTCAACGTCGAGGGCGCCCACTATATCGGCGGCTTCGGGCGCATCTTCGATCTGACGCCGCCCGAGCTTCTTCTCAAACTCGACGGCGCCGGGCGCCTGCTCGAGGCCGAGCCGGACATTGTCGAGCACATGAACGCGGATCACGCCGACGCGCTTGAGCTTTACGCCACAACGCTTGCCGGCGCGCCGCCGGGGCGTTGGCGCATGACCGGCATCGACCCCGAAGGCTGCGACCTCCTTCTCGATGGCCGGGGACTTCGGATCGTGTTTGCCGCGCCGGTCGCGACGCCTGCCGAGGCCCGTAAAGAACTGGTCAGGCTCGCGGCCGAGGCCCGCACGCGCCCCTGATCGCTCCTTCTTTGAGGCCCTCGCCTTGAAAGCCCCGCGCGATCAATGCTAGGGGAGGGGAGCGTTTTCGCCGCCCAATCCACCATTTCGCCAGGGGATCCCGCGCATGAGCGTCCAGTCGAAGACTGCGCCTGAAGAAGCAAAGACCACCAACCCGAAAGTTCTCGCTTTCGTCGAGGAAGCCAAGAAACTTTTCAACCCGGAACAGGTGGTCTGGTGCGACGGCTCGAAGAAAGAATATCAGCGCATGCTGAAATCGCTGGTCGATGGCGGCACGGCGCTTTGGCTCAATCCGGAGAAACGGCCGAACTCCATCCTCGTGCGCTCAGACCCGCTCGATGTCGCCCGCGTCGAGGACCAGACCTATATCTGCTCCAAGAGCAAGGACGACGCGGGTCCGACCAATAATTGGTTCGACCCCGCCGAGATGAAGGCCACGCTCACCAAGCTCTATGACGGCGCCATGGCCGGCCGCACCATGTATGTGGTGCCCTATTCCATGGGGCCGGTCGGCTCGCCCATCGCCGGCATCGGCGTCATGGTGACGGACAGCGCCTACGCCGTCGCCAACATGCACATCATGACCCGTGTCGGCGACCAGGTCTGGAAGGCGCTCGGGCAGAGCGAGGATTTCGTGCGCGGCATGCATACCGTGGGCTATCCGCTGTCCACGCCCGCCACCGCCGACGTGCCCTGGCCCTGCAACAAGACCAAGTACATCTCCCACTTCCCCGAAACCCGCGAGATTTGGTCCTACGGCTCCGGCTATGGCGGCAACGCGCTGCTCGGCAAGAAGTGCCACGCGCTCCGCATCGCCTCGGTGAAGGCCCGCGACGAGGGCTGGATGGCCGAGCACATGTTGATCCTCAAACTCACCAACCCGCAAGGCAAAGTGAAATTTATCGCCGCGGCCTTTCCCTCGGCTTGCGGCAAGACCAACCTCGCCATGCTCAATCCGACCGTCCCGGGCTGGAAGGCCGAGACCATCGGCGACGACATTTGCTGGATGAAGTTCGGCGACGATGGACGGCTTTACGCTATCAATCCGGAGACCGGCTTCTTCGGCGTGGCGCCCGGCACGTCCAACGAGTCCAACGTCAACGCCATGAAGACGCTCCATGCCAACTGCATCTATTCAAACGTCGCCCTGACCGATGACGGCGACGTGTGGTGGGAGCAAATGGGCACGACGCCCGAGCACACCGTCGATTGGATGCGCCGCTCGTGGACGCCGTCATCGGGCCGCCCCGCCGCGCACCCCAATGCCCGCTTCACCGCGCCGGCCGCGCAGTGTCCGGTGATCGCCAAGGAGTGGGAGGATCCCAAGGGCGTGCCGATCGACGCCATCCTGTTCGGCGGAAGGCGCGCCAGTGTGGTGCCGCTCGTCACCGAGGCCGAGAACTGGCAGCAAGGCACCTTCCTGGGCGCCATCATGGCGTCGGAGAAGACCGCTGCGGCGTCCGGCGTGAAGGGCGATATCCGTCGCGATCCGATGGCGATGCTGCCCTTCTGCGGCTACCACATGGGCGACTATTTCGCCCATTGGCTGAAGATGGGCGAGAAGGGCGGCGCCAAGATGCCGAAGATCTTCTACGTCAATTGGTTCCGCAAGAACGGCGACGGCAAGTTCATGTGGCCGGGCTACTCCGAGAACAGCCGCGTGCTGAAATGGATCTTCGAACGCTGCGACGGCACGGCGAAGGCGGTGGACACCCCGATCGGCAAGCTGCCGGCCGAGGGCGCGCTCGACGTGAGCGGTCTCAAGGTCACCCCCGACGATATCAATGAGCTGACCACGTTGGACAGAGAGGGCTGGAAAGCAGAGCTGCCGCTGATCAAAGAGCACTTCGCCACCTTCGGCGCCAAGCTGCCGAAGGCGCTGAACGCGGAACTCGCAAGCCTTGAGAAGCGTCTGGGCTAATCCCTCCCCGCGAGGGGAGGGTGGACGACGACGCGACAGCGTCGCCAGCCGGGTGGGGCGATCTTCTCTTGCGTGCTAAAAGCACCCCATGGTTAGCGAAACGGCCCGATCGCTACGCAAGCGAATGACGCCGCGCGATGCGGTTCTTGCGAACGGCTCCCCACCCGGCGCGCTGCGCTCAAGTAGCGGAGCGGTAGCGCAAGATTTAGAGCGCTCGCCACCCTCCCCTGGCGGGGAGGGAGAATGAGCAAGCGAAAGAGCGTGGTTGCGGGGGGGCATGAGCTGACCGTCTCGGCTGCCGCGGAAATTCTCGAAGACGGCGGCAATGCCTTCGATGCCGCGCTCGCCGGCGCCTTTATGACTTTTGTTGCCGAGGCGGTCTTCGCCGCGCCCGGCGGCGGCGGCTTCCTCATGGCGCGGCGCGCCGGGAGCGACAAAGCCGCACTGTTCGACTTCTTCGTCGAGACGCCGCTCAAGCGCCGCAGCGAAGGCGTCGCGTTCTTCCCCATCCACGCCGATTTCGGCCCGGCCAAGCAGGAATTCCATATCGGGCTTGGGTCAAGCGCCACGCCCGGGATCGTACCCGGCCTGTTTGCCATGCACGAGGGCCTCTGCAGCCTGCCCATGAAGCGCCTGGTCGAGCCCGCGGCGAGGGCCGCGCGCGCAGGCTTTCCGTTGAGCGCGTTCCAGGCCTATCTCTTCACCGTCATCGCTCCGATTCTCACCGCGAGCCCCGGCGTCGAACGGATCTTCGCGCCGGGGGGCAGGCTGATGACGGCGGGTGAGACTTTTCGCAACGAAGCGCTCGGCGAGACGCTTGCCTGGCTTGCCGAGGACGGCGCGCGGCTCTTCGTCGACGGCGATGTCGGCCAAGCTATCGTGGCGGAGTCGCTGTCGCGGGGCGGCCATCTCACCCAGGGCGATCTCAAACATTACCGCGTCGCGCTCCGCGAGCCGCTCTACTGGCGCCACCGAAGCGCCACGATCGCACTCAACCCGCCACCGGCGGCAAGCGGCGCGCTCATCGCCTTCGGCCTCGCTTATCTTGAGGCGATCTCCGACAGCGGCGGGGAGATCGATGCGCACGCGTTCCGCCAGGCCATGGCGGCGATCAACGAAGCGCGCGCGGCGCATGGCGAGGATCTTGCCGAACGGCTCGCCGGCGGCGCGCTCGCGAAAGAGTTGCGCGAGGCGCGACGCCATCCCGCCACCAATCGCGGCACCACCCATGTGAGCGTCATCGACGGGCAAGGAAACGCCGCCGCGGTCAGCCTCTCGAACGGCGAGGGCAACGGCTTCATCGTGGGAAATTTCGGTTTCATGCTGAACAACATGCTGGGCGAGGAGGACCTGATGGCCGGAGGCCTCGAGGCCTGGCGCGAAGGGACGCGGCTCTCCTCGATGATGGCGCCGACCATCATCCTTGCGCCTGACGGCACAGTGACGGCGCTGGGCACGGGAGGCTCGAACCGCATCCGCAGCGCTATCCTCCAGGTCGCCGTCAATCTGCTCGACCATGACATGAGGCTGGAGGAGGCGGTCGAAGAGATCGG
>JACMJU010000003.1 GCA_014380485.1 Methyloceanibacter sp.
GCGCTTGGCGCTGTCGGTTGCGGTTTCGGCGCTCGCTTCGGCGGGGCTTACCGTGGGCGCGACCACATCCGCTCTCGCCGAGTACGAAATCGAGGAAGCGGGAATCGAGAAGGGCGAAAAGGAGTTCGAATATCGCGGCGCCGTCCATTGGGGCTTCCCCAAGGCCGAGCGCGAGGCGGCCGCGGAGGGCGAGGGAGGCGGTGCCCTGGAGGAAGAGGAGGAAGGCGAATTCCTCCGGCAAAGCCACGACTTTGAATTCCATTACGGCATCACCGAACGGTGGGGGTTCTCGGCAACGCTTGCTACCGACGAGCCGCTCGATCGCAATTACGACCTGAGCGCGGTTGACCTGGAGCTTCAGTATGAGCTGGTCCAGCGCGAGGGCAACGGACTGGGACTTGCTTTCCTCGGCGGCTATGGCATCGCCACGCGGGGCGGCGAAGCCGACGAAATCGAGTTCGGACCCATCGTCGAACTGGCGGCGGGCAAGGCGTTGCTCACCATCAATCCGTTCTTCACCTCCCAGGTCGGAGACAACCGCGAAACCGACGGGCTCGGTTTCGAATATGGCTGGCGCGGCCAATACGGCTTTGCCAAGCATTGGGGGATGGGTGTGGAGATGTTCGGCGAAATCGAGGATCTCGCCAATGCCGGTTCGTTCGACGAGCAGCCCCACAGTATCGGCCCGACCCTGTTCTATAATCCCGGCGAGGATGACCACGATGAGGGCGGCGGAAACGGCGACGACGACAACAAGGTCGCCGAGGCGCCGGAGATGGAGATCTCTTTGAATGTCGGCGTGCAGTTCGGCTTGACCGACGTCACCTCAGACTCGGCGCTCAAGTTCCAAGGCTCACTCGCTTTCTAGGACACCGGGAAAGGGGCCGCCTGCGCCGCGAGCGGCGGGCGCTCGCATTTTGCCTTGACGAGCCCCGGCCCGCGCCGCCATTTGATCCCTACCCATGATGATAAAGGTTCTCGGCTCGGCGGCAGGCGGCGGCCTGCCGCAGTGGAATTGCAATGGCCGCAACTCGGCCGATGCCCGCAAGGGCGCGGCGGGATTGACGCCGCGCACCCAGGCCTCGGTGGCGGTGAACGCCGACGGCGCGCAATGGGTCCTGCTCAATGCCGCCCCCGACCTGCGTCAGCAAATCAACGAGACGCCGGAACTGCATCCCAAGCCCGATGCGGCCCCGCGCAACAGCCCGATCAAGGCGGTGGTGCTGACCAATGGCGACGTCGATGCGGTTGCGGGCCTCCTGACCTTACGCGAGGGCCAGCCCTTCACCGTCTACGGCACTGAGAGGGTGCTCGGCGTGCTCGCGGCCAACAGTATTTTCGACGTGCTCGACGCGCACCTGGTCAAGCGGGTGGTCATGGGGTTCGAGCGGCCCTTCGCCGTGGAAGGTCCTTCGGGTCCCGTCGGCATCACCATCGAAGCCTTCCCGGTGCCGGGCAAGGTTCCGCTCTATCTCGAAGACGCCAAGGCCGGCGCCGGCCTCGGCACGCAGGAAGGCGACACCGTGGGCCTCAAGGTCACCGAGACGTCAAGCGGTCGTCACTTCTTCTATGTGCCGGGCTGCGCCAGACTCGACGATGCGCTCCGCGCGCGGCTCAAGGGGGCGCCGCTGCTGGTCTTCGACGGCACCCTCTACACCAATGACGAGATGATCGCCCAGGGGTTGCTCAACAAGACCGGCGAACGAATGGGCCACATGAACATGTCGGGCAGCGCGGGCAGCATCGCCGAGATCGCCCCGCTCGCCGTCGGACGCAAGATCTTCATCCACATCAACAACTCCAACCCGGCGCTGCGCCAAGGCTCGCCCGAGCGGACGGCGGTCGAAAAGGCGGGGTGGGAGGTTTCCTATGATGGGATGGAGGTGAAGGTCTGAAGGAGGGCGCGGCATTGCCGGGGCGTGCGCGCCGAAGTGCCGCGCAACGGAGTTCTAGCCCGCCCTGGGGGTGCGCACATCGCCGAAGGCGACGACATTGTCGGGTCGCGTTTCCACGGCCGCCTTGGCTGCCTCGCCGGCGGCAAGCAACCAATAGACTTCGATGCGAGCGGCGAACGGCCGCGAGCGCTCGGCGAAGAGGCGTTCCCCTTCAATGCCGGCCTCTTTGCGCAAGGCGCGGTGACGCTTGCGGCAGCGCTTCAGAAACGCCGCCGTCTCGTCGGGGCTGCCGAATATCATGGTCGGCGTCGACACGAGCCGGCAGAGCAGGGAGATGTCGTGGTCGTCGCCGAGGTTCTGCGACAACGACCTGGCGGTCTGAACCCGCGCCGAGAGTTCCGACGGCCAACAGGGCGCAAGGAGTTGCATCTGCCGCCAATGATGCTGCACGCCTTTGCGCCACTCGTGCAAGTCTTCGTCGCGGCCAGTGTCGATGGCGTGGTGGAACGCTTTGCGGGTCGTGCGGTAGCCGCGCCTGAGGCCCTTGGCAAGCGAGCCAAAATCGTCGGGATAGACGGCGAGGCCGGCGAAGGCGGGACGAAGCTCGAGCAAGCCGCGCATGGCGTCGGTCGCGGCGCTCCGCTCGAGATTTTGCTCCGCCGCGTGACGGCGCTTATGGAGCCAAGCCCGCAAGGATTGGAGAGGGCCTAAGCCCGGACCGGCACCCGTCTCGCGCTCGAGCTTGTTGGAAGCGTCGATGAGGGCCTGGGCGTCGCGCGCCGGGGCCAATCCGCGCGCGATGGCGGTGAGTCGATCGTACAGAGTGGCAAAGGCCGGCTCGGGCATGCCGGGGCGGGCGAGCAGAAGCAGCGAGCGAAGCCGCTTCAAGCATTTGCGGGAGCTGTGCACGCCGCTATGGCGCTCCGGCGGGGCTGCCAGCGCGCCATGGGCAAGGTCGAGCTCGGCAAAGGCCACGCGCCGCAAGGCCTCGCTCATCGGCAATTCCGGATCGAGTTGATAGCTCATCAGCCCCCTCGGCTGCGTGTTCCCCCAATGATCCTCGGGGGACGGGGTCGAGGTCAAGTCTCAACCCGTGAAGTCAGTCCTGTGCAAGACCTGTGGATAGTCTGCGCCACGGCGCGGTGGCGGCGATCCAGTTTTCCGCTCGCCTTTCAGGATGTTCGCTTGTCACAATGTCGGTGATGACGGCGACCGAATCGGCGCCTGCCTCCAGCACCATGGCGGCGCGGTCGAGTGTAATGCCGCCGATGGCCACGAGCGGACAGGCGATTTTGGCCCGCCATTCGGCGAGGCGCGGAAGACCTTGGGGCGCCCAATTCATGGCTTTCAGCGTGGTGGGATAGATCGGACCGAGCGCAACATAGTCGGCACCGGCGGCAAGCGCCGCGTTGAGCTCGGCGCGACTATGGGTGCTGGCGCCGATCTTAACGTCTGCGGCTCTGATGGCGGAAAGGTCCGCTCCCGCCAAATCCTCCTGGCCGAGATGAACGAGGTCCGCGCCCGCGTCGATCGCTTCGCGCCAATAGTCGTTGACCACGAGTTGGCAACGATGCGCGGCGCAGAGCGCGATGGCTTTTTCGATCTCGGCGCGGATAACGGCTTTCGGCCGATCCTTCAGGCGAAGCTGCACCAGCTTGATGCCGCAAGGAAGAAGACGGGCGAGCCAGTCCGTGTCGGGGAGGATCGGATAAAAAGGATCGAGGCGGATCACGGCCGGGCGCGGACCGGGACCGGTCAAGAGGCCTGATCGATCTTGAAGAAGGGCGTCCCCGCCACCGGCGTCGAGGGTGAGGCCATGTCGCGCGGCTCGATCAGGCCGGCTTCGAAGGCAAGCCGCCCGGCGGCGATGGCCTTGGCAAAGGCCGCCGCCATCTTCACCGGATCGGTCGCTTTGGCCACGGCGGTGTTGAGCAGCACGCCGTCATAGCCCATCTCCATGACCTCGGCGGCGTGCGAAGGCGCGCCGATTCCGGCATCGATGATGAGCGGGATATCGGGGAAGTAGGCGCGAAGCGTCTTGAGCGCGTCCTTGTTGATGAGGCCGCGGGCCGAACCGATCGGCGCGGCCCACGGCATCAGCACGGTGCAGCCGGCCGCTACCAGGCGCTCGGCAGCGCTCAAATCCTCGGTGGTATAGGGGAGCACCTCGAAGCCCTCGCCTGCGAGCGCGGCGGCAGCCTCGACCAGACCGAACAGATCGGGCTGCAACGTATCGTCATTGGCGATGACTTCGAGCTTGACCCAGTCGGTGCCGAACAGCTCGCGCGCCATCTTGGCGGTGGCGATCGCCTCTTTCGCCGTGCGGCAGCCGGCGGTGTTCGGCAACACCTTGCAGCCGAGCTCCTCGATCAGCGTCCAGAAACCCTGGCCGGTACGGGCGCGGGACGATTCCCGGCGGAGCGCGACGGTGACAATTTCCGCGCCAGCGGCTTCGACGGCCTGCTTCAGGCTGCTCGGCGAGGGATATTGCGCCGTGCCGAGCAGGAGCCGTGAATTAAAGCTTTTGCCGTAAAGGGTGAGCATCAGCCGCCCTGCCTCGGCGCCACGATCTCGATCTCATCGGCGTCGGCCAAGGGCGTCGCCAAGCGTTGCGCCGCGGCGACGAAGCTGCCGTTCACCGCGGTGGCGATCTTGGCTTGCGCGAAGCCGAGCCGCGCGCAGAGCTCGTCGAGGGTCTCGGCGTCGGTGGCGAAAGCCTCACCGTTGAGCAGGATCTTCAACAAACACCTCCGGGTCCTTCGCACCCGTCTCGACATAGTCGGCAACCAGCTCGGCCAAAGCCGGGGCAAGCAGAAATCCATTCCGGTATAGACCGTTGACGTAGATATAGCCGTTCCGCGCGATAATCCTAGGCCGATTGTCGGGAAAGGCCGGTCTCGCGCCTGCGCCTTGCCGCACGATCTCGGCCTCGGCGAAGGCGGGATCGACGGCGTAAGCGGCCGACAGAAGATCGAGCGCCGAGCGGAGCGTGATGGCGCCGGTCTCTTCGCTCTCGATCACCGTGGCGCCGATCATATAAAGACCGTCGCTCCAGGGCACGACGTAGAGGGGAAAGCGGGGATGGAGCAGGCGCACCGGCCGCGTCAACGTCACATCACGGCTCTTGACCACGATCCGCTCGCCGCGCACGCCGCGCAGGTTCGGAAGATCGTCCTTGGCGCCGAGACCCCGGCAATCGATCACGAGATCGGCGCCCTCGGGCGCTTCGCTTGCGCCGAGGCGCAAGCGAACACCTTCCGCCTGGGCGCGGTCGAGCACGAAACGCAAGGCGGGCTCCGGCGCGAGATGAGCCTCCTCGGCGAAGAACAACGCGCCGGCGAAGCGGTCGCCGAGACCCGGCTCGAGCGCTACAAGCTCAGCCGCCGACAAGCGCCGGTGTCCTCCCGTCATGCGGGCAAAGCGGTCGAGCTCGGCGCGATCGCGGCCGAGCGCAACGGCAATCGTGCCGTTGACGGCCGTGCCGGGATAGGTTTCGCGCCAGAGCGCGATGCCGCGCTTGCCGAGTTCATTGATCACGGGCTCGGCGTTGTCCTCCTCGCAGCGCAGCGCGAGCATTGCACCGGCATAGACGCTGCATGATTCGGCGAAGGGTTGGGCCGACTGTTCGTAAAGCGTGACCGCGTGGCCGCGCCGGGCAAGAACGAGTGCTTGCCACAGCCCGACCACGCCTGCGCCGCGGACGCCAATCGCGTAACTCCGGCGCGCCATCACTCCCCCAGCGCCACGCCTTCGCGACGTGGATCGGCACCGCCTTCCAGGCCCTCGGGCGTGACGGTGACGACATGCTCGCCGCTTGTCAGCGGCACGCGGCGCACCTCATGGCCCATGGCGCTCAAAGAAGCGGCAAGCCCATCCCATGCCGCTCCGGGCTCGAGCAGAACCGCATTCTCGATGCTGCCGAAATTGGTGAGCGCGCTCGCTTCCGCCGCGTCGAGGCCCCAATCGATCAGGCCGACGATCGTCTTGACGTTGAAGGGGATGATCGCCGGACCGCCGGGACTGCCGAGCACGTAGCGAAGGCCGTCAGGCCCGAACACGATAGTCGGGGCCATGGAGCTACGCGGACGCTTGCCGCCCTCGACGCGATTGGCGACGGGACGTCCCTCTTCGTCGGAAGGGACAAAGGAGAAATCGGTGAGCTGATTGTTGAGCAGGAAGCCGCGCACCATGGTCCGCGCCCCGAAGGCCTGCTCGATGCTCGTGGTCATGGCGAAGGCATCGCGCTTTCCGTCGACGATTGAGATATGGCTGGTCCCTTTTCCCTCAGGCGAGCGGACGAGTCCGAAGGCTCCTTGCTTGGTGTTGGGTGGAACACCCGCCGCCACGTGTTCGAGCGCGCGTGTGGGGTCGATCAGAGCGCGCCGCCCGGCAAGATAGTCGGGATCGAGCAGTCCGGCGACGGGTACCGAAACGAAATCCGGGTCGGCGAGATAGAGCGCACGGTCGGCGAAAGCGAGCCGCTCGGCCTCGACGACAAGATGGGCGGGCGATGCGCCGAGCGGCGCCGCGCCGAGATCGTAAGGCTCGATGAGGGTGAGCACCTGTCCGGCGGCGACGCCGCCTGAGGAGGACGGACCCATGCCGCAGACCCGATGAAGGCGGTAGGGCACGCAGACCGGCTCCCGTTCGATGGCGCGATAACGGGCGAGATCCTCGGCCGTCAGGCGGCCCGGCTTGCGCGGATCGTTCCGCACCGTGTTGGCGATGTCGCGGGCGATGGCGCCCCGGTAGAAAGCATCGGGCCCGTCACGGGCAATCGTCTCGAAAGTCTCGGCGAGCAGGGGATTCTTGAGCCGGTAGCCGGAAGGCAAAGGCCTGCCGCCCGCGTCGAAGAAATAGGCGCGCGCTTCCGCGGTGAAGCTGTCAGGCCCCTCCTCGGCGATCATTGCGGCGAGGCGGGGGGAAATGGGGAAGCCCTCGCGGGCTAGAGCGATCGCCGGCTGAAACAGCTCAGCCCAGGGGAGCTTGCCATATTTATCGTGAACGAGCTTCAGACCCGCGAGCACACCGGGGACGCCAACGGAAAGGCCGCTCGCCATGGCCGTCTCGCGCGGCAGCTTGTTCCCCGTCTCATCGAGAAAGAGCTCGGGCGTGGCCGCTTCAGGCGCGGTCTCGCGTCCGTCGATGCTGAGAAGTTTCTTGGCGCCTTCGTCCCAATAAAGAATATAGGCCCCGCCGCCGATCCCTGAGGATTGCGGCTCGACCAGGGTGAGCACGATCTGGGTGGCGATGCCGGCATCGGCCGCGCTGCCGCCTTTCTGCAAAATGGCGAGCCCCGCCTCTGCGGCCAGCGCATGGGAGGCGACGACCATCTGCCTCTTCGCCTTGACGAGAGGCTTCGGGGTAAAGCCGCTTGCGCCCTCCGGCGGTTCGAAAGCGTAGGCGCGCGGCGCACTCTCGCTCGCGGCGATGCCGAGTGCGAGCGGAAGGGCGAGCAGGCCGCTGAGGAAGTAGCGTGAAGCGGGCGTCATGCGGGCGAGCATAGCCGGTTTCGCCGGGGGAGCCACAGGCTCCATACCTCCCCCTTGTGGGGAGGTCCGACGACGCCTTCAGGCGGCGTTGGGGTGGGGGTTTTCTGTTGAGGAATGCCCCATCACCCACCCGGCTCGGCCTTCGGCCGACCCACCCTCCCCATCAAGGGGAGGGATGGAGCGCGTCTAATGGAAATCGCGGGATTTCGGGATGATGCGCTCGGCTCTTGGGTGGCGGCGCGGGTGCATAGCCCGTTTCGCCCGGGGAGCCACATGCTCGATACCTCCCCCTGGTGGGGAGGTCGGCGCTTTGCGCCTTGTGGGGTGTGTTTCTGCCGGATCACCCCACCCGGCTCGGCCTTCGGCCGACCCGCCCTCCCCATCAAGGGGAGGGAAGAAGCTCGGCCTATTGTCGCGCGAGGAGCGCCATGATCCCGGCTCCGGGCGGCGCACCTCGTCGGCATTGGCGAGCGCAAGGCTCAAAGCCTCGCCGTCCTCGGTGAGAAGATGAAGCCAATCGCTCCGGTCCTCGAGGCGCACGGCCACCACATGTATAATGTCTTCGTGGCGCTGGATGCGGCCATGCACCACGACGAGACGCGCCCCCATCACCACTTTCCGCTCGCGCTCGAGCACGTTGGGCCAGATCACCGAATTGGCGATGCCGGTCTCGTCCTCGATGGTCATGAACACGACGCCTTGCGCCGAGCCCGGGCGCTGGCGGACGAGCACGACGCCGGCGACGCTGACTTTGGCGCCGTCGCGGCAGGCTTTGAGATCGGCGCAAGCGGCGATACCGGAAGCGGCGATGCGGGCGCGCAGGAAACTCACGGGGTGAGCTTTGAGGGAGAGGCGAAGCGTGCGGTAATCGTTCACCACATGCTCGGAGAGCGGCATGAGGGGAAGGGTGACCTCTTGCTCGGCGCCCGCATCGGCTGTGCCGGCGTGGTCGAAGAGCGGCAAGGGCAGTTCCAGCGGCAGGCCGCGCACGTCCCACAGAGCCTGGCGGCGGTGGAGACCTAAGGAGCGGAAGGCATCCGCCGCGGCGAGCCGCTCCAAGCTTGCGCGCTTCAGTCCGCTCCGCCGCCACAGATCGCGCACATCGGCATACCTCCCACGTAACTCTCCTTGGTCATGCCCGCGAAGGCGGGCATCCAGTAATCCCTGATCTTCGGGAGGTTCGGGGTTACTGGATCGCCCGGTCAAGCCGGGCGATGACATGGGCGGGGGACAGAACAAATGAGGGTCGAGGTCGGCGGGGAGGCCGTCGCGGATTGAGACGAGGCGCCTCACGTCGTCCTCGCGCAGACCGTCGATCTGGCGAAGCCCGAGGCGAAGCGCGAAACTGGAATCCCTTCTTCCACCGGGTTCTTTGTCATGCCCGCGCAGGCGGGCATCAAGAGTGCAGTCCCAGAGACTCATGTTGATATCGGCCTCGCGCGCCTCGACCCCGTGCGCCCGGGCGCAAGTCACGATCTGGGCCGGGGCGTAGAAACCCATGGGCTGAGAATTGAGCAGGGCCGCGGCGAAGGAAGCCGGGTAATGGCATTTGAGCCAGGCCGAGACATAGACGAGATGGGCGAAGCTCGCGGCGTGGCTCTCGGGGAAGCCATATTCGCCGAAGCCTTTGATCTGGTTGAAGCAGCGCTCGGCGAAGTCGGCCGGATAGCCGCGCGCCGTCATGCGGCCGACCATCTTCTCCTTGAGGCGATCGATGGTGCCGCGGCGGCGGAACGTGGCCATAGCGCGGCGCAGCTCATTCGCCTCGGAGCCTGAGAACTTCGCCGCCACCATGGCGAGCCGCATAGCCTGCTCCTGGAACAGCGGCACCCCCATGGTCTTGCCGAGCACCTGGTAAAGCTCGTCGGCGGGTCCGTGATCCGGGTGGGGCGAGGGGAAGGCGACGGGCTCCTCGCCGCAACGGCGGCGAAGATAGGGGTGGACCATGTCGCCCTGAATGGGACCAGGTCTCACGATGGCGACCTCGATGACGAGATCGTAGAAACAGCGGGGCTTGAGCCGCGGCAGCATGTTCATCTGCGCCCGGCTCTCGACTTGGAACACGCCGATCGAATCCGCCCGGCACAGCATGTCGTAGACGATGGCGTCGTCGCGCGGCACCGTGCCGAGCGCGACATCCTTGCCGTAATGGGCCTTCAGGAGAGCGAAGGCCTTGCGGATGCAGGTGAGCATGCCAAGGCCGAGCACGTCGACCTTGAGCAGCCCGAGCGCATCGAGATCGTCCTTGTCCCATTCGATGACGGTGCGGTCCTCCATGGCGGCATTGCCGATGGGGACCACCTCGGATAAAGGCCCGCGCGTCAGCACGAAGCCGCCGACATGCTGGGAGAGGTGGCGGGGGAAGCCGATCAGCTCATGGGTGAGCTCGAGCACGCGGGCGAGCAGCGGATCTGAAGGATCGAGCCCGGCCTGGCGGACATATTCCTCGGGGAGGCTCGAATTGCTCAAGCCCCAGATGGTGGTGGCAAGGGCTGCGACGGTATCCGCGCTCAAGCCCAGCGCCTTGCCCACCTCGCGCACGGCAAGCCGTCCGCGATAGCAGATGACGGTGGCGGCAAGCCCGGCGCGGTCGCGGCCGTAGCGGGCATAGATATATTGGATCACCTCTTCGCGCCGTTCATGCTCGAAATCGACGTCGATATCGGGCGGCTCCTTGCGCTCGGGCGCGACGAAACGCTCGAACAGGAGGTCGATCTCGGTGGGATCGACATTGGTGATGGCGAGGCAGTAGCAGACGGCGGAATTGGCGGCGGAGCCTCTTCCCTGGCAGAGAATGCCGCAACTTCGCGCATAGCGGACGATGTCGTGGACGGTGAGGAAATAGGGCGCGTAAGAGAGCTCGGCGATGAGCGCGAGCTCCTTGTGGAGCGTGCCGCGCACTTTCTCAGGGATTCCGGCAGGGTAACGCCAGGAAGCTCCCTCCCAGGTCAGATCTTCAAGGTGGGATTGGGGGGTCTTGCCTTGAGGCACCGGCTCGTCGGGATATTCGTATTTCAGCTCGTCGAGGGAGAAGGTGCAGCCTTGCGCGATCTCGACGCTGCGGCGAAGCGCGTCCTCATAGCCGGCGAAGAGCCGCGCCATGTCCTTCGCCGATTTTATATGCCGCTCGGCATTGGCCTCGAGGCGGAAGCCGGCATCGGCGATGGTGCATTTCTCGCGGATGCAGGTGAGCACGTCCTGAAGGGCGCGGCGGTGGGGGGCGTGATAGAGCACCGCATTGGTGGCGACGAGAGGGACACCCGCGCGCCTGCCGAGTTCGGCCAAAGCGGCGATGCGGGCGCGATCGTTGCCCCGGTAGGAATGCCGCGCCGCGAGATAGAGGGAAGTGCGCTCGCCGAGCGCTTCATCGATGCGGCGTAGCTCACTCTCGAAGTCCTTGGCGTGCTCCCCCTCACCCGGCGCCCCCGACTGAAAGCCGGGGTCGCCACCCTCTCCCGCGAGGGGAGAGGGGCTGGGACTTGCGGCTCCACGGCAACCCCTCTCCCCTTGTGGGAGAGGGAGGGGCCCACCGCTGCACGCGGTGGGAGGGTGAGGGGAATAATTCTGGGGAGGAAGAACGATGAAGATCAAGCCCTCGGCATGGGCCGCGACATCATCACGAAAAAGTATGCATTGCCCTTTCCCGGCGCGGCGTTGACCGAGCGTCAGCAACCGGCAGAGCCGGCCGTAAGCCGCGCGATCGGTCGGATAGGCGAGCAGGTTTGGCGCATCCTGCAGATCGAGCCGGACGCCGAGGATGAACTTGATGCCGGCCTCCTTGGCGGCGAGATGGGCGCGAACCGCGCCGGCAAGCGTATTGCGGTCGGTGACGGCGATGGCGTCCAGACCCAAGGCCTTGGCCGTCGCCACCAGCTCCTCGGGATGGGAGCCGCCGGTGAGAAAAGTGAAATTGGTGGTGACCTCGAGTTCGGCGTAGCGGGTCATGGCGAAGGACATCACCCGAAGACGCCATGCAGATACCAGCAAGGAGGCCCAAACTCGCTCTCCTGATAGAGGCCTTCGCGGAACACCCAGTAGCGATGACCGTTCTCGTCCTCGATGCGGTAATAGTCGCGCGGCCTTGTGCCGAGTGAGCGATGTGCCCCCTCACCCGGCGATCCCGACATGAAGTCGGGATCACCA
>JACMJU010000004.1 GCA_014380485.1 Methyloceanibacter sp.
GATCGAGCGCGGCAGCTGGGTGCCTTCCTCGAGCCCGAGGCGCTTCACCAGAGAGCCGGCCGCGACGTTGCGGACGATGATCTCGAGGGGGATAATCTCGACTTCCTTGATCAACTGCTCGCGCATGTTGAGGCGGCGGATGAAATGGGTCGGGATGCCGAGGCCGTTCAGCTTGGTGAAGATGAACTCGGAAATGCGGTTGTTGAGGACGCCCTTGCCGTCGAGAACCTCATGCTTGGCGCCGTCGCCGGCGGTCGCGTCGTCCTTGAAGTGCTGGACAAGCGTGCCGGGCTCGGGGCCCTCGTACAGCACCTTGGCCTTGCCCTCATAGATTTTCCGGCGACGGGTCATCTCTGCCATAAGCTCACGGATGGTGGGGAAAACGGGCGGTTCATGCGCCTGAAGGGGCGCGAAAAGCAAGTTCTTTCATGGCGCGGGGCCCTCAGGTGGACCTCATATGCGGCGCTTTACACGAGTCCTGCAAGGCCCTCGATTTGTCGCAGCCGAGGACGTTGATTTGCCTAGCCGAACCGCCTATCTCCTCTGCCACGGGCACCCTTTGAGGCGGAGCAGGCACAATGTCGGGATTCGACGATCGCAAGAAGGCGGCGGAAGCGCGGTTCGCCCACGACGGCGAGCTTAAGTTCCGGGCTGAAGCCCGGCGCAACAAGCTTCTCGGCATGTGGGCCGCCGAGCACATGGGCCTCTCTGAGGAGCACGCCAAGGAATATGCCGCAGAAGTGGTCGCCTCCGATTTTGAGGAGGCCGGCGACGAGGACGTATTCCGCAAGGTTTCCGGTGACCTGAAGGCTAAGGGCGCATCCGTGTCGGACGAAGCGATCCGACTCAAGATGACCGAGTTGGCCGACGTCGCAAAGCAGCAGATCCTCAGCGAAGTCTAGGCTTTCAGCCGCTTCATCAATTCGCCGAACATCAGCAGCCCTTCCGGCCATGGACCGTGCCCGGACTCGGCGTTGATGTGTCCCGCGTTCCCCGCCAGCATGAAGTCCGACCCCCAGTCGGCGGCAAAGCCGCGGGCGCGGTAGACCGAGACCAGCGGGTCCGTGGTCGAGCAGACGACCAGTGAGGGGAACGGCAGGGGATCGGTCGGGACATCGGCGAAGGGACGAGCCTCGTCCGGTATGCTCTCGCCCTCGAAATCGGGTGGCGACACGAGGAAGGCGCCGCGCACCTTGGTGTCCTTGAGCCGCAGTTGTGCGGTGTGGACGATCGCCGCAACCGAGAGCGAGTGGCCGATCAAGACGACCGGGCGGGTTGCGAGCAGTATCTCCTGGTAGATTCGATCCACCCAATCGGCGAGCAGTGGATTGTCCCAGTCGGCCTGCTCGATGACGAGGGCGTTGGCCATGCGGCTGCTCCAGCGGCGCTGCCAGTGGTCCGGGCCGGAGTTGCCGAGGCCCGGCGCGATCAGGATGTCTGCCTCGGAGATCTTCATTTGTCGTCGGTCCGGGGGCGGTAGTGCGCCTGGGCCGGCTCCATGCCGATCCGCTCGTAGAACGACGCCGATTCCGGATAGGAGAC
>JACMJU010000033.1 GCA_014380485.1 Methyloceanibacter sp.
AGGCACGGCGGCGGCCGCCTCGGCGCGGTCGACTGTGATGCGGACAAGTTCCGAGCCCGCGCGCGCCAGTGCTGCGACCTGCTCGGCCGTGGCCTTGATATCGGCCGTGTCGGTATTGGTCATCGACTGCACGACGATGGGTGCCGTGCCGCCGATCGTGACGCCGCCGATCCGGACTGGAATTGCGCGCCGTCGCGCTTTCGTCTCCATCGGGCGAGGATACATCACATTTGCCCGGGCCGCGCCAGCATCCGCCCTTAAGCTTTTGGCCCGGTGGCGGGGTCGATCCGGATCCTCCCTCGCAGGGTGATGGCGAGGTCGGCGAGGAGCGCGGCGACGGCAACTCCCGTTGCGGCGCTGAGCGCGGTCGCGGCGTCGGCCGTGCGATCGGGGGTCAGCCCCTGCGATGCCTCCAACAGGATCGCGACCGGCAGGACGACGGCCGCAACCGCCATCGGCCGGTGCCAAGCGAGGCAGAACATGGTGGTAAGGACGAAATAGGCGAGGAAATGCTCGACCAGCCAATGCAGCCCGAGCCTGACCTGCCACCCGGCTGGAACCAACGTGGCTACGGCAATCGCCGCGAACAACATGGCGCCGCCGAGGGCGACCCAACGCGAGACTGGGGAAGACGGCATCCTTGATGCTATACTTTAGCTATGGTCAAAACGCTGCAAAAAGCCATTGCCGAAGTGGTCTCCCTCCCCGACGCCGACCAAGAAGAGATCGGGCGCAAGCTGCTTTCTCATGTTGAGAAGCTGCGCCGGCTGCGCGCCGACATCGACGCGGGCATTCGTTCGCTCGACGAGGGCCAAGGCAAGGCTATCGATATCGAACAGTTCATCGAGAAGATGAACCGGGACGATGGCCGTTCGTAAGCGGCCAGTCATCTGGTCGCCGGTCGCTGAAACTGACCTCCCTGACATTTGGAACTACTACCGCGAGATCGCCGGCCCACAGGTAGCCGAAAGCAGAGTCCGCGCAATCGGCGAGGCCTGCATGATGCTGGAAGAGCATCCGCTCGTTGGCCGCATGCGCGACGAAATCAGCCCGGACTTCGATCTGTGCTCGTCAGTCCTCACGTAATCTTCTACCGAGTTCGTGGCGACATCGCCCAGATTATTCGCATCCTCGATGGGCGCCGTGACATCGAGGACATCTTTGCCGACGGCTAGGAAGACAGCGCCGCGGCGAGCACACTGACATTGTGGCGGAACATGTCGAGATAGGTTGGCGCCGGACCGTCGGGCCCTGACAGCGCATCAGAGTAGAGCGCGCCGCCGATCTTGGCGCCGGTCTCGCGCGCGATCTGATCGAGCAGGCGATGGTCGGTGATGATCTCGATGAACACCGCCGGAATGTTCTCGTCTCTGATCTGGCGGATGATCTTGGCCACGTCCTGCGCCGAGGCCTCGCTCTCGGTGCTGACGCCCTGGGGCGCGATAATTTCAAGCCCGTACGCCCTGCCGAAATAGCCGAAGGCGTCATGCGAGGTGATGATCTTGCGGCGCGCCTCGGGCAACGCGCCAAGCGCCGCTGTCACCGCCGCCTCCTCCTTGGCGATGGCGTCGAGATATTTCGCCGCGTTCGCCTCGTAGACGGGCTTCCCCTCCGGGTCGGCGGCGATCAGTCCGTCACGGATATTGGCGACATAGATCTTGCCGTTGGCGAGGTCCTGCCAGGCATGGGGGTCGGGAACCGCAGCATCGTCGCCCTCATGCATGGTGAGCGGCTCCACCCCCTTGCTCGCGACCACCACCGCGCCGTTGAAGCCCGATGACTTCTCGAGCCGTTCCATCCAGCCCTCGAAGCCCAGTCCGTTGACGAAGAAGATTTCGGCAGAGGCGAGTGCCTTGGCGGCGGCGGGGGTCGGGCTGAAGACATGGGCGTCGCCGTCCGGTCCGACCAGCGTGACCACAGCGACCCGGTCCCCTCCGACTTGTTTGACCATGTCGCCGAGAATGCTGAACGAGGCGACGGCCTTGATCTTGTCGGCGGCGTCGGCCGCGCTTGAAAGAGCGAGCAGAATGACGGCGGCCAATACGAACCGCAAACCAAGGCGCGCTTTCATGTCGCGGCTCCCTTCATCGAAGGATCAGGCTTCCAGATGCCGGCGCGGAACGAGATTCCAGATGAAACCGCCCCGAACGCCGAGAAGCATGGAAAGAAGGTAGAAGACGCCGCAAAGCAAAATGATCGACGGCCCGGTCGGCAGATTGGCGTAATAAGAGAGGAGCAGGCCGGAGAAGCTCGCCGCAACGGCACAGCCGATCGCCACCAGGATCAGCCCCGATACATCCTCGGCCCAGAACCGCGCGGTCACGGCGGGAAGGAGCATGATGCCGACCGCCATCAACGTGCCGAGCGCCTGGAACCCGGCCACCAGGTTGAGCACGACCAGCATCAGGAAAATCAGATGGGTCGGCGAGCTCCAGCGGCTCGCCGAGCGCAGGAATTGAGGATCGAAGCATTCGAGCACCAGCGGACGGTAGATGACCGCAAGCACGATAAGCGACACCGTGGCAATCGCGGCCACGAGAACGAGCGCGGCGTCGTCGAGCGCGAGCACCGTCCCGAACAGCACATGCAGCAGGTCGATATTGCTGCCCTTGACCGAGACAATCAGCACGCCGAGCGCAAGCGACACGAGATAGAAGCCGGCGAGACTCGCGTCTTCGCGCAACATCGTTGAGCGCGCGACGAGGCCGGCGGCGAGCGCCACGGCCAGCCCGGCGGCAAAGCCGCCCAACGACATGGCCGGAAGCGACAGTCCGAATAGAAGGTAGCCGATGGCGGCGCCGGGCAGGACGGCATGGCTCATCGCGTCGCCCATCAGGCTCATGCGCCTCAGCATGAGGAACACGCCGATCGGCGGCGCGCCGAGCGATAGCGCGAGGCACCCGACGAGCGCTCGGCGCATGAAGGAGAATTCGACGAAGGGATTGACGATCGCGTCGATCATGCCGGCAGCCGCTCGCGCACGCTTTCGTCCCGCGCGCAAATTCCGGCCTGCTCGTCGAAGGCCTCGACCAGTTGCTGCGACTTGGTGAGATTTGCGGGGGTCAAGACTTTGCGCGTCTCGCCCCAGGCCACCACTTCGCGTGCCAGAACGAGCGTCGCCGGAAAATGCGCGCGCACCAGTTCGATATCGTGCAGCGCGGCGAGAACGGTGCGCCCTTCGCTGTGCCACCGCCCGATCAGCGCGATGAGATCGGCGACGGTCTTGGTATCGACGGCGCGGAACGGTTCGTCGAGCAGGATGAGGGCGGCGTCTTGCAGCAACAGGCGCGCGAACAGGACCCGCTGGAACTGGCCGCCCGAGAGCGCGCCGACGAGACGGTCAGAGAGGCCCTGGAGTCCGACCGTCGCGAGCGCGCGCGCGACCTCTTGCCTGTAGCGCCGGTCGAGACCGCGCCACGCCCCGATCTTGCGCCACAGCCCCATGGCCGCGCAGTCGAACACCGAGATGGGAAAGAGCCGGTCGATCTCGATCTGTTGCGGGAGATAGGCGATGCCGGACTTTCTCAGACTGTCGAGCTTGAGGCTTCCGCTGAGCGGCCGAAGCTCGCCGACGATGCCTTTGAGCAGGGTCGACTTGCCGGCGCCGTTCGGGCCGACGAGGGCGAGGAGCGCGCCGGCCTCGACATCGCCGGTGATGTGATGCACGGCGGGATGCCGGTCGTAGCCGAGGGTTACGTCGCGGAAGGTAACAGCGGGCTTGCTGCTGGCCATGTTTACCTCAAGGCCCAAAACACGCCGCCCCAAAGCAGCGCCGACAGGGCGGCGACGATAAGGAGCCGCGCCGCAAGCGAGAGGCGCAAGAGCGAGAAGCCGCTCGCTGCCGGCATTTCTTGATGCGCTACCGCTTCGCTACTTGAGCGCGCCGGGGTGATCATCGCAGCGTCACGCTCCGTCGCCACATGCGCCCCATGCCGGTGAACCTCACCCCGCCGCTCCGAACCCATCGCGTGTCCTCTTACCGGGAGTCCCGGCCTATTGGCGGCAGGCCTCGCACAGACCTGCGATCTCGACCGTCACCTGCTCGGGGACGATTTGGTCCGGCGCCAGACCGAGCAGACCCGCCTGGTCCGCATCCGAGAGCGGAATCTCGACCACCCTCCCGCATTGGCGGCAGATGGCGAAGGCGAATTTTCCGTCGCAGACGCCATGCCCGCAGGCGATGAAGGCCGAGCGCGACTGGAGGCGATGCACCATCCCCTTCTGCATCAGCTCGTTCAGAGCGCGGTAGACGGTCGGGGGATGGGAGATGCCTGCAATCCTCACCCGGTCGAGGATGGCGTAAGCGCTCATGGGCTCTTTGGCCCTGCGCAGGCATGACAGGATCTCGCTCTGATTGCGCGACAGCTTGGGCTGGTGGTGATGCGGGGCGGCGCTCATCAGTGATGATATAACATAACACCCCTCGTTTCCGTCAAGCAGTCGTGAGCGACCCTACACAATTTGGCCGGAACCCTGGCCGCGGAGCGGCCGTTTGACCTTAGGAGGTGCCCCGCCCCGCTCGGGCCGGAAAACTCGAGGATATTGTCATGCGAAGAATCGCCGTCAGTCTTTTGCTTCTGGGATATGCGATGGGCTCCGCGCTTGCCGCAGAGGAGGTGCAACAGCCCGCGGCAAG
>JACMJU010000034.1 GCA_014380485.1 Methyloceanibacter sp.
CGGGGGCGAGCGGCGCTTCGTGCCGGTGCTCGCCCGCGCGGCGGTCGCGGTCGGCGTGGCCGGTCTCTTCATCGAGACCCACCAGGATCCAGACCGCGCGCCTTCTGACGGTCCCAACATGTTGCCGCTCGCTTCGCTCGAGCCGCTGCTGAAAGAGCTGATCGAGATCGATCGTCTGGTGAAGCGCCGCTAGCTAACCCCTGCCGCGATAGGGCGCGACGCCTTGTTCGGGAATCCACACGCCGTCCGGCGGGGTGCCGTGCTGCCAGAACACGTCGATGGGGATGCCGCCGCGCGGATACCAATAGCCGCCGATCCTAAGCCAGGCGGGATCGATCAGCGCGACCACACGCTTGCCGATGCCGATGGTGGCGTCCTCGTGGAAGGCGCCGATATTGCGGAAGCTGGCGAGATAGAGCTTGAGCGATTTCGATTCGAGGAGCCACGCACGCGGCGCATAGTCGATGACGAAATGCGCGAAGTCGGGCTGACCCGTGATGGGGCAGAGGCAGGTGAATTCCGGGCAGGTGAAGCGGGCGACATAGTGCGTGTCGGGATGCGGGTTTGGCACGCGTTCGAGTTCGGCCTCGGCCGGCGTCTTTGGAATCGGCGTCTTGGCGCCGAGCTGCTTCAGACCGGTGATCTTTCGCGCCATCGTCTTACTCCGCCGCAAGCTTAGGATGCGGGCCGCGATAGACGCAGCCTTCATGGCAGCTATCGCGGGCGACCTCGATCTCGGCGAGCCCGGGCAGCCGATTATGCAAGCGGTCCCACAGCCACATGGCAATCCGCTCCAGCGTCGGCTGTGACAGTCCCTCGACCTCGTTGAGGAAGCGATGGTCGAGCGCCGCGCGCGCTTCGCCGAGGGCCATCTCGACCTCGTCCAAATTCATGACCACACCGGTCTTCCCGTCGGGCTCGCCGTCGATGGTCACGCGCGCCCGGAAGGAATGGCCATGGACCCTCGCATTCGGATGACCCGGGGGCGCCGAAGGCAGGAAATGAGCGGCTTCGAAACCGAACTCTTTGTAGATGCGCATGGCAGTCGTTTAGGCGATTTTTCTTTGCCAAGCCAGGGCTTAGGCGCTGTTTACAAAGTGGTTGAGAGAAACAGGGCCTAGCTTTGAATTGTGCCGGCAGACTTCAATCTATCCGCGCCAAGACCTGTTCCAGGGCCGCAAAGAACTGCTGCCACCCGCCCTTGGCGCCCTGGTAGTACTGCGGCTGATCCGGCGGGAAGCCCGACTGCTCCATGCGCAGGTGGGTCCCCGTGCTCGTAGGGGTGAGAGTCCAAGTGACGACAGTCTCGAGACCATAGGCCGCCCACGTGTAACACAGCGTCTTGTTCGGCTCGACCGCCAGGACCTGACAGTCGACAACGCCCCAGTCTGCGCGAAGATTGAAACGGTGGTCCACGACAGGCTTGAAGTCGTTCTTCATGAGCCACTCCTCGATCAGGTGTGGTTGCGTGAGCGCACGCCAGATCTTTTCCGGCGGATAAGGTATCTCCCGTTCGACAACGACGGAGAGCGCTTCGGTCGCAGTATTGGTCATTGGTCCATCCTTTTGAGCGGATCTTCGAGGTGGTCGGATCGGCTTGGCCAGAACCCGGCCATTTGGCTTGTCCAGTCGATCAGCGGGCCAGGGCGCCGAGGTGACGCGCTTCATCTTGCTGCTATCCCGCAGATGCCTACGCTATGCAACTTTGTAAACAGGGCTTAGCGCAGCCCCAGCAGTTTATGGGTTTGCAGGCTCAAGCGCCATTTGGGATGGGCGCGGCAATAGTCGATGGCGGCGCGGAGATGGCCGGCGGTCTTCGCTCCTTCATCCATCGGCTGGAGCAGGAAATGGGCGAAGTCGAGGTCTTCGACCTGCGCCGGGTGGAGACAGTCTTGCGGGTAGACCAGCTTCAACTCGTCGCCCGAGCGCTGCTTAAGCGGTGCCTGCGCTTTGGGGCTCACGCAGATCCAGTCGATTGCGCGCGGCACGGGAAGCGTGCCGTTGGTCTCGATGGCGATTTCGAAACCTTGCGCATGCAGCGCCGCGATGAGTGGCTCATCGACCTGGAGCATCGGCTCGCCGCCGGTCAGCACCACATAGGGCGGCGTACCTGAATTGCCGCGCCAGGCGGCGCGGCAAGCGCGTGCCAGGTCTTCGGCATCAGCGAACTTTCCGCCGCCGGGCCCATCGGTGCCGACGAAGTCGGTGTCGCAGAAATCGCAGGCGGCAGAATCGCGGTCCTGTTCGCGCCCCGACCACAGATTGCAGCCGGCGAAGCGGCAGAAGGTGGCCGCCCGGCCGGTCTGCATCCCTTCGCCCTGGAGGGTGTAATAAATTTCCTTGACCGCATACATGGCCGGAACTTGGTCCTTAAGCGCGCCGAGAGCAAGAGCGTCGTCGTTCCCAGCAGAGCGCCAATGCAGCGCGCGTAATTTAGCGTGAAGCGGCTTGAAGACCGGCGCGCGAGGCCTGCCATTCGGCGAAGCCTTTGGCGCGGAGCTGGCAAGCGGGGCAGGTTCCGCAGCCATAACCCCAAGGATGGCGCTCCTCGCGCGCGCCGCGATAGCAGGTGTGGGTCTCTTCGACGATGAGATCGACAAAAACGTCTCCGCCGAGCCGGTCGCCGAGCGCCCAGGTTTCGGCCTTGGTCAGCCACATGAGCGGCGTCTCGATGGTGAAGGGAATTTCGGTGCCGAGCCTGATCGCCCGCTCAAGCGCTTGCAAGGTCGCGTCGCGGCAATCGGGATAGCCGGAGAAATCCGTCTCGCACATGCCGGCTACCAGCGTGACGAGCCCGCGCCGGTAGCCGAGCGCCGCCGCATAGACGAAGAACATAAGATTGCGCCCCGGCACGAAGGTGGAGGGGAGGCCGGTGCTAAGCATTTCGATCTCGGCGCCGGAGGTCAGCGCCGTTTCGCCGATGGCGCCGAAGCTTGAAACGTCGATGACATGATCGGGCCCGAGCCGCGCCCCCCAGGCCGGGAAGCGGCGCGCGATCTCATCGCGGACGCGCCGCCGGCATTCCAGCTCGATGCCGTGACGCTGGCCATAATCGAAGCCGACCGTCTCGACCCTGGTGTAGCGGTCGAGCGCCCAACCGAGGCAGACGGTCGAATCCTGCCCTCCGGAAAACAGCACCAACGCGGAGCCAGACGGACTTTCCGTCATAGGTTCTTGCCGTCAAAGGGCGTAAGCGCCAGCGCCTCGATCGCCACATCGTCAACGCAGCGCACATTGATGCCGATGCCCTCGGAACCGTCTTCGCCGCGCCCCGTGGCGAAGGACGAAACTCCGCAATTCCGGCAGAACAGATGGTGGATGGCTTTCTTGTTGAACTGATAATCGGAAAGTTCGTCTTGTCCCGATTGAAGTTTGAACTGAGCCGGTTTCACATAGGTCCAAAGCACACCGCGCTTCCGGCAGATCGAGCAATCGCAGTCGATAACGGGATCGAGAGTCGTCGTGACCTGATATCGAACCCGGCCGCAATGGCAGCCGCCGCTATAGGTTTGCATGTCCGACATTGGGGCTATCTCCTACGCCAAAACCCTTGCGCTCCCCCCTAAACCCGATAGAAACCCGCGCGGGATGAACGTGTCACGGGCGAGCGTGGCAATCAACCCGAGAGCGAAGGGAGCGCCATGACCGCCATCGCCACCATTATCGGCCGGGAAATTCTGGATAGCCGCGGCAACCCGACGGTGGAGGTCGATGTCGTCCTTGAGGACGGCCATTATGGTCGCGCCGCGGTTCCTTCCGGCGCATCGACCGGCGCCCATGAAGCGCACGAGCTTCGGGACGGGGGTCCCCGCTATGGCGGCAAGGGCGTCAAGAAGGCGGTCGAAGCGGTCAATGGCGAGATCCGTAAAGCGCTCTCGGGCTTCGACGCGGCCGACCAGCGCGGGCTCGACCAGCGCTTGCGCGATCTCGACGGCACCGAGAATAAGAGGCGGCTCGGCGCCAATGCCATTCTCGGCGTCTCGCTCGCGGCAGCCAAGGCCGAAGCGAGCGCGAGAGGCCTGCCGCTCTATCTCTATGTCGGAGGCGAGGAGGCGACCCTGCTCCCCGTGCCGATGATGAACATCGTCAATGGCGGGGCGCATGCCGACAATCCCATCGACTTCCAGGAATTCATGATCGTGCCGGTCGGTGCGGCAAGCATTGCCGAGGCCGTGCGCATAGGCGCCGAGATATTCCATGCACTCCGCCACGCATTGAAGAGCGCAGGCCACACCACCGCGGTCGGCGACGAAGGGGGCTTCGCCCCCAATCTCGGCTCGACCCGCGAGGCGCTCGACTTCGTCATGGCGGCGATCAAGGAAGCGGGCTACGGCCCCGGCGATGACGTCTATCTCGCGCTCGACGTCGCCGCGACCGAGCTCTACGGCGAGGGCCGTTATTCCCTCAAAGGCGAGAAGCGAAGCCTCACCTCCGAGCAAATGGCGGCCTATTACGGCGAGCTTGTCGCGAACTACCCGATCTTCTCCATCGAAGACGGGATGAGCGAGGACGATTGGGACGGCTGGCGGGGTTTGACCGAGGCGCTCGGCGACCGCGTTCAGCTCGTCGGCGACGATCTCTTCGTCACCAATGTCGCGCGGCTCAAGCAGGGCATCGACCGGGGCATCGCCAATGCCATCCTCGTCAAGGTCAACCAGATCGGCACGCTGACAGAGACGCTCGACGCCGTGCGCATGGCGCAAGAAGCGCACTATGCCGCGGTGATGTCGCACCGTTCCGGCGAGACCGAGGACGCGACCATCGCCGATCTCGCCGTCGCCACCAATTGCGGACAGATCAAGACCGGCTCGCTGGCGAGGTCTGACCGCGTGGCGAAATACAACCAGCTCATCCGCATCGAGGAGGAACTGGGGCCCAGCGCCCGCTACGCCGGCCGCTCGGTGCTGAAGCGGGGGCGGTAACGGCCGCTTAACGGCTCGCGCGCAGACTCCAAAGAATGCGGTTCACGGCTTTCATCTTTCCGCTTTTGGCCTGCGGCGCGGCGGGTTATTTCGCTTATCACCTGGAGACCGGCGATCATGGCCTAGAGGCGCGCTCCGAACTCAACGGGCGGAAGGATGTGCTCGAAGGCGAGCTCGCGGGTCTGAAGGCGGTAAAAGAGAGGATCGAGCGCGACGTCGCTCTGCTTCGCCCCGAGAGCCTCGATCCCGACATGCTGGACGAGCGCGCACGGGCGATCCTGAACCTCGCCCATCAGGGCGATCTCATCATGCTGAAGCGCCGCCAGCCCGTTCCCGATACAGCCTCCGCAAAAAAGCGCTGAATTCATTCATCCCTCCACATGACGGGGAGGGATGAAGACCTGAGCCTGCCGCAGCTCGCAAGCTTTCAGGGGACTTCCGGCTCGTGCTAGCCTCGGAGCGAATCCGAGGACGACGTCGAGGACCATTGTGACCACGCCAAGCCTCACGCCCGGTACCGCCAATCTCTGGCTCGGTTACGGCATTGCTGGCGAGTCGAACGTGGCTGGGCGGCAGAGTCTCATCCCCGAGCAGGAACTTTCCGCCTATCGCCTCATGCTGCTCATTCGCCGCTTCGAGGAGAAGGCCGGACAGCTTTACGGCATGGGCTATATCGGCGGCTTTTGCCACCTCTATATCGGCCAGGAGGCGGTCGTGGCCGGCATGCAGATGACGATCGCGGAGGGCGACCAGGTCATCACCGCCTATCGCGATCACGGACACATGCTCGCCGCCGGCATGGAGCCGAAGCGCGTGATGGCCGAGCTGACCGGCCGCCACCATGGCTACGCCAAAGGCAAAGGCGGCTCCATGCACATGTTCTCGGTGGACCGGAATTTCTATGGCGGCCACGGCATCGTCGGCGCGCCGGCGCCGCTCGGCACCGGCCTTGCCTTCGCCAACAAATATCGCGGCAACGATCGGGTCTGCCTCACGTTCTTCGGCGAGGGGGCCGCCAATCAGGGGCAGGTCTACGAGAGCTTCAACATGGCGTCGCTGTGGAAGCTTCCCGTGATCTACGTCATCGAGAACAATCACTACGCCATGGGGACCGCGGTCGAGCGCGGCAGCGCGCGCGCCGAGGAGCTTTACCATCGCGGCTCGGTCTTCGGCATTCCCGGCGAACAGGTCGACGGCATGGATGTCGCCGCGGTGAAGGCGGCCGGCGAACGCGCCGTGGCCGCGTCGCGACGCGAGGAGGGGCCGAGGATTCTCGAAATGCTCACCTATCGCTATCGCGGCCATTCGATGTCGGACCCCGCCAAATACCGCACCCGCGAGGAGGTCCAGGAGATCCGCGAGCATCGCGATCCGATCGAGCTCTTACGCAGCCGTATTCTTGCGCAAGGCGGCGCCGGCGAAGCCGATTTGAAGGAGATCGACCGCGAGGTGCGCGCCCGCGTCAACGAGGCGGCCGAGTTCGCGCAGAGCGATCCCGAGCCCGACCCTTCCGAGCTTTACACCGACGTGACGGCGAATTGAGCCCGCTTCCTGGAGACTGATGCCAACCGAGATCCTCATGCCGGCGCTGTCTCCCACCATGGAGGAGGGAAAGCTCGCCAAATGGCTGGTGCGCGAGGGCGATCCCGTGCGCGCGGGCGACGTCATCGCCGAGATCGAGACCGACAAGGCGACCATGGAGATCGAGGCCGCCGAGGACGGGCGGCTCGACAAGATCCTCGTTCCCGAGGGCACCGAGCACGTGAAGGTCAACCGCCCGATCGCGCTCCTCGTCGCCGCTGGCGAGGATGTGTCAGTAGCTTCATCCTTCGCGATGCGGCCTACCGCCCCTCCGCAGGATGAGGGGAGGCGTCATCACCGTGAGGAGGTCGCGCCGGCACCCGTTCGACGGAGCGAGGCGCCGACCAGTGCGGCGCCTTCAGGGGAGTCCATGCTCGATCTCGGCGAGGCGCCGCCTTTGGTCGAAGAGGCTCCGGCGGGTCCCCAAGTGGCCCCCGCCGAGCCGAGCCCTGACGAAGAAGTCCCGCCAGGGACGACGATGGTCACGCTCACCGTGCGCGAAGCGCTGCGCGACGCCATGGCCGAGGAGATGAGGGCCGATCCCGCGGTCTTCGTCATCGGCGAGGAGGTCGGCGAGTACCAGGGCGCCTACAAGGTGACCCAAGGCTTGCTCGACGAGTTTGGACCCTCCCGCGTGGTCGACACGCCCATCACCGAATATGGTTTCGCCGGGGTCGGGATCGGCGCCGCCTTCGCGGGGCTGAAGCCGATCGTCGAGTTCATGACCTGGAACTTTGCCATGCAGGCGATCGATCACATCGTCAATTCGGCCGCCAAGACGCTCTATATGTCGGGCGGCAAGATGCGTTGCCCGATCGTTTTTCGCGGACCTAACGGCGCCGCCGCCCGCGTCGCCGCGCAGCACAGTCAAGACTATTCGAGCTGGTACGCCCACGTGCCGGGGCTCAAGGTGATCGCGCCCTACACTGCCGCCGACGCCAAGGGCCTGTTGAAAGCGGCGATCCGCGATCCCGGGCCGGTCGTGTTCCTCGAAAATGAGATTCTCTACGGCCAGAGCTTCGAGGTGCCCAATCTTCCCGACTTTGTCCTCCCGATCGGTAAGGCGCGGGTGGCGCGCAGCGGGCGCCATGTCACCATCGTCTCCTATTCGCGCGGCATGGCTTACGTGCTCGACGCGGCAAAGCGTCTCGCCGTTGAGGGGATCGAGGCCGAAGTGATCGACCTCCGCACTCTGCGCCCGCTCGATCTTGACACGGTGCTCGCCTCGGTGCGCAAAACGAACCGCCTCGTCACCGTCGAGGAGGGCTGGCCTATCTGCTCCATCGGCTCCGAGATTTGCGCGCGCGTTGCCGCCCAAGCCTTCGACTATCTCGACGCGCCACCGCTGAAGATCGCCGGCGCCGACGTGCCGATGCCCTACGCGGCGAATCTCGAGAAGCTCGCTCTGCCCTCGGTGGATGAGGTGATCGCCGCGGCGAAATCGGTCTGTTACCGCTAGCTATGTACACGGCATCCCTCCTCTGCCCCGACCTAAAACCGAAAACAAAATGCATTCGGCTGAGAAAATATGAACGAGGCTCGTTCGTAGACTTATACCACGGCCACGTTCCACAGCATCGACTCAGCCAAGACGGAGCAATTGAATTATTGAAGTCGCTCGTGATTCGCTTTTCCGAGTTTGAGGCAGATTACATCATGCGTTGCTACGTTAATTCTCGTGGATCGGAACCGGGAGCGGCGAACCCGTTTCGCTTTCAAACAGAGTACCCCGAGCCGGGCGTTATTCGTTATTCCTGCGGAACAAACGTGCAGGCATTGTGTGATGTTGTAATCGCAGCCGAGCAGTTTCGTCCTGCGTCAGGTGCGAGCGAGTAATGGTCGTCGAAGCCGCCATGAACTGGAAGACGGGCGGATGCCATTGCGGGGCGGTCCGCTTCGCGGTGCTTTCACCCGATGAGGTCGAGGCCAAGGAATGCAATTGCTCGATCTGCCGCAAGTCAGGCTATCTGCATTTGATCGTCGAGAAGGAGCGCTTCCGCCTCCTCGAGGGAGCCGAGCGGATCACGACCTACAGCTTCAACACCGGCACGGCCAAGCATCACTTCTGTTCCGTCTGCGGCGTGAAGAGCTTTTACGTGCCGCGCTCGAAGCCGGACGGCTATAGCGTGAATCTCCGCTGCCTTGACGACGGCCAAGTCCGTGTCGCCGGCATCGCCCTGTTCGACGGGCAGCATTGGGAAGACGCTTTTGCCGCGGCGCAAGGGAAGGTGTGAGCGATGCCCACGCCGATCCTCATGCCGCAGCTGTCGCCGACCATGGAGGAGGGGACGCTCGCCAAATGGCACGTCAAAGAGGGCGATAAAGTCAGGAGCGGCGACATTGTGGCCGAGATCGAAACAGACAAAGCCACCATGGAGTTGGAGGCGGCCGAGGACGGGGTGATCGAGAAGCTGCTGCTCGCCGAGGGCACCGCGCACGTGCCTGTCAACCATCCCATCGCTCTGCTCATGACCGAGGACGAACGCGCCCCAACGGGCTCCGCTTCTCCCCTTGGGGGCGAGATGGTCCGGCGCAGCCCGGAGCGCGAAACGATCGCGGGGGAGGGGGACCAGGCGGCCGAGCAGGTGCTGAGCAAGATCGCCGAGCAGATCAGGCGAAATGATAGAAACGGTCAGGATGCCAAGCGCATCTTTGCTTCGCCCTTGGCGCGACGTCTGGCGCGCGAGCTTGGGCTCGAGCTCGCAGCCCTGAACGGATCGGGCCCCCACGGCCGCATCGTCAAGTCAGACGTGGAGAATGCCGTCCGCGAGACGATGCCGCCTGCCGAGCGCGTGGCGGCGCCAAAGGCCGAACCTGAAGCGCTCGAACAAGTCCCCGAGCCGCGGACGCAGGAACTCGTCGCGCGGCGCGGAGCGCCGGAGCCACGCCGGCTATCCGACAGCCAAGTGCTCGCGCTCTATGAGCCCGGCTCTTACCAGATCGTGCCCCACGATACGATGCGAAGAGTGATCGCCGAGCGGCTCACCCTGTCGAAGCAGACCATCCCGCATTTCTATCTCGCCATCGATTGCACCCTCGACGCGCTGCTCGCGGCCCGCGCGCGGCTCAACGCGCTCGCCCCGCAAGAGGGCCCGCGCGCCTTCAAGCTCTCGGTCAACGACTTCATCATCAAGGCTCTGGCCATGGCGCTCCAGACGGTGCCCGCCGCCAATGCCAGCTGGACCGAGCAGGGACTGTTGCGTCATCGCGCCTCGGACATTGCGGTCGCGGTCGCACTCGAAGGCGGGGGCTTGCATACGCCGGTGATCCGCGACGCCGAGATCAAGAGCCTGTCGGAGATCTCGAACGAGATGCGGGACTTGGCGGCCCGCGCGCGCTCCAAGCGCTTGGCGCCGCATGAATATCAGGGGGGCTCGACCACCATCTCCAATCTCGGCATGTACGGCATCGACCGCTTCGATGCCGTCATCAACCCGCCGCAAGCCTCGATCCTCGCCGTCGGCCGCGCCGAGAAGCGTGCCATCGTCAAGGACGATGCGCTCAAGATCGCGACCGTCATGAGCGTCACGCTCTCGGTCGATCACCGCGTCATCGACGGCGCGCTCGGCGCGGAGCTGCTCGCCGCCTTCAAGGCCCATATCGAAGACCCGGTCACAATGCTGGTGTAGGTCGTCTCGTATGGAACCGAGCTTCAGACCCGCCACCAAGGCCGACGCTTCTTCCCTTGCCGTGCTGGTGGACATCGCCGGCGAAGGCATGCCGGCCTATATGTGGAGCACGCTTGCCGCATCCGGCCAGTCCGTGCTCGAATTCGGGCGCGAGCGCGCCGCGCGCGACAGCGGCGGCTTTTCCTGGCGCAACGCCGTGGTCGCCGAGATCGGCGGCGAGATCGCCGCTTGCCTCGTCGGCTACCGGCTCGACGATCCCTACAACCTTGACGGTCTCGCCGGCACGCCCGAGATCGTTCGCCCCCTCGTCAAGCTCGAAGCGAAGGCTCCGGGCTCCTGGTACGTCAATGTGCTCGCGACCTTCCCAGAGTTTCGCCGCCACGGCATCGGGGCAAAGCTGCTGGAGATCGCCGAGAGCAAGGGCCGCGCATCGGCCGCGCCGTCGTTGAGCGTCATCGTCGGAATCTGGAACGAAGGAGCCGCACGCCTCTATCGCCGCGCCTTCTATGCCCCTGTTGCCCGCGAGCCTGCCATCCCGTTTCCCGGATGTCCTCACAAGGGCGACTGGCTCCTCATGGTAAAGTCGCTCAAGGGGAGCTCTTGAGCAAAGGCCTGACGGATAGAAGCAATGACCGGAACGCGTTTTGATCTCGCCATCATCGGCGCCGGGCCCGGCGGCTATGTCGCCGCCATCCGCGCCAGCCAGCTCGGGCTGAGGACGGCGATCGTAGAGCGCGAGCATCTCGGCGGCGTCTGCCTCAACTGGGGCTGCATCCCGACCAAGGCGTTGCTTCGGACCTCGGAGCTCTATCAGGCGATGCGCCGCGCCTCGGCCTTCGGGCTCGCCGCCGACAATGTCCGCTTCGATCTGGTCCGTGTGGTCGAGCGGAGCCGCCAAGCAGCCGAGCGGCTGTCGAACGGCGTCGCCTATCTCATGCGGAAGAACAACGTGGCGGTGATCGACGGGACGGCGCGGCTGATGGGGCAGGGACGCATCGCCGTCACGAGCAAAACCGGTGAGCCGCTTCCCGAGATCGAAGCCGCGCATATCATCGTCGCAACGGGAGCGCGCGCGCGGACCTTGCCGGGGCTGGAGCCCGACGGCAGACTGATCTGGACTTACCGGGAGGCGATGGTTCCGCAGAGCTTTCCCAATTCTCTGCTTATCGTCGGCTCGGGCGCGATCGGCATCGAGTTCGCGAGCTTCTATAGGGGCCTGGGCGCCGAGGTGACCGTGGTCGAGTTGCTTCCCCGCATCCTTCCAGCCGAGGATGCCGAGATTTCGGAATTCGCGCGCAAAGCTTTCGCTCGGCAAGGGATGGCGTTGCGTACCGGCACGCGCGTCGAGCGCTTGGTCAAAAATGCCGACACCGTGACGGCGCGTCTGAGCAAGCCCGACGGGGATAGCGAGGAGCTGACCGCGAGCCGCGTCGTCCTCGCCATCGGCATCACCGGCAATGTCGAGGGCCTTGGCCTCGAACAGCAGGGGGTCAAGATCGAGAACGGTCATATCGCCGTCGATGCATGGTGCCGTACCGGGGCCCAGGGCGTCTACGCCATCGGCGACGTGGTTGGACCTCCTTGGCTCGCGCATAAAGCGAGTCACGAAGGCGTGCTCTGCGTCGAGAAGATTGCCGGCGTCGAAGGCGTGCATCCCCTGGACCGGAACGCCATCCCGAGTTGCACCTATAGCGCGCCGCAAGTGGCGAGCGTCGGCCTCACCGAGGAGGCGGCGCAGGCGGCGGGCCATGCCTTGAAGATCGGCCGCTTTCCCTATTCCGCCAACGGCAAGGCGATTGCCCAGGGCGACGCCGAAGGCATGGTGAAGACGATTTTCGACGCCGAGACCGGCGCGCTCCTGGGCGCTCATATCATCGGCGCCGAAGCGACCGAGCTGATCCAAGGCTTCGTTATCGCCAAAACGCTGGAGACAACCGAGGCCGAATTGATGGCCGCCATCTTCCCCCATCCCACATTGTCGGAGATGATAGGCGAATCGGTGCTCGACGCTTACGGCCGCGCGCTCCATATCTAGGCCGCCGTCGTAAGCACTAAGAGGAGGTCGACAATGGACAACGCGCAAACTTTGTTCGCCATGCCGGGCGTCGGTTTCATCGGCATGCTGATCATCGGCATCATCGCCGGCTATATCGCCGAGAAGGTCACTTCGAGCGACCACGGCCTTCTCACCAATTTGCTCGTGGGTATCGCCGGGTCTTTCGTCGGCGGTACGCTGGCCAATGTTCTGAAAATCGAGTTGTATGGCTGGCTCGGCAATCTGATCGTGGCGTCGATCGGCGCCGTTCTCGTCTTGTGGATCTGGCGGAGCCTCAGAGGGCCGTCGGTAGAGACATAACGCGTGAGGAGTTGGTTGGAGCGGTGACCGTGCTTGACAGGTCGGATCGGGTCATCGCGCGGCCGCGCCATCCGGAGAAGGTGCGGCTGCCCGACACGCCCGTTCGCAAAAAACCGAGCTGGATCCGGGTGCGTGCGCCCGGCGCGCACGCCTTCACGGCGACGCGCGACATCTTGCGCCGCCATCGCCTCACCACGGTGTGCGAGGAGGCATCCTGTCCCAATATCGGCGAGTGCTGGGGCAAGCGCCACGCCACCTTTATGATTTTGGGCGACACCTGCACGCGGGCTTGCGCCTTCTGCAATGTGCGGACGGGCAGGCCCGGCGCGCTCGATCCTCACGAGCCTGCGCGTGTGGCTGAGGCCGTCGCCGCGCTCGATCTTGCCCATGTGGTGGTGACTTCGGTCGACCGTGACGATCTTGCCGACGGCGGCGCCGCCCATTTTGCCGCCACCATCGGCGCCATCAGAGCGGCGCGGCCGGCCGCCAGCATCGAGGTGCTGACCCCCGACTTCCGGCGCAAAGAGGGCGCGCTCGAGATCGTGGTTGCAGCCGCGCCCGACGTGTTCAACCACAATGTCGAGACCGTTCCCTCGCTTTACCGGCGCATTCGTCCAGGCGCCGACTATCGCCATTCGTTGCGACTGTTGTCGCGCGCCAGGGCGCTGCGCCCCGACCTCTTCACCAAGTCCGGCATCATGGTGGGCTTGGGCGAGACCGAGGCGGAAGTCGTCGCGGTGATGGACGATCTCCGCGCCGCGTCCGTCGATTTCCTGACGATCGGGCAATATCTCCAGCCGACCCGCAAACATGCGGCCATCGACCGTTTTGTCACGCCGGAGGAGTTCCAGTCCTACAAGCGGATCGCCGAGGAAAAAGGTTTCCTGCTCGTGGCGTCGAGCCCCTTGACCCGCTCCTCCTATCACGCGGCGCAAGACTTCGCGCGTCTGAAGCTGGCGCGCCAAGTCGCGCACCGCGCTTAGAGCGACCCAACGGCGCAAAACGCATGCATGTCTATGAGACCACCCACCCTGTCGCCCACTCGGCCGAGCACATGTTCGCGCTGGTGGCGCGGGTCGAGGACTACCCGAAATTTCTTCCGCTCTGCGAGGCGCTCGAGGTCAAACGCCGCGATGAGCGCGACGGCAAGGAGGTGCTTGTCGCCACCATGACGGTCGGCTACGGCCTGATCCGTGAAACCTTCACCACCAAGGTGCATCTCGACCGCGCCGCCCGCACCATCCTCGTCGAATATCTCGATGGACCGTTCACCTTTCTCGAGAATCGCTGGCACTTTCAGCCGAATGGCAGGGACGCGTGCGAGGTCGTGTTCTATATCGCCTATGCCTTCCGCTCGCGCCTGTTCGAGCGGCTGATCGGGCGGCTCTTCGCCAAGGCGGTGGAGCGCTATACCAGCGCGTTCGAGGCGAGGGCCGACGTCATCTATGGATGCGAGCAGGCCGCGTTCGCGTCACAGAAGTGACCGCAGCAGATGAAGCGCGTGCGCCACGCTTAGCCGCCTGATCTCGGTCCTGCCGGGATCCCCAAAGAGCACGCACGCGCTGCGAATTGGCTCGTCCCGCCGTCCGGCGGCGAAACAAACGAAACCGACCGGCTTCTCCTCCGTCCCGCCATCGGGCCCGGCGACGCCGGTGACCGCGACGGCAAGACTCGCATGCGAATGGGTGAGGGCGCCGCCGGCCATGGCCCTGGCCACGTCCTCGCTCACGGCGCCGTGGCGCTCGATCAGCCAGTAGGGCACGCCGAGCAACTCGCTCTTGGCGCTGTTCGAATAGGTCACGAAGCCGCGCTCGAACACATCGGAGGAGCCGGGGATGGCGGTGAGCGTGGCGGCGATCAGCCCCCCGGTGCAGGACTCGGCGGCGGCGACCGTTTCATTCCGGTCGCGACAGGCATCGAGGAGCTCCGCCGCCTGGGCAAGAAGCTGTGCATCGATCTCGACACCGTCCTTCATGGCAGGCTCACCGTGGCCGTCGCCATCGCCGCGATCCCTTCGCCCCTGCCGATAAAACCGAGCCCCTCATTGGTGGTCGCCTTGATGCTTACCTGCGAGACTTCGAGGCCGAGCATTGCGGCGATGCGCCCGCGCATCTGATCGCGATACGGCCCGATGCGTGGCGCCTCGCACAGCAAGGTAACGTCGACATGCACGATCGTTCCGTCGCGCTGTTCGACCTTGGCCGCGGCGTGCTTGAGAAACAGCTCTGATGGGGCGCCGCGCCAGCGCGCGTCGGAAGGCGGAAAATGCACCCCGATATCGCCCTCGGCAATCGTGCCCAGCAGAGCGTCGGTCAAGGCGTGCAAGCCGACATCGGCATCGCTGTGGCCGACGAGTTTCTTCGGATGGGGGATGCTCACGCCGCACAGCGTGACGGTATCGCCGGGACCGAAGGCATGGACGTCGTAACCCGACGCCACGCGGATCGTGCCGGTCCCTCGCGCCTCCTTTTTCTGCAACAGCTCGTCGGCGATCCTCAGATCTTCAGCCGTGGTGAGCTTGCGATTGCTCGCAGCACCTTCGACCAGCCCGATCTCGAGGCCGAACCATTCGGCAACGCTGGAATCGTCGGTGAAGTCGCGGCCCGGTTCCCGCGCTGCGGCACGATGAGCCGCGAGGATCGCGTCGAACTTGAATCCTTGCGGCGTCTGCGCCTGCCACAAACTGTCGCGCTCGACCGTGCTCGTCACGCAGCCTTGCTGGGCGCGCTTTATGCTGTCGGTGACGGGCAGGGCGGGGAGGGCGCCTTGATGGGTACCGAGACTGTCGATGACGCGGTCGATCAGTTCGGCCGGGACGAAGGGCCGTGCCGCATCGTGGATGAGAACGGAGGAGGGCGCGGCACTTGCAAGCGCCTCGAGACCGGCGCGCACCGAGTCCTGACGTCGCGCACCTCCTGCGATGGGCTTCCGCAGGCGCCCCGAAAAGGGCTTGCTTGCTGCCTGGTAGAGCGTCTCGTCATCGGGATGGATCACCACCAGGATGTCGTCGATGCGCGGATGCGCGGCGAAGGCGGCGATGGTCCGGGTGATCATCGGGACGCCGCCGATCGGGCGGTATTGCTTGGGTGGAGCATCCCCGCTGGTCGCGCGCGCCCCTCTTCCCGCCGCCACGATAAGCGTGGTCACGCTCACAAACCGGCCCTCTCGAGGAACGCGAATGGCGGGACCATCAAGAAATTGCTGCACTGCGGCAAAACAGTTCTTGCGGGCACGGAAGCTCCCCAATATTCTGCCCAATTAAAGTTCATGGAGTCTTCTTGCATAAAAATTGTGCATCGTTCGGCCGGTCCGTTTGGGCCGGCCCGAACAAAGGATACACCGCTTGAGCGGCTCGGCCAAAAAGCGCAACACGCAGCGTGTTTTCCCCGCGCCGCCGCTCGAGACGGCGCTCCTCGGAGCGCTGCCGCATCCGCTGCTCGTGATCGGCCCGGGTCTCACCATCGACTATGCTAATACCGCCGCCGAGGATTTCTTTCAGATGAGCGCGGGCGTGCTGTGCCGGCGCTCGCTTACCGAAATCGTCGCTTTCGGCAGTCCGTTGATCGCGCTCGTCGAGCAGGTGCAGCGGAACGGCGCGACCGTCAATGAGTACGGCGTCGAGCTGGGCTCGTTTCGCTTCGAGACGCCGAAGCTGGTCGACCTTTACGGCGGCCCCGTATCCGAGCTGCCCGGATGCGTCCTGATCCTGCTTCAGCAGCGCAGCATGGCGCAGATGATCGAGCGCCAGCTCACCCATCGCGGCGCCGCGCGCTCGGTTTCGGGCCTCGCCGCCGTGCTCGCGCACGAGATCAAGAACCCGCTCTCCGGCATCAGGGGAGCGGCGCAACTGCTCGAGAGCGAGCGCACCGATTCCGACCGCACCCTGACCCAGCTCATCTGCGCGGAATCCGACCGCATCTGCAAGCTCGTCGACCGCATGCAGATTTTCGGCGACGAGCGGCCTTTGCCGCGTGAGCCGGTTAACATTCATGACGTGCTCGATCACGTGAAACAGATCGCCCGCACCGGCTTCGCTCGCCAAGTCAAGATCGTCGAGAATTACGATCCTTCGCTGCCGCCGGTGCCGGGCAGCCGCGACAAGCTCATTCAGGCGTTCCTCAATCTCGTCAAGAACGCCGCCGAAGCGATCGGCGAGGACAGAGCCGACGGCCAGATCACGCTCACCACCTCGTTCCGGCCCGGGGTGCGTCTCTCGGTGCCGGGGAGCCAAGCCCGCGTCAGCCTGCCGCTCGAGATCGCGGTCGAAGACAACGGCGCCGGGGTGCCGTCCGACCTCATGCCGCATCTGTTCGATCCCTTCGTGACCACCAAGCCGTCGGGCGCCGGGCTCGGGCTTGCGCTGGTTGCCAAGATCATCGGCGACCATGGCGGCATCATCGAATGCGACTCGCGGCCGCGCCTCACCGTGTTCCGCGCGTTGATGCCAATGGCCGAAGGGGAACGCCGCGCACGGGACGAGGCTAGCAGCGCATGACCAAGGGCAACATCCTTATCGCCGACGACGACGCTGCCATCCGCACCGTGCTCAACCAGGCCCTTGCCCGCGCCGGTTACGCGCCGCGCGCCACCGGCAACGCGGCGACGCTGTGGCGTTGGATCAGTCAGGGCGAAGGCGATCTCGTCATCACCGACGTGCTGATGCCCGACGAGAACGCCTTCGACCTTATTCCGCGCGTCAAGAAGTTCAGACCCGATTTGCCGATCATCGTGATGAGCGCCCAGAACACCTTCATGACGGCCATCACGGCGGCGGAGCGGGGAGCCTATGAGTACCTGCCCAAGCCTTTCGACCTGAACGAACTCGTCGCCGTGGTCGGCCGCGCGCTCGCCGAGCCGAAACGGAAAGCGCAACGGCTCCCGGCGGAGGCAAACGAAGGTCTGCCCCTGATCGGCCGCTGCCCGGCGATGCAGGACATCTATCGTGTCCTTGCCCGCCTCACGCAGACCGATCTGACCGTCATGATCACGGGCGAGTCCGGGACCGGCAAGGAGCTGGTTGCCCGGGCGCTGCACGAATACGGCAAGCGTCGCAACGGCCCCTTCGTCGCCATCAACATGGCGGCGATCCCGCGCGAGCTGATCGAGTCGGAACTGTTCGGTCACGAGAAGGGGGCCTTCACCGGCGCCCAGAACCGAAATGTCGGGCGCTTCGAGCAGGCTGAGGGCGGCACGCTCTTTCTCGACGAGATTGGCGACATGCCGATGGAGGCGCAGACGCGTCTGCTGCGCGTCTTGCAGGAAGGCGAGTACACCACCGTCGGCGGCCGTACGCCGATCAGGACCAATGTCAGGATCATCGCCGCCACCAATCGCGACCTTCAGCAGCAGATCGATCAGGGCCTGTTCCGCGAGGATTTGTTTTATCGTCTGAACGTCGTGCCGCTGCGCCTGCCGCCGCTGAGGGAACGGCTTGGGGACATTCCCGATCTCGTGCGCCACTTCCTCGGCATAGCCGAGCGCGACGGGCTGCCGCCGAAAGGCTTCGAGCCGGCGGCCATCGAGCGGCTGAAGCGCTATCACTGGCCCGGCAACGTGCGCGAACTCGAGAACCTGGTTCGGCGGCTGTCGGCGATCTACGCTCAGGATGTCGTCACCGTCGACATGGTCGAGAACGAGTTGGCGGGCCCGGCCCGGACGCTGTTAACCAACGCGGCGGAGCCGGCGGGCGACCTCTCCGAGGCGGTCGAGCGTTTCCTTGCCGACTATTTCATGAGCTTCGGCCAGGAGCTTCCGCCGTTCGGCCTCTACAATCGCGTCTTGCGCAAAGTCGAAGCGCCGCTGATCGCGGCGGCGCTCGCCGCCACCAGGGGAAACCAGATTCGCGCCGCCGATCTCTTGGGGCTGAATCGCAACACTCTGCGCAAAAAGATCCGTGACCTCGGCCTTAAAGTGCTCCGGACACCGGGAGCTTGACGCCTGGGATGATATCAGTAAGGTACTGATCTTGCTCCTTTATCCACTTCTTTCAGCGGCGCGTCGAGCGCTTCCCCGGAAGTCGCAACCGCTTGTCGCCAAAGCGCCACATTGTGATCTTATTGCATCAGACTGAGGCGGACGCCCCCAAAATACGCGGTAAAGTCCAAGGGGAGGGGTTGCGTGGTGTCGTGCGATTCTTGCATTCGGCAGCGGAGCGTTTGGCGCTTGGCCGCCCGAGCGAACCCATGACCCACGCTTCTGCCGAGACCGGACGATCCGACCTCCCGTCGCCTTCCATCGGCCTGTCCGACCCGGGCCGACGGCGCCGCCGTCTCACCGTCGCGCTCGGCCTGGTCACCGTCGTGCTTTCGCTCTGCTCGGGTCTTGCGACCTATCTGATTCTGGCCCGCCTCACTCCCATCGTGCCGACCCCACCCGTCGCGGCGGGCTTGCGTCTGATCATTGTCGTGGTGGTCCTGGCGATGATCGTCATCATTGCCTGGCAAGTGACCGGGCTGTGGCTCGCGCGCCAGCGACAAGCCGCCGGTGCTCAGCTCCACGTCCGCATCGTGAGCCTGTTCAGCGTGATCGCGCTGGTTCCGGCGATCCTGCTCGCCATCTTCGCCAGCATGTCGCTCTATCGCGGCCTCGATTATTGGTTCTCCGTCCGCACCAAATCCATCATCCAGAACTCGATCGACGTGGCGACGGCCTATCTCCAGGAGCATGGCCAGGTGATCCGTGCCGATACCGTCGCCATGGCTAGGGATATCGACGAGGCGGCGCCGCTGGTGAAGTCGCAGCCGCAAGGCTTCGGCAATTTCCTCAACGCCCAGGCCGCTATCAGGGCGCTACCCGTCGCCTATCTTGTCGACGGGCAGGGGAAGATCCTTGCCACTGCGGCGTCTCTTCCCGGTCTGCCTTACAACGCGCCGCCGAAAGACGCCATGGAAATGGCCAAGAAAGGCCAGGTGATCGTGATCGCACCGGGTCAGACGAGCATGGTCGGTGCCATCAAGAGCTTGGAGAAGTTCAGCGACACCTATCTCTACGTTATCCGCCCGGTGAACGCGCGCGTGCTCCAGCAGCTCCGCGCCACGCGCGCCAATGTCGCCGAATATCAGCAGCTCGAGCAGCGGCGCGCCGGTATCCAGGTGGATTTCGGCCTCATGTATTTGGCCATCGCCCTCACGCTCCTGCTCTCGGCCATCTGGATCGGCATGTGGTTCGCCAATCGCCTGGTGGCTCCGATCCGCCAGCTCATGGGGGCGGCGCAAGAAATTTCGCAAGGCAATCTTGCCGTCAATGTCGATGTCCGCCCCGCCGATGGCGACCTCGCGGTTCTCGGCTCGACCTTCAACACCATGACGTCGGAGCTCAAGAGTCAGCGTGACGAGCTGGTCGGCGCCAATTTGACGCTCGATGAGCGCCGCCGGTTCATGGAGGCAGTGTTGTCGGGCGTGACCGCCGGCGTTGTCGGCGTTGACAGCCATGGCGTCGTTACCCTGGTCAACCGCTCGGCCGAGACGCTGCTCGGGATGAAGGAAGCCGATCTTGCCGGCCACCCGCTCGCCAAGGCGGTTCCCGAGTTCGGCCCGGTGCTCAAGCGCGCACAGAAGCAGGGGAGACGCCTCGTCACCGATCAGGTAACGCTGCGGCGTCACGGCTCGGAGCGCAATTTCGCCGTGCGCGTCACCAGCGAAGGTCAGGACCAGGAGGCGCAAGGCTTCGTCGTCACCTTCGACGACATGACCGAGCTGGTCAGCGCGCAGCGGAGCACAGCCTGGGCCGACGTGGCCCGCCGCATCGCCCACGAAATCAAGAATCCGCTCACCCCGATTCAACTTTCCGCCGAGCGCATCCGCCGCAAATACGGAGACTCCATCACCAAGGACCGCGAGGTGTTCGACCAATGCACCGACACCATTATTCGTCAGGTGTCGGATATCGGGCGCATGGTCGATGAGTTCTCGGCCTTCGCACGCATGCCGAAGCCGGTGATGGAGCGTCACGATGTGCGCGACATCGTGCGCGAGGCCGTGTTCCTGTTCCAGGTCAGCAGGCCGGAGATCGCTTTTGAGCTCGATCTTCCCGACCGGCCGGTTGTGGCGCTGGCGGACCGGCGCCTCCTCGCTCAGGCCGTCACCAATCTGGTCAAGAACGCGAGCGAGGCGATCGATTCGGCCGTCGAGGGGGACGCCTCCCGCGCCGGCGCCGGCCGCATCGTGGCCAAGGTGCGCACCCGGGGAGACCGCGTGCAGATCACTCTGATCGATAACGGCTGCGGCCTGCCCAAGGAGAATCGCGAGCGGCTGGTCGAGCCCTACATGACCACCCGCGCCAAAGGCACCGGCCTTGGGCTGGCGATCGTTCAGCGGATTACCGAGCAGCATGGCGGGTCGCTCACGCTCGCCGATGGACCGAAACGCAATGGAAAGATCGAAGGGGCGTCCGTGCGCATTGATTTTCCGCTGGGAGACCGGGAGGTGGCGAGTGCCGAGGAGGTTGTGCCCGAGCCGGCCGCTCCCGTCCTCTCCAGCCCAGCCGAGCGCCCCGCCGAGGTCGACGAGAAAGAGGAAGTGACCCATGGCGTCTGACATTCTGGTCGTCGACGACGAAGCCGACATCAGGGAACTGATCTCAGGCATTCTCGAGGACGAAGGTCATTCGACGCGGCTCGCCAAGGACAGCGACGAGACGCTGCAAGCGATCGAGGAACGGCGTCCCTCGCTTGTGATCCTGGACATTTGGCTGCAAGGATCAAAGCTTGACGGGCTCGAGCTGCTCGACCGCATCAAGAAGGCCCATCCCGACCTTTCGGTTATCATCATCAGCGGCCACGGCAATATCGAGACCGCGGTTGCAGCCATCAAGCGCGGCGCGTACGACTATATCGAGAAGCCGTTCAAGGCGGACCGGCTCGTGCTCATCACGGCACGGGCGCTCGAAGCCTCGCGCCTGCGCCGCGAAAACCGCGAGCTGCGCGAGCGCAGCACCTACTCATTCGAGATGATCGGCCGCTCGGCCGCCATCAACCAGCTCCGGCAGGCGGTCGACAAGGTGGCCCCGACCAATAGCCGGGTGCTGATCACCGGGCCTTCGGGTTGCGGCAAGGAGCTTGCCGCGCGCGTGATGCACGGCAAGTCGTCCCGCGCCGAGGGCCCCTTCGTGGCGCTGAATGCCGCCGCCATGGTGCCCGACCGCATGGAGCTTGAGCTGTTCGGCATCGAGGAGGGGGCCGGCGCGGGTCCGCGCAAGGTCGGCGCGCTCGAGGAGGCCCATAACGGCACGCTCTATATCGACGAGGTCGCCGACATGCCGCTCGAGACCCAGGCCAAGATCTTGCGCGTGCTGGTCGAGCAGCGCTTCCAGAGGCTCGGCGGCGGCCCCAAGGTGCATGTCGACGTACGCGTGGTCGCCTCGACGAGCCACGACCTTCAGCGCGAGATGACCGCCGGCCGATTGCGCGAAGACCTCTATCATCGTCTCAACGTCGTGCCGATCAGAGTGCCGGGATTAACCGAGCGGCGTGAGGACGTGCCGGAGCTTGTGCGCTATTTCGTGCAGACCATCTCGGTCGCATCGGGCCTTCCGCCCCGCCACATCGGCGACGACGCCATGGCGGTGCTGCAATCCCACGACTGGCCCGGCAATGTGCGCCAATTGCGCAACAATATCGAGCGGCTGATGATCCTTGTGGGCGGCGATCCCGAGACCGTCATCACCGCCGACATGCTTCCCGACGAGATCGTCTCTCCGGTCCCGCTATCCCCGAACGGGGCCGGCGGCGAGCATTTGATGTCGCTCCCTTTGCGCGACGCTCGCGAGATTTTCGAGCGCGAATATCTTTTGGCCCAAGTTAACCGTTTTGGCGGCAACATCTCGCGCACGGCGGAGTTCGTCGGCATGGAGCGGTCGGCATTGCACCGCAAGCTCCGCGCGCTAGGGGTGAATTCGAACGAGCGGAGCCCGGTCCTGCGCTAGCGCCGCCGCGACTGGCAGGAGCGGCGCCGGGGGTTGTCGGAAACTCTTTCGCATCAGGCCCCTTGCGGGACGGCCTTGTAATCGCGTCTAATGCTCTTCTCGGGCCGGCAAGGCGAAAGACCGGCGCCAATAACGCGTAAGCGTGGACCAAAGGGACGGGGAAGCCCATGGCAACAGAACGCGCGCAAAGCCTTCAGGACACGTTTCTCAATCACGTTCGCAAGAACAAGACGCCGCTCACCATCTTTCTCGTCAACGGCGTCAAGCTGCAGGGCGTGGTGACCTGGTTCGACAATTTTTGCGTCTTGCTGCGCCGGGACGGGCATTCGCAGCTCGTCTACAAGCACGCGATTTCGACGATCATGCCAGGCCAACCCATTCAGCTCGCCGAGAACTCCGACGCGGAAGGTGCCGCTGAGTAATTGCGTCCGACCGACCCGAAAGAGCTGAAGCGCAAGAAGGTGCGGGCGGAGCGCAGGCCAAGCGCCTTACGCCGTCACGGACGCATCAGGGCCATGGTGCTCTTGCCCGTCCCGGGCAGGAAGCGTGCGCGGCGTTCCGCGGCGCCGCACGTCGATGCCTCGGAGCGATCACCGCAGGCGCGACTCGAAGAGGCCGTAGGCCTCGCTGCCGCGATCGATCTCGATGTCGTGGCGAGCGGGCTTGTCCCGCTGCCGAGCCCACGCCCGGCCGCGTTGTTCGGTTCCGGCAAGGTCGAGGAATTCAAAGGGCTGGTGCGCGCCGAGGAGGTCGGCCTCGTCATCGTCGATCACCCGCTGACCCCGGTGCAGCAACGCAATCTCGAGACGGCGTGGGACGCCAAGGTCCTCGATCGCACCGGCCTCATCCTTGAGATCTTCGGCCGGCGAGCACGGACCCGGGAAGGGCGCCTGCAAGTCGAGCTCGCGCATCTCGTCTATCAGAAAAGCCGGCTGGTCAGGTCATGGACCCATCTTGAGCGGCAGCGCGGCGGCTTCGGCTTTCTTGGCGGTCCGGGCGAAACGCAGATCGAGGCCGACCGCCGTGTCATCGGCGATCGCATCGACGTCATCCGCAAGGAGTTGGAGCAGGTTCGCCGCACCCGCGGCCTGCACCGAAAATCGCGCCAGCGCGAGCCTTATCCATCGGCGGCGCTGGTCGGTTACACCAATGCCGGCAAGTCGACGCTGTTCAACGTACTGACCGGTGCCTCGGTGCGAGCCGAGGACACGCTCTTCGCGACGCTCGATCCGACCATTAGGGCGTTGCCTCTTCCCGGCGGCTCGAAAGCGGTGATGTCCGATACCGTGGGCTTCATCTCCGATTTGCCGACCACGCTCATCGCCGCCTTCCGCGCCACGCTGGAAGAGGTCCTGAAGGCGGACCTGATCCTGCACGTTCGCGATATCGCCGAAGAAACCAGCTTCAGTCAGCGCGCCGACGTCAACGCCGTGCTGTCCGAGTTGGGGGTCGAGGCGGAAGGCGAGCCGGACCGGCTGCTCGAAGTTTGGAACAAGGCCGATCTCCTCGATGAGGTCGCCTTGCTGCGGTCGAAGAGCGAAGCGCGGCGCGCGGGCGCGGTGCTCGTCTCGGCGGTGACCGGCTTCGGCCTCGATGCGTTGCGCGATGAGATCGAGCGGAGGCTCAATCTCCGGAGCGAAATGATCGAGATCGCGCTTCTGCCCGAGGAGGGCGCATTGTCGAATTGGATTCACGAGAATTGCGAGGTGATTCAGCGCCGAAACATGGGCGAGGGGATCACCGCGCTGCGTCTCCGCGTGGCCCCGGAGAAGCGGGAGAGGCTCGCGCGCCTCGCCGGTCCCGCGCGGCTCAGGCTCGCCGCGGAATAGGCTTAAGCGTCCTCGGCGGCCTTGGCCTCATCCCACAACTGATCCATCTCCTCGAGCGTCGCATCTTCCGGCTTGCGCCCTTCCTTCGCCAGCGCATTCTCGACGCTCGCGAAGCGGCGTAGAAATTTCGCGTTGGCATCGCGAAGCGCCGCTTCCGGATCGACGCCGAGATGGCGCGCGATGTTCGCCACGACGAAAAGGACGTCGCCGAGCTCTTCGCCAACGCGCTTGGACCGATTCTTTCCGGCTGCACCGTCACGGTCGGCAACCGCCGCTTTGAGCTCACGCATTTCCTCTTCTGCCTTGGCGAGCACCGGCTCAAGGCTTGGCCAGTCGAAGCCTACTTCCGCCGCCCGCTTCTGAAGCTTCACGGCGCGCGTCAGCGCCGGGAGCGCAAGCGGCACATCGTCGAAGCGCGAGCTGCTGCCGGATCCCGCACCGCGCGCGGCCTTCTCCTCGTCCTTGATGCGCCCCCACACATTGCCGGTCATGAACGCATCACGATCCGCGCCGCCGAACACGTGGGGGTGCCGGCGCACCATCTTGCGTGTGATCGCGTCGACCACGTCGGCAAAGCCGAAGCGCTTCTCCTCCGACGCCATCTGTGCGCGATAAACGACTTGGAGGAGGAGGTCTCCGAGTTCGTCCTTGAGCCCGTCGAGATCCTCGCGCGCAATGGCGTCGGCGACCTCGTAGGCTTCCTCGATGGTGTAGGGCGCGATGGTGGCGAAGCTCTGCGCGATATCCCAGGGACAACCCGCGTCCTTGTCGCGAAGGCGCGCCATGACGGCGAGGAGGTCGCCGAGCGTGTAGCGCCTCTCCTTCGCCTCAGCCATGGTATCGGCCGGTGTGTCCGCGCCCGGAGCTGAGTGCGGCGAGTTTGAATTGCTTTATATTTTCAAATGGATAGCAGAACGCCATTTTCTGCCCCACACTCGCGATTCGCATAAGGTATATTATGGAAAATTTGTTTGTGGACCGGTGCAGGCCAGTCTCGCCGTTCACGGTCGCTCGTAATTCTCGGCGATCAGCCGATCGAGCAGCCTCACGCCGAAGCCCGATCCCCAGCTCCGATTGATCTCGCTGTCCACCGACGACATCGCCGTGCCGGCGATATCGAGATGCGCCCACGGGGTCCCGTCCTTGATGAAGCGCTGGAGGAACTGCGCGGCCGAGATCGATCCGCCCCACTTCCCGCCCGTGTTCTTCATGTCGGCGACTTTCGAGTCGATCATCTTGTCGTATTTCGGTCCGAGCGGCAGGCGCCACAATTTCTCGCCAGTGACGTCGCCCGCGGCAATCAGCCGGCCTGCGAGGTCATCGTTGTTGCTGAACAGGCCCGCATGCTCTTTGCCGAGCGCCACCATGACGGCGCCGGTGAGCGTCGCCAGATTGATCACCGCCTTCGGCTTGAAGCGGCCCTGCGCGTACCACAGGCAGTCGGCGAGCACCATGCGGCCTTCGGCATCGGTGTTGAGCACCTCGATTGTCTGTCCCGACATCGCGGTGACCACGTCGCCGGGACGCTGCGCGCTCCCGCTTGGCATATTCTCGACGAGACCGATGATGCCGACAGCGTTAACCTTCGCCTTGCGCGCCGCAAGCTCGTGCATCAAGCCGACGACGCAAGCCGCTCCCGCCATGTCGCCTTTCATCTCTTCCATCCCGGCTGCCGGCTTCAGTGAGATGCCTCCGGTATCGAAGGTGACGCCTTTGCCGACGATAACGATCGGCTCGCCCCCTTTCGCGCCGGCGCCTTTCCATTGCATGACCGCGACGTGACTGGGCCGCGCGCTTCCCTGCCCGACGGCGAGCAGCGCATTCATGCCGAGCTTGCGCAAGACCTTCGGTCCAAGCACCTCCACATGCACGCCGAGCTTGGAAAGCGCTTTGGCGCGCGCGGCGAATTCGGCTGGGCCAAGCACGTTGGCGGGCTCGTTGACGAGATCGCGGGCGAGCGTGACGCCTTCGGCGATGGCGCGCATCGGCGCGAAGGCCTGGCTTGCGGCTTTGGGATCGGCGCAATGGACGACGATTTTCTTCAGCGTCCGATCGTTTGCTTCCGCGGCCTCACCGTTTTTCTTGCGAGGTTTGGTCTTGTACTTTTTGAACGTGTAGCCGCGCAGCAGCGCTCCGAGCGCAAAGCTTGCAATATCCGCCGGCTTGATGTCGCCACCTTCCGTTTCGAAAAAGACGTGAGCGGCGGACGCCTCCTTGCCGCTGAGAAGCCCTCTCACCGTCCCGCCGAGATTGAGCCAGTCCTCGGTGTCATAAGCGCTCGCCTTGTCCATGCCGACGAAAACGAGCCGCGCGTATTTCAGTCCTTGCGGCGCGATGAGATCGACGGTCTGTTCCTTCTTGCCTTTGAACCCTGTGATGTCGGCGGCCTTTGACAGGAGACCCTTCGACTTTTTGTCGAGATCCTTCGCCGCTGGACTGAGCTTTGGTCCCTCCTCGGCAAAGACCACGACCACGCCTTCGGCTGGCGCGGTCTTGCTGGCAAAGGACAAGATCGTCTGATCGCTCACCACAACACTCCTCGTCGGGCTTCGGGCAATGAATCGGGGGCCGCGCCCCGGTGAGCCGGACGCGCTGACTGGTGCAGTATTGCAACAACGGCAGGAAATAACAGCGGCCCTACCTAAATCCTGTCTCGGGCGAAAGCAAGCCATTCCAAAAAGGACGAAATTCCGCCATCTTGAACTGGTCAGAATCATCTTTTGGCGCCAGGGGGTTGGCGGCGCTTAGAGCAGCACCGCCAAGGGGCCAATCGGGGGATTTGCGGGAACGGCGATGACGCTCTTCGGCCGCTATTTGTTTCGGCAGACGACGAACGCATTTCTCGTCATTCTGCTGACCCTTACTCTCGTCATCTGGCTTGCTACAGCCCTGAAAGAATTGAACTTAATCACCTCGCGGGGCCAGGGATTCCTGCTGTTCCTGCAGATGACCATGCTCAGCCTGCCGAGCCTGATGGCGCTCATCGCCCCCAATGCCATGTTGATGGCGGCGCTCTACACCCTCGACCGGATGAATGGCGACAGCGAGCTGATCGTGATGACGGCCGCAGGAGCGCCCATCTGGCGAATCGGCGCTCCCCTCCTCGCCCTCGCCTCCATCGTCGCCTTGGCCGTCCTCCTCGCCAACGTCTTCGTCACGCCCGCAAGCATGCGGGCGCTGCGCAGCTTCATCACCCATGTGAGAGCCGACCTGATCTCGCAAGTCATTCAACCAGGTCGTTTTTCCAGCCCGGAGACCGGGCTCACCTTCCATATCCGCGATCGCAGCCTGAACGGCGATCTGCTCGGACTCCTTGTCCATGACGAGCGCGACCCCAAGCAGGTGATGAGCTATCTCGCCGACCGCGGCCGCATAATCAACAACGATGAAGGGTCCTACCTCGTAATGCTCGGCGGTTACGTCCACCGCTTTAACGGC
>JACMJU010000035.1 GCA_014380485.1 Methyloceanibacter sp.
CCGGGCGGCTGCGCCATCGGCACGCGGCCCGTCGATCTGCATCTGACCACGCTCGCTTCGCTCGGCGCCGAGATCGACCTCGACGGCGGCTATGTCAATGCGCGGGCGCCGCGAGGCTTGACGGGCAACCGCATCGAACTGTCAAAGGTCTCGGTCGGTGCCACCCATAACGCGCTGATGGCGGCGGTGCTCGCCCGCGGCGAGAGCCTGATCGAGGGCGCCGCGCGCGAGCCGGAGGTCGCCGATCTCGCCAACTGCCTGGTGCGGATGGGGGCGCGGATCGAGGGGATCGGCAGCTCGACCCTGTGGATCCAGGGGCGCGACACGCTGCATAGCGCCGAGCATACGGTGCTTCCCGATCGCATCGAGACCGGAACCTACGCCATGGCGGCCGCCATCACCGGCGGCGACGTGCTCTTGGATGGCGCCCGGCCCGACCTCCTGCGCGAGGCGCTTGACACGCTGCGCTCGACCGGGGTCGAGATCGAGGAGCGGCCGACCGGCATCAGGGTGGCGCGGAACGGCGGGGGCTTGAGCGCGGTCAAGGTCGAGACCCAGCCCTTCCCCGGCTTCCCCACCGATCTCCAGGCGCAGCTGATCGCGCTGATGTGCATGGCGAGCGGCACCTCGCAGGTGCGCGAGACCATCTTCGAGAACCGCTTCATGCATGTGCAGGAACTAGCGCGGCTCGGCGCCAACATCGAGCTTAAGGGCGACACCGCGCTCGTCACCGGCGTCAGCGGCCTGCGGGGCGCGCCGGTCATGGCGACGGATCTCAGGGCCTCGGTCTCGCTCATCATCGCCGGCCTCGCCGCCCAAGGGGAGACCACGATCGGGCGGGTCTATCACCTCGACCGCGGTTTCGAGCGGATCGAGGAGAAGCTCAGCCAATGCGGCGCCCAGATCGAGCGGCTGGCGAACTAATCCTCAGTTACGGTTTCGACCTCGGCCCGCTCCCAAGTTGACGGTTTCATGTCACCCCTGAGCCGTGCTACGTCGAGCCCAAGGAGCCGTGCCGCAGCCTATGGAACCGTTAAAACTTATCGCGCTCGACGAGGAAGACCTCGCGGTCCTGTCCTCGCTGCTTCAGGACGCGGTGATCCGCGTTGCCGACATGACCTATGTGCCGGGGCAGAAGCGCTTTGCCGCCACGCTCAACCGCTTCGAGTGGGAGAAGGCGGCCAAGGACGGCAGGGACTACCGGCGGCGGCGCACCGGGCTGCGCTTCGATCGGGTGTTCAACGCCCAACTCAAGAATGTGAAGCCCCGTGCGGGCGAGCGCGTGTTGTCTCTGCTCGCCGTCAGTTTCACGCCGGCGGAAGCCCCGGGCGGCCATATCACGCTCACCTTCTCCGGCGACGCCTCGATCAGGCTCGAAGTGGAATGTATCGAGGCCGAGCTCCGCGATCTCGGTCCTGAATGGCGAACGCGCTCGAAACCTGCGCATCCGGGCGATGAGCCGGGCAGCAAGCCCATCGCCGGCAGCGAGCCCGGTGCGGGCGGCGCGCCCGGCACGGGCTCTTGAGCCGCTAGACTCCCATGGCCGCCTGGCTCGCAACCGCCGACCGCAATTTCGAGGACGGATTCAAGGCGCTGCTCGGGCAGAAGCGCGAGCAGGCCGAAGACGTCAACGACAAGGTCGCCGCCATCATCGCGCGGGTGCGCGCCGAGGGCGACCGCGCGCTCGTCGCGCTGACGCTCGCCTATGACGGTCTCGATCTCGCCAAAACCGGGATCAAGGTGAGCGCGGCCGAGATCGCTGCGGCCCGGACGCAAGTGGACGAGCGCACGCTCGCGGCGCTGCATCTCGCCCATGATCGCATCCTAGACCACCACGAGAGGCAGCGCCCCAAAGACGACCGCTATAAAGACCGTCTCGGGGTCGAACTCGGCACGCGGTGGACGGCCGTCGCTTCCGCCGGGCTCTACGTCCCCGGCGGTACGGCAAGCTATCCAAGCTCGGTGTTGATGAATGCGGTGCCGGCCAAGGTCGCGGGCGTGCCCCGCATCGTCATGACGGTGCCGGCGCTTAAAGGCGCGCTCAATCCGCTGGTGCTGGTGGCGGCCGAGCTTGCCGGCGTACACGAGATCTATCGCATCGGCGGGGCCCAGGCCATCGCCGCGCTCGCTTTCGGCACCGAGACCATCCCGCCTGTGGTCAAGATCGTCGGCCCCGGCAATGCCTACGTTGCGGCGGCCAAGCGCCAGGTCTATGGCGTCGTCGGCATCGACATGGTGGCGGGTCCCTCCGAGGTGGTGGTGATCGCCGACGGTGACAACGATCCGGCCTGGATCGCGTCCGACCTGCTCGCCCAGGCCGAGCACGACGAGGCTGCCCAAGCCATTCTCATCACCGACGATCCCGCCTTCGCCCGCGACGTCGAGAGCGCGGTCGAGGCCGAGCTTGCCCTCTTGCCCCGCGCCGAGACCGCGCGCGCGAGCTGGCGGGATTTCGGCGCCGTCATCGTGGTCAAGCATCTCGACGAGGCGCCCGCCATCACCGACCGGCTCGCGCCCGAGCATCTCGAGATCGCGACACGTGACGCCGACGCGCTCGCGTTGCGCGTCACCAATGCCGGCGCCATCTTCATCGGCCGCTTCACACCCGAGGTGATCGGCGATTATGTCGCGGGCTCGAACCACGTGCTGCCGACGGCGCGAAGCGCGCGTTTCGCCTCGGGCCTCTCGGTGCTCGATTTCATGAAGCGCAGCTCGATCCTCAAGCTCGACGCGGGCAGCCTCGCCGCGCTCGGACCTGCGGCGATGATCCTTGCGGAGGCCGAAGGCCTCGACGCCCATCGCCGCTCCGTCGCCATCAGGCTCAACGTCAGAGACTAGACCATGACTGAGGAGGACGAGACCGAGGCGCTCAAAGTATGGCCGGAGCAGGCGCGCCTCATCGAGGTGACGCTGGACGAGGCCTCGATCGGCCGCAACACTGCCGAGGTCGAGCATGAGCGCGAGGTCGCGATCTTCGATCTTCTGGAGAACAACCGGTTCGCGCTCGAGACCCACGATTCCGGTCCCTATACGCTCCGCCTCTCGCTCGCCGAGAACCGCCTGGTCTTCACCGTGGGCGACGAGACGCGCGCCCCGATCCAGCATGTGATGCTGTCGCTGTCGCCCTTCCGCCGCATCGTCAAGGACTACTTCCTGATTTGCGACAGCTACTTCCGGGCGATCAAGACGCAGCCCGCCTCGCGGATCGAGGCCATCGACATGGGACGGCGGGGCTTGCACGACGAAGGCAGCCGCCTCCTGCAAGAACGACTCAAGGGCAAGATCGCCGTCGATGTTACGACCGCGAGGCGCCTGTTCACGTTGCTCTGCGCGCTCCACTGGAAGGGTTGAGGCATCGCGCGTGCTGCCAGACGAAAGAGCCCCGGCGATGCGGCCGGGGCTCAGAGGGGTCTAGCGAGAGGCCGAATCGTCCTTGATTTTGCCGCCAACCCCGACCATTCTCCGCCGAACTTCGTGGGAAGGGGCCTTATGGCGAAGGAAGAAATGCTGGAATTTCCGGGAGTGGTGACGGAACTGCTCCCCAACGCCACCTTCAGGGTGAAGCTCGAGAACGAACACGAGATCATCGCCCATACGGCGGGACGAATGCGCAAGAACCGTATCAGGGTGCTTGCGGGCGACAAGGTTCTGGTCGAGATGACACCCTATGATCTCACTAAAGGTCGGATCACTTACCGGTTTAAGTAGCAAGCTCATGTTTTGGCGGGCCGATTCCGCCAAGACCGGGCAGGCGAGGCCTGAGCCTAACAAGGGGAGGGCTCGGCCGCCTCAGTCTGCCCGCGCAAGGCGCCCCGGGGCGCCCGCAAGCGCCTTCCGGCCGAAGCTCGTGCTGGCCTCCGCCTCGCCGCGGC
>JACMJU010000036.1 GCA_014380485.1 Methyloceanibacter sp.
GCGCGGGCGCCCCCTCGCGCAGGCCCGCGTGCGCGAGCTTGCTCAAGGTCCGGGCGCGATCTTGCTCTGCGGCCGCTTCGAGGGCATCGACCAGCGCGTGCTCGATGCGCGTGACATCGAGGAGGTGTCCATCGGCGATTACGTGCTGTCGGGCGGGGAGCTTGCCGCGCAGGTGCTGATCGACGCCTGCGTGCGGCTGCTGCCCGGCGTCGCTGGCAACGAAGGCTCGCTCGCCGAGGAAAGCTTCGCCACCGATCTCCTCGAATATCCGCACTACACGCGGCCGCGCGACTGGGAGGGCCGCGCAATCCCCGAAGTGCTGCTCTCCGGCGATCACAAGAAAATTGCCGAATGGCGGCGCGAACAGGCGGAACGCCTGACCAAGGAGCGCCGTCCCGATTTGTGGCAGCGCCGCGCCAAGGGCAAACCTTGATCGACGTCGGACCGGGCCGCGTGCCCCTCGCAAATCCATCGACAAGGGCGGAAAGCTGGGCTAGGAAGCGGCTCGCGCAAGCTCTTCCCAGCCCCGCGCGTCACCACTGAAGGATCAATCAAAAAGAATGGCGTTCGCCGGAAGGCTTTGAGCCAAGGCAGGCGCCCACCGAAAGGTATTGGCTATGAATATCATCGAGCAGCTCGAAAAAGAGCAGGCTGCCGCGCTCGCCAAGAAGCGCAAAGTTCCCGAATTCGGTCCTGGCGACACGTTGCGCGTAAACGTGAAGGTGGTCGAGGGGGAACGCGCGCGCGTGCAGGCCTATGAGGGCGTGTGCATCGGGCGCGCGGGCGGCGGGGTGAACGAGAATTTCACCGTACGCAAGATCTCCTATGGCGAGGGCGTCGAGCGCGTCTTCCCGGTCCATTCGCCGCTGATCGAATCGATCGAGGTGGTGCGGAGAGGCCGGGTGCGCCGCGCCAAGCTCTATTATTTGCGCGGCCTGCGCGGCAAGGCGGCTCGTATCGCCGAGCGTCAAGAAGTCCGCGGCAAGAAGGCCGAGGTTTTCAAGGGTTTCAAGAGGCCGAAGGGCGAGCCCGACGATCTCAAGCTGATCGCCGGTGTCACGGACGAACGCGAGAAAAAGCTCAACCAGCTCGGCCTGATCAAGTTCGAGCAGATCGCCAATCTCAGTGATGACGAGATCGCCTGGCTCGACGAGGAACTGTCCCTTAACGGCGCCATCGAGCATGACGATTGGGTCGCGAAATCGGTCGAGCTGATGGCCGAGACGACCGCCGACGAGGTTCCCGCCGAGGAGGAGGAAGAAGCCGAAGGCGCGGAGACTGAGGGTAAAGCCAAGCCCAAGGCCAAGGCCGAGAAGGCCCCTAAGGCCAAAGGGGGCAAGGCCAAACCCGCCAAAAAGTCCAAAAAGGGTTAGGTCCCAATCCCGGCAGAGCGCCTGCGCCGACCTCCCTGCCCGCCCAAGGCGCCCAAGGTTGGGGCGGCGCTCCCGGCGTTTGTAAACCGCGGGCGAAGGCGCTATTTGAGGGGGAGTTCCGCTTTCCCGACCCAGACCCGAAATGGCCAAGACCCGTACCCTCTACGACAAGATCTGGGACGCCCATCTCGTGCATGAGGCGCCTGACGGCACCTGCCTCCTCTATGTCGACCGCCATCTGGTGCATGAGGTGACGAGCCCGCAGGCCTTCGAGGGCCTCCGCATGGCGGGGCGGAAGGTGCGCGCGCCCGAGAAGACGCTGGCCGTGGTCGATCACAACGTGCCGACCACCGACCGCTCACACGGGATCGACGACCCGGAATCCGCGCTCCAGATCGCGACGCTCGCCGAGAACGCACGCGAGTTCGGCATCGAGTATTACCACGAGCGCGACCGCCGCCAGGGCATCGTGCATGTGGTCGGCCCCGAGCAGGGCTTCACGCTGCCCGGCACCACCATCGTTTGCGGCGACAGCCATACTTCGACCCACGGTGCCTTCGGCGCGCTCGCCCACGGCATCGGCACGAGCGAAGTTGAGCATGTGCTCGCCACCCAAACGCTGATCCAGCAGAAGGCGAAAAACATGCGGGTGCGCGTCGACGGCGCGCTTCACCAAGGCGTCACCGCCAAGGACATCATTCTCGCCATCATCGGCGAGATCGGCACCGCCGGCGGCACCGGCCATGTCATCGAATATTCCGGCGAGGCCGTTCGCACGCTCTCCATGGAAGGGCGCATGACCATCTGCAATATGTCGATCGAGGGTGGCGCCCGCGCCGGCCTGATCGCGCCCGACGCCAAGACCTTCGACTACATCAAGGGACGCCCGCGTGCGCCCAAGGCCGGCGCCTTCGAGCTCGCGCAGCGCGATTGGGAGCGGCTCTATTCCGACGAGGGCGCTTCCTTCGACCGCGAGGTCATCCTTCATGCCGAAAATCTGCCGCCGCTCGTCACCTGGGGCACCAGCCCCGAGCAGGTGGTGTCGGTTACCGGACGCGTGCCCATCCCCGCCGAGATCCAGGACGATACCAAGCGGCGCGCGGCCGAGCGCTCGCTCGATTATATGGGTCTCAGCGGCGGCGAGAAGATGACCGACATCGCGCTCGACCGGGTGTTCATCGGCTCTTGCACCAATGGCCGCATCGAGGATTTGCGCGAAGTGGCGAAAGTGGTCGAGGGCCGCAAGGTCAACGCCAACATCCGCGCTATGATCGTGCCTGGCTCGGGCCTGGTAAAGGCGCAGGCCGAGGCCGAGGGACTCGACAAGATCTTCAAGGACGCCGGCTTCGAGTGGCGCGAGCCCGGCTGCTCGATGTGTCTCGGCATGAACCCCGACCAATTGGCGCCGCGCGAGCGTTGCGCCTCGACCTCGAACCGCAATTTCGAGGGCCGCCAAGGGCGGCTCGGCCGCACTCATCTGGTTTCGCCGCAAATGGCGGCCGCTGCCGCGATCGCCGGCCGCTTCGTCGATATTCGCAATTTCCATTAGACGCCGGACACGTCATCCCCTGGAACGGGCCGCGTGGGGGGAACGCGCGCGCGTCCTTCGAGAATGACGTGCCGGTGCGCGGGAGAGAGGGAGGGACTCTCCCGTGCGAAGGGAGGTCCGTCAGTCGTCTCGGTCGTAATGGCCGCCGCCGCGGTTTCCGTTCCAGCGGTCTCGGTCGTAATGGCCGTCGCCGCGGTTTCCGTTCCAATTGCCATGCTGCCCATGGCGGTAGGCATAGCCGCCCCGATATTTCGGGCCGCCATAGCCGAACTTGAAACCATAACCGGGATAGCGGAAATATCCGGCGCACCATCCGTTCCACGGTCCGCACACCGGGCGGCACCAATTGTTCCAAGGTCCACAGGCGTAGCCTGCCGTGGCGGGGGCCGATCCGCCGGCTGTCCCGGCGGCGAGCGCGCCGACGAATCCCAATGCCGCAACCAGGTTCTTTCTCATCATGCTGATACCCCTTCTGCTCAACCGGGCCCGCAGGAGCGCGGGTTCGGGTCTTGGCGGCGAAGGTGACGCGAGTGGCCTGAACCGGGTCTGATCGCTACATTCATATGCCGTTCAGTTTGGGAGTCGCGGGCCGCGATGGCGAAAAGCATGATCGAGTGGAAGAGACTGGAAGCGCCGAGCCTCGCCGAGCTCGAGGCCATCGCCGACGACGCCTATTCCCGCCTGCCCGCGCGCTTCCGCGCGCTCACCGGCGATCTCCTCATCCGCGTCGAGGACTTTCCGACCGACGAGGTGCTCGATTCACTCGGGATCGAATCGCCGTTCGACCTGCTCGGCCTCTATTCCGGGATCGATCTCGCCAGAAAGAGCGTGTCCGACGTGACCCCGGTCCCCGACATGGTGTTCCTCTACCGGCGTCCGATTATCGATTATTGGGCCGAGCACGAGGAGACGCTCGGCGCCATTCTCACCCATGTCCTGGTGCATGAGATCGGCCATCATTTCGGCCTGTCGGACGCCGACATGGAGCGTATCGAGGCCGAGGCCGTCGGTTAAGGGCACCACTGCAGCGATTTGGCGTTGACGCTCGCGCTCCCCCCTCGCAGACTGCGGGGCGCGGCAGGGGAACGGGCAGCAGAGGGAACGATAATGCGATTGGCTGCCCTTCTCATGACGGGGCTCGCGCTCCTCCTCCTCGCACCTGCGAGCCCGCTCAAGCACGGCGCCGCCGCGCTCGAACAGGGCAGGCTCGTGGCGCCGGGCCGGCTCGTGGTCGCGGGCCGGAAGCTCTCTTGCGGCAAGACCGCGACCCTGCTTCGCGATTTCGAAGGCTTCGCCGTGTCCTCCACGGTCATCATGCTGAACATGGAGGCGCTGAACGATCTGCCGCGCCCGGTGCAATGGCTGATCTACTATCACGAATGCGGACATATTCTGTATGGATCGAGCGAAAGGGCCGCCGATTGCTATGCGGTGAGACGGGCAAGGCGCGAGGGCTGGCTCAGCGACGAAGCCCTCGACGATATTTGCGCGGTGTTCAATATTTCCGGCCATGGTGCGCTTCACGCCGATTCCGAACGGCGCTGCGAAGAACTGAGACAATGCTTCGCCAGGAAGAGCGGCGTCACCGCCAAAGACGAGCCGAGATGAGACATTTCGCGGCAATTGCGCGGGCTTCACCGGAGCCTTAGAGTGCGACTCACCATGAGGAACAGACGGCTAAGTTGGGGGGTGGCGCTGTGTGGCGCCGTGGGCATCGCGCTTTGCGCGGCCTATCCGCTCATCGGTAATGCCCAAGAATGGTCGGGGAAGGAGGGGTCAACGACCTCCGGCCCAAGCCTCGAGGACTACCTGAAGCAGATCGGTCCCGACGGCACGGTCATCGGCCATGGCCAGCTCAAGCTCGACGGCAAGGCCGTCAATTGTGGCAAGCGGCCGACGGTGCTGAATCCTAATTTCGACAGTTGGGGCGGCGCCTTTCCGGGTTTCCTGATCCTCAACACCAAGAAGATCAGCGGGCTCTCGACCCAGGTGAAGCTCTACATCTATTCGCATGAATGCGGGCATCAGTTCGAAGGCGCCGACGAGGGCAAGGCCGACCTCTTCGCCATTCGGCGCGGCGTCAAGTGGGGTTGGCTCGACGCCCAAGGCATGGAGGACATCTGCGTCTTCATCTCGCAGCTGAAAGGCGACTCGGTTCACCCGCCCGGCCCGCAACGTTGCGAGGCCATGCGCAAATACTACCGTCAGCTGATCGAGGGCGCGGGCCAGCAAGCGCGGGCTCCGGCCTTCGCGCCCAAGCCGCAGACCTTGGCGCCCGCCCAGTAGCTCCGGGTCAGACCATCTCAGAATATCCAGGCGATCATCAGCCAGAAAATCACGAAGAAGATCAGGAAGCCGAGAATGGTGAAAGGCAGCTCGCCGAAGATGGCGTCGCCGCCCGAGACGACGGCCATGACCAGAATGACGGCGAAAGAGACGCCGAAGGAGATCAGCGCCGCGTTCTTGAGCCCCAATCCTTCCGAGAACGGATCGGCATCGCCGAGCCCAACCAGGTAATAGAGACCGGCGCCGCCGATAATGATGAGCAGCAGGATCCCGGCGGTCGCGGCTATGAACAACCGGAGCGCCTCGTTGCGTTCGCGCCTGTCGCTCGGGCCTGGCATCGCGTCTTGATCCTCACCGCCGCTCAGTTGCGATCCTCGCGCATCTCCTGAGCCTTGGCGATCGCCTCCCTGATCACATGCGGATCGGGCATGTCGGCGATGGTGAACTCGGGCTCGTCGCCTGCCGTGGAGATTTGGATGGTTCCGACCCCGAGAATGCGATTGACGAAGCTTTGCACTACATTCACGGACCGGACGTGGTTGATCGATACCGAGGTGCGCTCTTTGCTTAAGATTCCTCGCTCGTACATGAGATCGCTGTCGGTGACGGTCAGCGCGGTGGCGCGCGTCTGGATGTACCAATAGATCAGAATGAGGATACCGATGCCGAAAGCGGCGATCAGCAAGACCGACAGGATGAACCAGAAGGGATGGGCCCGGAACATGGCCGGATGCGCCTGGTAAATCACCGTTCCCGCCATGTCCAATCCCTCATCCCGCGCTCTTTCTGGCGGACCTTAGTCTCAGCGCCCCGGCCTGAAAAGCTGGAAAGCGCAACCGCTCGAGGCTACATAAGCCCATCGCATGAGGTGCCTATGCAGAAATTCACCACGCTGACGGGGATCGCCGCCCATCTGCCCATGATCAATGTCGACACCGACATGATCATCCCCAAGCAATATCTCAAGACCATCAAGCGCACGGGATTGAGCAAAGGCCTGTTCGCCGATCTGCGCTACGACGAGAAGGGCCATGCCCTTCCCGACTTCGTCCTGCACAAGCCGCCTTACACGCAAGCGAAGATCCTCATCACCGGCGAGAATTTCGGCTGCGGCTCCTCCCGCGAGCATGCGCCCTGGGCGCTGCTCGATTTCGGCATCACTTGCCTGATCGCGCCGTCCTTCGCCGACATCTTCTATAACAACTGCTTCAAGAACGGCATTCTCCCCATCACCCTGCCGCAAGCGGAGATCGACAAAGTCATCGACGATGCCGCGCGCGGCGCCAACGCCACGCTGACCATAGACCTTCCCGCTCAGGAGATCAGAGGGCCTGACGGCGGCGCGATCCGTTTCGACATCGACCCCTTCCGCAAGCGCTGCCTGATTGAAGGTCTCGACGATATCGGCCTGACCCTGGAGAAGGCCGACGCCATCGACGCGTTCGAAAAAAGGGCCCGCCTCGAGCGCCCCTGGGCCTGATGCCCGCATTGCTTGGCCGGTGTTGCCGTCACAATAACATTCCCCCTCTCCCCTTGAGGGAGAGGGCTTCCCGCCCAGGCCACGCGAAGCGCGGCGAATGGCGGGAAGGGTGAGGGGTGAGTCTTTTTGACGCGGTCTTCGCCGCTGACCCCTCACCGCGCGCCAAACGGCGCGCGTGTGCTCTCCCTCAAGGGGAGAGCGGCAAAAAAGAGGCGTGAGTAAAGCTCCTCCTACTCGAACGGGACCGGCGGCGAGGTCTGCTCGATGAGCGCCTTGCCGTCGCGGGTGATCTTGAGCGCGGCGTGGTAGCTGCCTTCCGGCCAGCCCCCGGCGGGAACGCCGCGCTTGCCCGCTTGTAGCAGATAGCGCGCCCGATCCTCGGCCAGCGTCTCGCTATTGCTGAGCAGGGGCTTGTCCTGGTTCACGAGTGCGATCTCGACGCTGTCCCCCTTCTTCAGCTCGGCCGCCCAGACATAGGCGATGGCCGGGCTGTTGAAACGCGGCACGGGCAGCGCCGCGCCCGTCTCCAACGCCTCCGGCGTGACCTCGTGGTCGGAAAGCCCGAGCGCCAGGACCTTGGTGTCCCCGGCTGTCGCGGCCGCCGCCGCTCCACAAATCAGCACCAACGCCAAGACCGCTCTTGTCAGCATTTCGCACTCCCTTTAGGCAAGGCCGCTAGGACCTATCACAGGAACGGGGCATGACAACCTATAAGCTCTTGCTGCTTCCCGGCGACGGCATCGGCCCCGAGGTGATGGGCGAGGCCGAGCGCATCGTCGCCTGGATGAACGGAAGGGGCCTCGCCTCGATCGAGACCGAGACCGATCTGGTCGGCGGGTGCGCCCACGACGCCCATGGCCAGGCGATCTCGAACGCGACCATGGACCGCGCGCTTGCCGCCGATGCCGTCATGCTCGGCGCCGTGGGCGGTCCCAAATGGGATGGCGTGCCGTACGACCAGCGCCCGGAGGCGGGGCTGCTGCGGCTCCGCAAGGACCTCGAGCTCTTCGCCAATCTCCGTCCCGCCATCTGCTATACCGCACTCGCCGACGCCTCCTCGCTCAAGCGCGACCGCGTCGACGGGCTCGACATCATGATCGTGCGCGAGCTGACCGGCGGGGTCTATTTCGGCGAGCCCAAGACCATCAGCGATATCGGCAACGGCCAGAAGCGCGCCATCGATACGCAGGTCTACGAGACTTACGAAATCGAGCGCATCGCCACCGTCGCCTTCGATCTCGCCCGCGAGCGCAAGCGGTTGGTGCACTCGGCCGAGAAACGCAACGTCATGAAGACCGGCGTGCTGTGGAACGAGGTCGTCACCAAAATCCACAAGGAGCGCTATGGCGACGTGACGCTCCACCACATCCTTGCCGACAATTGCGCCATGCAGCTCGTGCGCGCGCCGAAGCAGTTCGACGTGATCGTCACCGACAATCTGTTCGGCGACATGCTGTCGGACGAGGCCGCCATGCTCACCGGCTCGCTCGGCATGTTGCCCTCGGCTTCGCTCGGCGCGGCCGACGAGCGCGGCCATCGGCACGCGCTCTACGAGCCGGTGCACGGCTCGGCGCCCGATATCGCCGGTCAGGGCGTTGCCAACCCCATCGCCACCATTGCCAGCCTCGCCATGTGTCTGCGCTACTCCTTCTTCCTCGGCGAGACCGCCGACCGGATCGACGCAGCCATCGCGCGCGTGCTCGACCAGGGCCTGCGGACCGCCGATATCAAACAGGACGGCTGCCGCACCGTGGGCACGCGCGCGATGGGCGAGGCCATCGTCGCCGCGCTCGATGGCGGAAGCTAGCCGTCTTCCGCGTCGGCCCGGCTGGACAGCCGCTTCGGCGGCGGATCATACTCCCCGCCCTACCCCGGAGGACTGAGTCGGAAAGAATGAGACACGCTCTGAGCCTTCTCGCCGCCGCCATGGCCCTGGTTGCCTCAGGCGCGTTCGCGCTCGCCGCCGAGGACGGGACGCCGCAGGGGGACGCCCAACCTGCCACCGGGCAAGCGCCGGCGGCGACGGCCGC
>JACMJU010000037.1 GCA_014380485.1 Methyloceanibacter sp.
GCGCCACCCGAGGCCGCCGAAGCCCCCGAAGCGCCGCCTGAGCCACTTCCGTGGGCGGTGCCGCCACCGCCCAACGCCGCTTCCAGGAATCGCTGAAACTCGTCCCGGCTCACCTCGATCGCGCCGAAGCGCGCCAGATGCCCGGTGACGAACTGGGTGTCGAGCAGGGTGAATCCCCCATACTTCAATCTCGCCACGAGATAGACGAGAGCGATCTTGCTCGCGTCGCGGGCTCTTGAGAACATGCTCTCGCCGAAAAAGACGCGGCCGAGATGCACGCCGTAAAGCCCGCCGATAAGCGCGCCGTCCTGCCAGACCTCGACCGTGTGGCAATGGCCGAGCGCGAACAGCTCGCGATAGAGGCCTCTGATGCGCCCGTTGATCCAGGTGGAGCGCCTGCCTGAGCGGGGCGCCGCGCAGCCGTCGATGACCGCCTCGAAGTTGCGGTCGATCTTCACCTCGAAGCCGCCGCTGCGAATGGTACGGGCAAGACGCTTCGGAATATGCATGCGGTCGAGCGGCAGGATCCCGCGGCGCTCCGGCTCGATCCAATAGAGCGCGTTGTCCTCTGCGCTCTCGGCCATGGGAAAGATGCCGCAGGCATAGGCTTTAAGAAGTACCTGCGGCGTGATCTCGATCATGACGTCGTCGATGGAGGTCATGGGATCTATCCACGGGTGCCTAGCTTGGCGAGGTGGTTTTCGAGCCAATGAATATCGTAATTGCCGTCGACGATATCGGGCTCTGAGATGAGCGATGTGAACAGGGGGATGGTGGTCTCGATGCCATCGACCACGAACTCTCCAAGCGCCCGCTTGAGCCGCATCAGGCATTCGTTGCGGGTGCGGGCATGCACGATAAGCTTGCCGATCAGACTGTCATAGTAGGGGGGAATGGTGTAGCCCGCGTAAGCGCCGGAATCGACCCTGACGCCGAGGCCGCCCGGCGTGTGAAAATGCGTGATCGTTCCCGGCGACGGCCTGAAGGTGTGCGGGTTTTCCGCGTTGATGCGGCATTCGATGGAATGGCCGTTGAAACGGACGTCCTCCTGGCGGAGCGAAAGCGGCGCACCCGCCGCGATCCTGATCTGCTCGATGACGAGGTCGAGCCCGGTGATCATCTCGGTGACCGTGTGCTCGACCTGGAGCCGGGTGTTCATCTCGATGAAGTAGAACTCGCCTCCCTCGTAGAGGAACTCCACGGTCCCGACGCCGCGATAGTTCAATGCTCGCATCGCCTCGGCCACCGTCTCCCCGATGCGGATCCGCTCGTTCTCATTGAGGGCAGGCGAGGGGGCCTCCTCCCAGAGCTTCTGGTGGCGGCGTTGCAACGAGCAGTCGCGTTCGCCGAGATGGATGGCGTTGCCCTGGCCGTCGGCCAGCACCTGCACCTCGATATGGCGGGGATGGGCGAGGTATTTCTCGAGATACACGGTATCGTCGCCAAAGGCGGCCTTAGCCTCGTTGCGTGCGGTCATGAGCGCGGGCTCAAGCTCGTTCTCGAACAGCGCCAGCTTCATGCCGCGCCCGCCGCCGCCGGCCGCCGCCTTGACCAGCACCGGATAGCCGATGTCGCGGGCGAAAGCCTTGGCCTCCTCGAAATCGTCGACCGGGCCTGAGCCCGGCACTACGGGGATGCCGAGTGCACGCGCGGTCTCCTTCGCCCTGATCTTGTCCCCCATGAGCCTGACATGCTCGGCGGAAGGCCCGATAAAGGTGAGCTCGTGCTCCTCGAGGATCTCCGCGAACCTGGCATTCTCGGCGAGGAAACCGTAGCCGGGATGCACCGCGTCCGCGCCGGTGATCTCGCAGGCGGCGACGATGGCCGGGATATTGAGATAGCTGTCCTTGGCCGGGGCCGCGCCGATGCACACGCTTTCGTCGGCAAGGCGCACATGCATGGCGTCGGCGTCGGCGGTGGAGTGCACCGCGACGGTGGCGATACCGAGCTCCTTGCAGGCGCGTTCGACGCGAAGCGCGATCTCTCCCCGGTTGGCAATCAGGATTTTGTCGAACATCGCGGCCCGGCTAGCGTAGCTCGATCACCGCCAGCGGCTCGCCGTATTCGACCGGCTGGCCGTCCTCGACGAGAATGGCGATGACGGTGCCGGCGCGGGGGGAGGGGATCTGGTTCATGGTCTTCATGGCTTCGATGATGATGAGCGTCTGCCCGGCGGTGACCTTCGAGCCGATCTCGACGAATGGCGGGGCGCCCGGCTCGGCTGAGCGATAGGCGGTGCCCACCATCGGCGAGGTCACCGTGCCGGGATGGACGATGAATTCCTCGGTCTGGTTTGATGTCCGTTTCGCCGCCCGCGTGCTCTCTCGCGGTTCGGACTGGGGGCCGTCGGTGGTGAGTGTGGCCGTAAGGTTCACCCCACGCGCGACCCTGATCCGTCTCCCCTCGTGCTCGACCTCGATCTCGGTGAGACCGGTCTCCTCGAGGAGCGCCGCGAGCTCGCGGATCAAGTCCTTGTCGAAGTTGCCCCCTTTTTGGGTCATGGGCGGCGCCCTCTCCCTTCCGCCATCACTTCGACTTGGCCGTAGCGATCGTGGCGGCCAGCGCCTCGATCGCAAGCTCGTAGCCTATCGCCCCGAAGCCGCAGATCACACCCCTCACGGCCTTGGAGATATATGAATGATGGCGAAACGGCTCGCGGGTGAAAATGTTCGACAGATGCACCTCGACCGAGGGGATAGGGCAAGCCAGCAGCGCATCGAGCATGGCGATCGAGGTATGGGTGAAGGCTCCGGCATTGATGACCAGCCCCGCAGCCTTTGTCCTTGCTTCCTGGATCCATGCCACCAACTCGCCCTCATGGTTGCTCTGGCGAAACTCTAGCGAAAATCCTAGCGCGGCGGCCTTCCGCTCGCATCGTGCCCGCAAATCATCGAGCGTCTCCCGGCCATAGACCTCCGGCTCCCGGTCCCCAAGCAGGTTGAGATTGGGGCCGTTCAAGACGTAAATCGGTTTGGCCATGGCGGCTAGAGAACGCCTGATGATGCCGGGTGCGCGCGGCTCGCCGCGCGCTGGCCCCCAGCGGAGGAACGGGCCCCTTTATCAGCTTTTCCGACGTTCGGCAAAATGAGCCGCAGGGACGGGGAGGCGGTTCTTCCCTTACGAGGGCCGCTCAGCACGTGGCCTTGCAGCCCTTCTCGCGCACCTCGGCGACTTTGGCGGTCAACTGGTCGTAGAGGTCGTCGGGCGCACCCGGCACTATGCGATCGCCGATCAAATAGAGCGGCGTCCCTTGCAGCCCCAGCTTCTGGGCAAGCTCCTTTGCCTCATCGAGCGCCTGCTGGACGGAGGGGTCCTCCATGTCCTTTTCGAACTGTGGGACGTCGAGGCCAAGCTCGCTCGCAATACGCACGGCCTTGTCCTTGTCGGCCTTGTCGGGCTCCGCGAACAGCTTCTGATGCATTTCGAAATATTTGCCCTGCTTGCCGGCGGCGAGCGCGCCCCTGGCAGCCCCCTCCGACTCGTCGCCGAAAATGGGCAGCTCCTTGAACACGACGCGCACCTTGTCGTCGGTGTCCATCAGCTTGACCAGATCAGGCAGCGCCCGGCGGCAGAAGCCGCAATTGTAGTCGAAGAACTCGACCACGCTCACATCGCCATTGGGGTTGCCGCCGGCATAGTCAAGCGGCGAGCGGAAGATGGCTTCCGCGTTGTCGCTGATGACCTTTTGCTGCTGCGCGGCCTGCTCGGCTTGCTGGCGCTTGTCGAGCTCGCCGGTCATCTCCACCAGGATTTCGGGATTCTTGGTGAGATAGTTGTGGACGATGTCGACGATCTTCTTCTCCTCGAGCCCGGGAGCATCGACCACGCCCGGCGCCATGCGCCATATGACGACGACGGTGGCGGCAGTCACAAGGGCAGCCACGACGGCAGCCACCAGGGCGGTGGCGAAGCCTGTCTTGAGGGTCATGCGAGATCTCCGGGGGCTAAGGTCAGTTGGTTCGCGGGATTTGGAAAGCCAGGATATCGTCGGCCCTGATCCAGTTCGGTGTGCCGTCGACGAACCCGGCTTTGGCGCGCTTGGCTTGCTGCTTGGCAAGCTTTAGCTGCCCTTCATAGAAATAGGCTTCGGCCGATGCAAGCCCGGCTTGCGCCATATATTGCTTCTTGGCGCCGGCAGCTTGCGCCGCCTCGGCCTTGCGGGCATAGGCCGCGGCGAGCTGGCGGTAACCTATTGCCGAAGTGTCCTCGCGCGCAAGCGCCGTGCGCAGATTGGTGATCGCCTCGTCGACGAGCTTCTTATTGTTCGCGCCGAGCAGCGCCTGGCCCAGCATGACGCGGAGGAGCGGCTCGTTTGGGCTCAACCTGACCGCCTCGCGGAGAGGGGGAACCGCGGCGGCCGCGCTGCCGCTTTCGAACAGGAATTGGCCCTTGATCTCGTAGAAATAGGGCCAGTCGGGCTTGGCGGCGATCAGCGCGTCGATCTGCGGCATGGCGACCTTCACTCCGGATTGGCGGTAGGTGGCGATCGCTCTTGCATAAAGCGCGGGCAGGCTCTGATCGGTCTGCGGATAGCGATTGAATACGGCCTGCGGCTCATCGAGAAAGCCGAACAGCTTCCCCTTCATCAAGTCGTGCCGGAACTGCAGCTCAGGCGCGTCGGCATTGTCGTAGTAGGGGCTCGACGTGACGAGTTCCCTGAGCTGCACCAGGCGCTGCTGCGGCATCGGGTGGCTCTGCAGGTAAGGATTGATGCCCTGGATACCGACGAGCTTGCTCGCCATGAAGTCGAACGTCTCGATCATGCCGCGCCCGGACTGCTTGGTGGCATTGAGGAAGGTGACGGCTGCCTGATCGGCCGATGATTCCTCGGTCTGGCGGTAGGCGAGCAAAGTGCGCAACGCCGCATCCTGCCCCCCATAGGCCACCCCCATTCCAGCCTGTCCGATGTCGGGGGCGCCGGCGAGCGCGCCCGCCGCCATGGCGGCAACGCCAAGGATCTGGAGCATGAGCGCCGCCGATTTTGCCCGCGAGACCTGCGTGCGAAGCCGGGCGAGATGGCCGCCGGTAATATGACCGCTCTCATGGGCGATGACCCCGATCACCTGATTGGGCGTCTTGGCGTTCATCAGCGTGCCGGCATGCATGAACATGTTATGCCCATCGACGACAAAGGCGTTGAAGTTGCGGTCATTGACGAGATGGATCCGGATCGCTTGCGAGCCGAGGCCGGCGGCGTTGAAGATGGGCTTGGCGTAGAGGCGGATCAGCGATTCCGTTTCGGCGTCGCGGATAAGTCCAGCGGCGTTCGCCGAGGTCGAGGTGATGAGGGCAGCGGCAAGCCCCCCGACGAAACCCGCACGGAGCCGCCGTGGCGCAGAGTTGGTTCGGGCTTGAGCCAGAAGGGGCATGGGTCGGCTTGATCGTATATGCTCAACGCGCGCCGGGCAAAGGCGCCGGTTTTCGCGCCGTCATCCGGCGCTGGCGATACGTTGCTAACCGCCTGAAACTACGTCTTTGCCAATCTTCGCTTGAGTGGCGTTTGAATGCGGCGAGAACGTGACAGCACGTCGCGCTAAAGTATCACGAAACTGCGAGACCATGGCCGTGAATGAGCGTCCCTCGACCGGGCTGAAGCCCCAAAAACTTCCGCGGGCGCTTTCCAAGCGGAGCGCCATCGATCCCTTCATCGTCATGGACGTGATGGGCGACGCGAACGCGCGGCAAGCAAGCGGCGAGGACATCATCCATATGGAAGTGGGCCAGCCAGCCACGCCCGCGCCGAGGGCCGCGCGCGAGCGGGCGCGGGACGCGTTGGCAAGCGACCGGCTTGGCTATACCGAAGCGCTCGGTCTACCGGCGCTCAGGGAACGCATCGCCCGCTATAAAAAGGAGCGAGATGGGGTGGCCGTTCGGCCTGAGCGCGTCGTGGTGACAGCAGGCTCCTCGGCTGGGTTCGTGCTTGCCTTTCTTGCCCTTCTCGACGCGGGCGACGTGCTTGGCCTGCCTTCGCCTGGCTATCCCTGCTACCGCCAGATCCTGAAGGCGCTCGGCGCCCGCCCGCTGCTGCTCGAAACCTCCGGCCAAGGGCGCTGGATGCCGATCGTTGCCGACGTGGAACGGCTCGCTCGCGAGAAGGCGGCAGGTCTCCTGCTCGCAAGCCCGAA
>JACMJU010000005.1 GCA_014380485.1 Methyloceanibacter sp.
GCAGCTTCGCCCACAAGAGGCGCGCGGCGCGCATCTTGGCGATCTCCATGAAGAAGTTCATGCCGATCGCCCAGAAGAAGGAGAGCCGCGGAGCAAAGGAGTCGATCTCGAGACCCGCGGCCACGCCGGCACGCACATATTCGACCCCGTCGGCCAGCGTATAGGCGAGCTCGAGGTCGGCGGTCGCTCCCGCCTCCTGCATGTGATAGCCGGAGATCGAGATCGAATTGAATTTCGGCATCTTCCTCGAGGTGTAGGCGAAGATGTCGGAGACGATGCGCATCGAGGGAGCGGGTGGATAGATATAGGTGTTGCGCACCATGAACTCTTTGAGAATGTCGTTCTGGATCGTGCCGGAAAGCTGCTCCGGCGGCACGCCCTGCTCCTCGCCCGCGACGATGAACAGCGCAAGAACGGGAAGCACCGCGCCGTTCATGGTCATGGAGACCGAGACGTGATCGAGGGGGATGCCGTCGAACAGGGTGCGCATGTCGTAGATGGAGTCGATGGCGACGCCCGCCATGCCGACATCGCCGGTCCCGCGGGGATGTTCGGAATCGTAGCCGCGATGGGTGGCGAGGTCGAAGGCGATGGAGACGCCTTGCTGGCCGGCGGCGAGGTTCCGCCGGTAGAAGGCGTTGGAATCCTCGGCGGTGGAGAAGCCGGAATATTGCCGGACGGTCCAGGGTCTCTGCACATACATGGTGGGGTAGGGGCCGCGCAGATAAGGCGGCACGCCCGGCAGGCCGTCTAGGAAATCGAGCCCGGCTATGTCCTTGGGCCCGTAAGCCTGATTGACCGCGATCCCTTCCGGCGTCTGCCAGGCTTCGGCGGTCGCACGCACGGGCGCGCCGTTCGGTTGGTCGAACGACACCTCGACAAAGGAGGGGATGCGGGTCATCGGCAATCAGATCTCGTCATAGGCGGCGCTCAGGATTTGAAGCGTATCACAGCCCTGATGAAGGAAACTGCCAATACCGGCCCGTTCGAATGCGGCCTGATGCGCCCCGGGCTTGCCTGCGAGGTAGACGTGGCGCGCGCCCGCTTCAATCAGCGCTTTGGCGGCCTCGGCGCCCTCGCGCTCATAGACCTTGTCCGAGGAGCAGAGGCAGGCAAGCCTCGCTCCCGATTCTTTGAATCGTTTGGCGAGGTTGCCGCCATTTCCTTCCACCGCCTCGATGCCGCCCGCCTCGAACAGGCTCTTGGCGAAACTTGCCCGCGCATTGAAATCCGCAGGTCCTCCCAGACAGGCGAGGAAGACTTTCGGTCTTGCGCCGTGCTTGGCGAGGTGGAGATCGCTGCGGTCGCGCAGGCGTTCGAACGGTTCGGCGAGCCTGATGGGAGCGAGCGCCCGGTCCTCGGTCGATAGGGGCGCCAGCCGCGGCAGCGCCAGCACGGCGACTTCACTCTCGGCGAGATCGGGGAAGTCGCTCGTGCCGACCAGCGATTCCTTCCGGCGGGCGATATCGGTTTCGCGCGCAACCCGGACCTTGGCCACGTGCTGCTGTATCGATCCGGTTTCAAGCGCTCGCGCCGCCCCACCCTGGCGCTCGACCTCCTGGAATAGATCCCAGGCGACCGCGCACAGCGCATCGGTGAGCGCCTCGATGGCGCCGGAACCCGCGGCAGGATCGGCGACGCGATGGATGTTGGCTTCTTCGATGAGGATGCTTTGGGTGTTGCGGGCGATGCGGCGGGCGAAGGCATCGGGCAGCCCGAGCGCCGCGCTGAACGGCATCACCGTCACCGCATCGGCGCCGCCGACCGCAGCGCCGAGCGCCCCGATGGTGCCGCGGACGATGTTCCCGTGCGGGTCGCGCTTCGTCATCATGCGCCAGGCGGTCTCGGCGGCGACGAACGCCGGGCGGGCGCCGAGGTCGCTGGTCTCCTCGATGCGCGCCCACAGCTTTCGGATTGCGCGGAACTTGGCGATGGTGAGGAGCTGGTCCTGGTCGGCGGCAAGCCGGAAATAGATCAGGCCTCGCGCATCTTCCAGCGCGATGCCGCCTTGCTCCATGGCGCGGAGATAGGCGAGGGCGGTTGCAAGCGCGAAGGCAAGCTCCTGCGCCTCTGAGCCGCCGGCGGCGTGGATCACCCTGCCATCGGCAGCAGCAAAGGGGCCGGCGAAACCTTGCGCCGCGAGATCGGAGACAAGCCCGGTAAAGAGCGCCGCGATGTCGTTCCAGGGAAGCGGACTCGATCCACCCAAAGCAAAGGCGCCGAGCGGATTGAAGCCGAAGCGGATGTTTACGTCCTTCGGCGCGATGGCGCGGGCTTTGACCAGCGTGGCGAGAAGGCCCGCCGCATCTTTCGACTGAAGGCCGAGGTCGAGATCGACGGCGACACCGGCATCGAGGAGGACATCGTCCAGTGACGTGCTGATCGCGCTGCCGGTGGCCGGAAGCGCATAACCATGGTCGCCGATGGCGCCTTGGAACACCAAGGTGATGCCGCTTGCGCCATTGTTCAGGTCGTCGAGGATTTGCGCGTTGGCGGCCTTCGCATCGGGGTGGTCGATCCGCTGCATGACACTCCAAGGCACGCCCGGGACGCGGCCCGCGATTGGGCTCGCCTCCAGCGCGCGGGGGTAGAGCGGCTCGATGGCGATGCCGTCATAGGTCTTGGACTTGAGCGCGGAGAAGGGCGCGCCCTTGAGCGCTTCGGCGACGAGCGCCTTCCACGCCGCCTCGTCGGCGGGCGGGAAGTCCCGGGCCAGAGAAAGTTCCACCATTTGCGTCAAGCTCTAAGCGGGTTGTGCCCCCTCCTAGCATGAAGGAGAAGCGGCGCGGAAGCCGTGCGCGACGAGCCAAACCCGGCAGGCTCTCTTTGCGCGTGGTGATGCAGACGCTAAAGTGCAGGCCAGAATCGAGGAGAGCAGAGATGGCGAAACGCAAGGCAGCGCCGAAAGAGGATCTCAGCCGGAGCGAGGCGCCACAAGAGGCCCCCGAAGACAGCGTCTATATCGGGAGGAGCATCAAGCCGGAATTCATCTATCTCCGGCTCGCCAACCGTCACGGGCTCATTACCGGCGCGACTGGCACGGGCAAGACCGTCAGCCTGCAAGGCTTGGCGGAGGGTTTCTCCGATCAAGGCGTGCCGGTGTTCTGTGCCGATGTAAAGGGCGACCTTTCCGGCGTGGCGGAAGCGGGAGAGCCCAAATCCTGGATCGAGGCACGCGCCAAGGAGATCGGCTTCACGCCCGACTTCGAGGCCTATCCGGTGATCTTCTGGGACCTGTTCGGCAGACAGGGACACCCGATCAGAGCGACCATCACCGAGCTCGGGCCGTTGCTCCTCTCCCGGCTCATGGATCTGAGCGAGGCGCAAGAGGGCGTGCTCAATATCGCCTTCAAGATTGGAAAGGACGAAAGCCTTCCGCTGGTCGATCTCAAGGATTTGCGGTCGCTCTTGGAAAACCTGGCCGGTCGCGCCGGCGAGCTGACCACGAAATACGGCAATATCACCAAGGCTTCAGTCGGCTCGATCCAACGCGCGCTGCTGGTGCTCGAGCAGCAGGGCGCCGATCACTTCTTCGGCGAGCCGGCGCTGAAAATCAGCGACCTGATGCGGACGGCGCGCGACGGGCGCGCCTATATCAGCGTGCTTGCCGCCGAGACACTGATGGAGAGCCCGCGCCTCTATGCGACCTTCCTCCTGTTCCTCCTGTCCGAGCTGTTCGAGAAACTCCCCGAGGTGGGCGATCCCGACAAGCCGAAGCTCGTGTTTTTCTTCGACGAGGCGCATCTCCTGTTCAACGATGCCCCCAAGGCGCTGCTCGAGAAGGTCGAGCAGGTGGTGCGGCTGATCCGCTCGAAAGGCGTCGGCGTCTATTTCGTGACGCAGAACCCGCTCGACATTCCCGACACCGTGTCGCGCCAGCTCGGCAATCGCATCCAGCATGCCTTGCGCGCTTTCACGCCGTCGGAGCAGAAGGCGGTGAAGTCAGCGGCGCAGACCTTCCGCAAGAATCCGAAGATCGACACCGAGAGGGCGATCATGGAGCTCGGCATCGGCGAGGCGCTCATCTCGACGCTGGACGCCAAGGGCCAGCCCAGCATGGTCGAACGCACGCTGGTGAGGCCTCCGAACTCGCGGGTCGGCCCGATCACCGAGGCGGAACGCAAGGCCGTCATCAATGCGAGCCCGGTGCGCGGCGAATACGAGGAAGCGCTGGAGCGCGACTCGGCCCATGAGATGTTGCAGAAACGAACGGAGGAACGTGCCGCAGCACAGGCCGAAGGGGCCGAAGACAAGGCGACGGCGAAGAAAACCGCCGGCGCGTCGCGCAGCGACAGTTTCTGGACGACGCTCGGCAAGACCATCATCAGGACTGGCGTGCCATTGGCGACGAAAGTCCTGACGGACGCCCTCAAGGGCCGCACGCGAAGGGGCGGGGGCGGCTTTACCGGCTACGGCCTCACCTCCGATGCGGACCAGGACGGCAAGCCCGACAAGCCCAAGGACTGAGCAGGCGCGCATGCGATCAGGTCGGCGTCATGCTCACGCTTGACGGCATCACGCTGCGCCTCGGAGGCCATCTCGTCCTCGACCGGGCAACGGCCGCGCTTCCGCCCAAGGCTCATGTCGGCCTGGTCGGCCGCAACGGCGCCGGCAAATCGACGCTGCTCAAGGTCATTGCCGGGGTCTACGAGACGGATGAGGGAAGGGTCAAGACCCCGTCGGGTATGCGCATCGGCTATGTCGCGCAAGAGGCGCCCGGCGGTGCCGCGACACCGTTTGCAACGGTGCTCGCCGCGGCGGAAGAGCGCGCGGAACTGCTGGCCGAGGCCGAGCACGCGCAGGATCCACATCGCATCGGCGAACTTCACGAGCGGCTCAACGCGATCGACGCGCATGGCGCACCGGCGCGCGCGTCGCGCATTCTCGCCGGTCTCGGTTTTGCCGAAGAGGCACAACACCAAGCGCTCGACAGCTTCTCCGGCGGTTGGCGCATGCGGGTCGCTCTCGCCGCACTGCTCTTTGCCGAGCCCGATCTTTTGCTGCTCGATGAGCCGTCGAATCATCTCGATCTCGAGGCGGCGGTTTGGCTCGAATCCTTCCTCAAGGACTATCCCGGCAGCCTCATCGTCGTCAGCCACGAGCGCGATCTCTTGAACAACGTCGTCGATCAGGTGCTGCATCTGGAACGCGGCGGACTCACGCTCTATCGCGGCAACTACGACTCGTTTGCGCGGCAGCGAGGCGAGCGCGCGGCCGAGTTCGATGCGCTGCGGAGCCGTCAACAGGCGAAGGCCAAGAAGCTGCAAGCCTATGTCGATCGTTGGCGTTACAAGGCGCACACGGCCCGGCAGGCGCAAAGCCGGTTGAAGGCGCTCGCCGCGATGGAGCCGATCGCGGCCACCGTCGAGGACGCCTCTATCGCGTTCGATTTTCCGAATCCCAAGGAGCTCAAGCCGCCTCTGATCGTGCTCGAGGCTGTTGCCGTCGGCTACGTCCCCGGGGCGCCGGTCCTATCGCGGTTGAATTTGCGCATCGATCCCGACGATCGCGTTGCTCTGATCGGCCGCAACGGCAATGGCAAGACGACATTGGCGCGCCTGCTCGCGGGCCAATTGCGGCCGGAGGCGGGTAGGGTCGCCGCGTCCGGCAAATTGCGCGTCGGCTATTTCGCGCAGCATCAGATCGAGGAACTGGTCGCCGACGAGACGCCGCTTCAACATATGGAGCGCTTGCTCCCGGCGGCGGCACAAGGCGCGGTCCGCACGCAGCTCGGCCGGTTCGGATTTTCCGGAGACAAGGCGAATGTCGAAGTGCGTCAGCTCTCGGGCGGCGAGCGGGCGCGGCTGTCGCTTGCGCTGATCACGCGAGATGCGCCGCATATTCTGATCCTCGATGAGCCGACCAACCATCTCGACATCGAGGCGCGCGAGGCGCTGGTCGAGGCGCTCAGCGGCTTCGGCGGCGCGGTGGTCATGGTCAGCCATGACCGCCATTTGCTCGGGCTGATCGCCGACCGGCTGCTCCTGGTCGACGGGGGGACGGCGACAGAATTCGACGGCAGCCTCGACGATTATCGCGCAAATGTGCTCGCTTGCGCACAGGCTCAGGGGGCGAATGGCGGGAAATCCGCCAAGCCGGAAGACCGGAAGCTTGGCCGGAATTCGGCGGCACAAGCGCGCGAGCGTCACCAGGCCTTGCGGAAGCAGGCATTGCAAGCCGAGGCCGAATTGAACCGACTGTGGAAGCGGCGCGCGGAGATCGACGCGGTGCTCGCCGCCCCGCACGGCAATAGCGGGTCGTCAGTCGCCGAGCTGATGAAGACCCGGGCCGAAATCGAGCGCAACCTTGCGATCGCCGAACATCGTTGGCTCGAGGCGAGCGAGTTAGCGGAACGCGCAAAGCTCGAGGCGCGGGGCTCGCGGCAGGGATAGGCTAAAGCCCGCATCGGTCCGCCAGTCGCCGATGCCGGCCAAATCCATCGTTGGCGCCGGTAGAGCCGGGCGGTTTCACCGGATTTGGCCGATTCACTACCGCTTGCCGATGCTTAGGCTTCATGGCATCACGCGCGGAGCGCGCGCGGAGGCGGGTACGGCGTCGGCTAAGTCACGCAAAGAGCGGGTCTGGAGCGAGACATGAGTTCAGCAAGCGCCACCACAGAACCGCCTGTCATCGCCGCCACGGACGCCTATGAGGATTGGCTGCGCGAGCGCACCGACGTTATCGAGGCCGACCTTCAGTACAAGCATCAACAGATGAAAGCCTCGCTGTTCGCGTTTCTGCGCGGCACCTTCTATCGCTGGGCCGCGCTGTGGCCGGTGGCGTGCCCGGACCTTGCCAAGGCACCCCAGGTGCTGGCGGTGGGCGATCTTCATGTCGAGAATTTCGGTACGTGGCGTGACCTCGAGGGCAGGTTGATTTGGGGCGTCAACGATTTCGATGAAGTCGCAACGATGCCTTACGCGGTCGATCTCGTCCGGACGGTCACGAGCGCGATGTTCGCCAAACAAGAGAAGGGCCTGACCATCGATGACGGGGCCGCGGCCACAGCCGTACTTCAAGGCTATTCCCAATCGCTTGAGGCGGGCGGCAGCCCCTTCGTGCTCGAAGAAAGTCACCCGGCGTTGCGCGCGATAGCAACCAGCGCGGAGCGCGACCCGGTCCCATTCTGGTCCAAGCTCACCAAGCTCCCGAGCGCAACGCCGCCTAAGCGCATTCGGCGTTTGCTCACCGATTGGCTTCCGGATGACGCCGAAGACATTGTCTTCTCCGCGCGCATTGCCGGGGTGGGCAGTCTCGGGCGTCCGCGCTACGTGGCCATCGGCTCTTGCAACGGTGGCTTGGCGGCGCGCGAAGCGAAGGCATGGCTGCCCTCTGCCTGGGGCTGGGCAGGCGGCAGCGTGAAGGACCAGGCCTTCGCGCCGCGGCTCATCAAACGGGCGGTGCGGCAGCGCGATCCCTACTACACGGTGCGCAAGGAATGGGTGGTGCGGCGATTGGGACCGCATTGCGGGAGGATCGAGCTTGCCCAGTTTCCGAAGAATCGGGACGAGCGGGAAATCCTCAAAGCGATGGGGCGCGAGACCGCCAATTTGCATCTTGGGACCCCGGATCGGGGCGCCAAGGTGCTACGTGATCTCTCTGGGCGAAAGCCCGACTGGTTGCTCTCCACGGCCGACGCCATGGCGAAGGCGACTGAGCAAGACTGGCATGATTTCAGGAGCTTTAACGCCCAATAGTCGCCGGCTATTTCGGCTCGAGCGCGAGCATTTCCTCGACGTGATCCCAGTTGATGAGATGGTCGAACCAGGCCTCGAGATATTTCGGCCGCTCGTTGCGATAGTCGATGTAGTAGGAGTGCTCCCAGACGTCGCACCCCAGCAGCGGCCAGCCGCCGTGCACCAGGGGGTTCTCGCCGTTCGGCGTTTTGGTTACTTCGAGCTTGCCGTTCTTGATCGCGAGCCAGCACCAGCCCGAGCCGAACTGCGTCTTGCCCGCTTCGATAAAGTCGTTGCGGAACTTGTCTAAGCCGCCGAGATCGCGATCGATTAGGGCCAGCACCGCGCCCGGCACTTTCTTGCCGCCGCCGCCTTTCTTCATCCATGGCCAAAACTGGATGTGGTTGAAATCCTGCGCCGCGTTGTTGAAGACGCCGGCATTCTTGCCGAAGCTCGCCTTGACGACCTGCTCGAGCCCCATCCCTTCGAAGCCGGAGCCGGGCAACAGCTTGTTCAGATTGTCGACATAGGCCTTGTGGTGCTTGTCATGATGATATTTGAGCGTCTCGGCCGACATATAGGGCTGTAGCGCTTCATAATCGTAGGGCAAGGGAGGAAGTTCGAAGGCCACGGCAATACTCCCGCAATTGCAGAGGTGGGAAAAGTCAGCCGAAAGCTAAAGGTTCCCTCGCAGTGAGGCAAGTCAAGCCGCCGGCCGGCGCAAATGAGGCGTGAAACCGGTTTTTGAGCAGGTGGGCGCGGAGCCCCTGAACTCCGCGCCCGGTGCCGAGGAGGGTTTGCTTACATCAGTACAGGGATCTGACGGTTTCGACTTTGCTGGATCCTACCTGAACCCGGCATGAACCGAGGGAACGCGAAGCGCGAACACGATGATCGCCCAAGGGCCCAGACGCGGCCCCGCTCGGATCGGTTAAGGCCGCCGGGGTTGGAGCGGGAGATTTGCCAAACCCCAGAACAAGCATAGACCCATCGGCGAGCGTTTTGAGCAAGATCGATCGGCGCACAAAAAAGAAGCCCGGCGATGCGGCCACAGCCGGGCTTCTTTTACTCAAGACCAAATATCCTACTTGAGTGGACATCGGCGGCCATGGGGGGAGGGCCTGCCGACGCCGTTAAGCTGGTAAAACTCGAAACTGGATTTTCGGTTCCCTTGCGAATCTCAGGCAGCGCGACATGCCTGTGCGACGGCATCGGCAAGGCGGTTCTGATAACCCGCCTTGGTCAGTACCGGTGCATCCGGCAATTGTCGGTGGATGCGCTCGACGGTGTCGCGGTCGCTGTATGCGGTGATGAAGACGACGGGTGCGTCGCATACGGTGCGAAGCCACCGAGCGACTTCGATTCCTTCGCGGCCTCCTTCGAGGTTGATGTCCATCAGGACAATGTCTGGCTGATTGCTCATTGCGAGCATGGAGGCTTGATGTCCATTTGCCGCTAAGTCGCAAACGTCGAAGCCTAATGCATGCATGTCCGCTTCCAGGTTGAGAGCGAAGAAGATTTCATCTTCGACAATCAGGGCGCGTCCTCTGTGTGGATGGGGGCGTTTGGCCATGTAAGGCATTCCTTTCCGGCAGTGCCCTTTGTGGCTTAACGCCTCAGATTGGATTTGGTCCCACGTCAACGAGCATGAATCCCGCTCATGGCGCTATCGGCGCCGGCGCGTTGAGGAATTTGGCTCTCGAGCCGCGCGGAGGCTAGTCTATTTGATTAGAGGATGTAGTTCCTTGAATTCCGGCGTGCCGGCGCGCTCGAGCCACTCGAATAGGACCATTTCGCTGTCTACGATATCTGCGCCGGCCTTAAGCAGCCGGGTGATCGCGAGCTTGCGGTTCACTTTCGCGCGCGAGCCGATGGCGTCGGCAACCACGAAAGCCTCGAAGCCCTGCGCTTCAAGATCGATCGTGGTTTGAAGCACGCAGACATGCGCCTCGATCCCGGCGATGACGATTTGGGGACGGCCCTGGCGGCGAAGCTCATGCAGCCGGTCGCGCAGAGGCTCGCTTCGCAAACACGAAAATTCGACCTTGTCGGCGACGAAGCCGGCATTGCCAACGGCGTCGCGGATGGGATCGACCGTCGGACCCAGGCCTTGCGGATATTGCTCCGAAAGCGTGATCGGCACGTGGAGCACCCTGGCCGCGCGCACGAGCCGCACACAGCGTTCGACCACGCGGTCCTTGCCCGAGATTGCCGCGAGGACCTTGTCCTGGACATCGATAATGAGGAGTTGGGACTTATCGCGTGCGAGCAGCATTGCCACGTAATGTGAGGGGATTCGCGGCGGCTTCATAGGCCGGCGTTGGCGGTTCCGCGGCGCCGCTTATCTTGAGCGCGAAGGCATAGGCGAGGGCCACCTCTCTCAGGCGCTCGAAGCGCCCCGAGGCGCCGGCGTGGCCGGCCTCCATATTGGTGCGAAGCAGAATAAGCCGATCCCCGGTGTCAAGCGCGCGCAGCTTCGCCACCCATTTGGCTGGCTCCCAATAGGTTACGCGGGGATCGGTGAGGCCTGCCAGCGCGAGAATGCGAGGATAGGTCTGAGCCCGCACATTGTCGTAAGGAGAGTAGGCGGCGATGGTCCGATAGTCCGCCTCGCTCTCGGTGGGGTTTCCCCATTCGGGCCATTCCGGCGGGGTAAGCGGCAGACTTGCATCGAGGATCGTGGTGAGCACGTCGACGAACGGCACCTCGGCGACGATACCGAGAAACAGATCGGGCGCCATGTTGGCGACGGCGCCCATGAGCATGCCGCCCGCGCTGCTGCCATGGGCGACAATGCGGCCAGGTGAGGTATAGCCTTCGGCCGCGAGGAACTCGGCTGCCGCGATGAAATCGCTGAAGCTATTCATCTTCTTCGCGCGCTTACCGTCCTTGTACCAGCGATAGCCCTTGTCCTTGCCGCCGCGCACATGGGCGATGGCGTAGACGAAGCCCCGATCGACAAGGCTGAGCGCGTTGGCGGAGAAGCCGGCGGGAATGGTCATGCCATAAGCGCCGTAGCCGTAAAGAAGAAGCCGTGCGCTGCCGTCGAGCTTCGTCTCTTTGCTGAACAGGAGGGACACCGGGACCGTCTCGCCGTCCGTCGCCGGCGCCATGACCCGGCGCGTGACATAACGCGAAGGATCGTGACCGCTTGGAATTTCCTGAGTCTTGCGAAGCTCCCGCGTACGCTTGCTCATGTCGTAGTCGAACACTTGCGCCGGCGTCGTCATCGAGGAATAGGTGAAGCGCAAGGTCGGCGTGTCGTATTCGTATCCGGCCGAAATGCCGAGAGCGTAGGCCGCCTCGGCAAAGGCGATTGCGTGCTCCTCGCCATCGGAGAAGCGCCGCACGACGATGCGCGGGAGCCCGTCCTCACGCTCGAGCCGCACGAGAAAGTCCTTGTAGGCGACGACATCGAGAATGAGCCGACCGGGTCTATGCGGTTCGATCTCGCGCCAATGGTCGCGACCGGGTGCGGCGACCGGCGCTTCGACGATACGGTAATCCTCAGCGCCCCCGGAGTTGGTGAGAATGATGAGCCGCCCGTCGTGATGGTCGACGGCGTAGTCGTGCTCGGGTTCGCGCGCGGCCACAAGACGGGGGGCGGCACCGGGATCGGCGGCGTCGATCAGGCTGATCTCGGCCGTTTCGTGGTCGTGCACGCTGAGCAGCAGGAAGCGGCGATCCTGGGTCGCGCCGAGGCCGAGGAAGCAGCCTGGGTCGCATTGATCGTGGACGAGGACATCGGCCGCCTCGCTGCCCACCGCGTGCCGCAGCAGGCGGCGCGGGCGATACTCATCGTCGGTCCAGACATAGAAGAGATGCCGGCTGTCGGCGCTCCATTCCAGTGCGCCATTGCTGTCGGCAATGCGCGAATCGATGAGCGTGCCGGTATCGGCCTCGATGACATTGACGGTGTAGAGCTCGGAGCCCTTGGTATCGACCGCATAGGCCACCAGGCTATGGTCGGGACTATGGGCGAATCCGGCGATACGAAAATAGGCGTGAGGCTCCGCGAGCGCATTGCCGTCGAGGAGGATTCGCTCGTCTCCGCCGTTTCGAGGTTGGCGGCAGAAGAGCGGATGTTGGCCGCCCATGAGGTAGCGGGTGTAATAGGCGAAAGCCCCGTCGTAAGCGGGCACTCCGGCATCGTCCTCCTTGATCCGGCCTTTCATCTCGGCGATCAAATTCGCCTGAAGCGCCTCGGTATCCGCAAGCATCGCCTGGGCGTAAGCGTTCTCGGCCTCGAGATAGGCCTTGATCTCAGGATCGAGCAAAGCGGGGTCGCGGATGACCGCTTGCCAGTTCGAGGCGCGGAGCCACGCGTAGTCGTCGACCCGCGCGATACCGTGATGGATCGAGTTCACGGGGCGGCGGGCGGCGCAAGGAACCCTTGCGCGGGAAGTCTCTAAATTCATGCTTTGACGCTTACTTGCTGGCCTTGTCGCCTTGCTCGCCCTTGTCCAACTGCAAGGCGACCCCGTTGATGCAGTAACGCGCACCCGTGGGCTTGGGTCCGTCCGGGAACACATGGCCAAGATGAGCCTCACATTTGGCGCAGCGAACTTCAGTGCGGCGCGTGAAGAACGACCGGTCCTCGTGTTCGCTTACCGCCCCGTCCTCTGCAGGCGCAAAGAAACTCGGCCAACCCGTGCCCGAATCGTACTTGGTTTCAGAGCTGAAAAGGGGAGCGCCGCAGCAGACGCATCGATACATGCCGGCGTCCTTCTCCTCATGATACGGGTGACTAAAGGCGCGCTCGGTCCCGTGATCGCGGGTCACGTAGAACTGCTCGGGCGTTAGCTTGCTGCGCCATTCCTGTTCGGACATTGCGATCTTGTCGCGATCGCTCTTGCCGGTGCTCTCAGCTTTGCTCATCGATGGAACACTTCCGGGTTGGTAGGCATTTATTCAAGCGCAATATAGGTATCGGGAATGCTCCCCCAAAGGGAGGCAGCGGGTTGCTCACGCAAGCTTGTTCCCGATAAAGTTGTATTTTGCGGCGTCGGGGGAAGTGGGGGAGAATCATTAAAAAGTCAAAACAAGCTGTCGCTCAATCTTAAGTGGCGCTGGGAACCGCTTTGGGTAAGCGAAGTCTACCCTTCGTTTATCATGTTCCTCGGCTGCCAGTCTTCATACAGAACAGCGCTGCTACGGTTTCATCGGAAATTGTCGAATGAGAACAAATTAGCTTCAAGCGTCGGTGTCATCCATAATCTGTAGTTGCGAAACGTTGTAAGCTCATGTCACAAAAACGGCGTAATCTAGTGACTAGACAGTCACGTGGGGTCCGGTGGACGCGCAAGCACCCGCAAAGTGGGCTGGGTGCTTGTGCGAACCGGAGGATCAAGGAGCCATTACATGGAAGCGAATCTGGAGAAGAATGAACTCGTCGAACTCACGGCTGAGATCGTCTCGGCCTATGTGAGCAACAACACGGTTGTGGCAACCGACTTACCTGCGGTCATCCACAATGTGTTTGACGCGCTGAGCAGGGCATCGACGGCCTCCGGCCAGCCGGCCCGGGAGGAGTTGAAGCCCGCCGTCCCGGTCAAGAAATCGGTCACCGCCGAATACATTATCTGCCTCGAGGACGGAAAGAAGTTCAAGTCGCTGAAGCGTCATTTGCGGACGCATTACGACCTGTCCCCCGAGGAATATCGCGAGAAGTGGGGCCTCCCCCATGACTATCCGATGGTGGCGCCAAACTACGCGGCGGCCCGTTCGGATCTCGCCAAGCGCATGGGTCTTGGCCAGAGGCGCCGGTAACCGGCGACAGTAAGGCGTGTTGCTGGCATGGGGCGCGGCCATCCACTGGGCCGCGGGCCACACGCGAGCGTTTCCCCAAGATCGGGTAGGCGCCATAAGTATTACCACAAGCCTTTGTGATTCTTGATGAATCTGGCTTTCTTGGCTTGCAAGTCAGGACTGAACTCCACATAGTCCAATAAGGTCGAGCGATTCGCGGGCCGTTAAGAACCTTGCGGCGGGGGAGGGAAATGCTGTCCGGACGCGCCTTTCGAGTCCAGCTCGTGATGCAAGGACAGCGCGAACTCTTCGATTATTGGCTCCGTTCGGCCGACGGGCGGCGCATGCCGGCCAGATCCGATCTCGATCCTCTGAAGGTCCCGCGATTGCTTCCCTTTATCGGTCTGATCGATGTCAGGGACGGCCTGGACGAGGCCTCGTTCCGGCTGGCCGGGACGCGGCTTCACGAGATTTACGGGCAGGAGATCACCGGCAAGCGCACCGGGGAGGTCTTTTCCGGCGATGCCACCCCGTACTGGCATCGCATTCATGATCGCGTCGTGGCGAAGGGTGTTCCCCTTCATGGGGTGGTGCGGGGACCGGCCCAGGGCCGGGACCATATCGTGGTGTTCTGGCTGAGATTGCCGCTGTCTGAGGATGGCGGGCGCGTCGATCGCATCCTCTGTTACGACGTGGCCGGTCCAATGGCGGATGCACGCGGGCATAAAGAGCGCTCGCTCCCGTGCTATCCGCGCGTTCACCCGCAATCGCAATCGCTGACGCGGCGGGTGCAATGCGGCTGAGCCGCGAGGCCGCCCCGTTCGCGTTTCGAAAGCTCTCCCTTACAGGCGCTTAGTGGACCGAGATGCCGCGCACGGCCTCGGCATCGCTGCGGATGCGTTTCACCATGGCCATGAGGCCGTTCGACCGCTGCGGGGTCAGATGCTCCTTGAGCTGCAACAGGCCAAGCTTTTGGCCGGCGTCGACGCTCAAGATTTCTTCGACCGTCTTCCCCGAATAGAGGGCAAAGAGGATCGCGATCAAACCGCGGACGATATGAGCGTCGCTGTCGCCGATGAAGATCAGGCGCGGCTTCCCTCCGCTGCGATCGACCCGCGTCGCAAGCCAAACCTGGCTGACGCAGCCTTGCACCTTGGTCGCGGGAGAGCGGTCCGCCTCGGGCAAGGGCTCGAGGCCCCGGCCGAGCTCGATGACATAGCGATAGCGGTCCTCCCAATCGCTAAGGAGTTCGAAGTCGGCACGGACCTCCTCGAAGCCGTGAGCGCGCCGCGTGTCGCCGAGCGTATCCATAGGATCAATATAGGCGGGAATAGAGGCCGCTGCGACCGGCATCGGCGCCAAAAATTGGGGCGCGCAATTTGGGAGGGAAAGGGCAGAAACCGTCCCAATTGCGCGCCCCGGCAGGCGGAGGACCGCCAACCTTCAAGTCAAAGCCGTCGCGAAAGCGCCGAACCGCGCTCCTCAAGTCCCGGCCGGATCAGGCCCCGACCACGCCTCTTCGCGATCTTCGGGGTTAAGCGTGTCCTGCGATTCCCCGAGGTCGAAACGCGCCGGCTCGAACACGGCCTGGGTCTCGGAATCTTGCGTGCCGTCCCCGCCGTCGTCGCTGCGGCCGTTGATGAGATCCATCAGCATGCGCGCGCCGAACTGCGCCTTTTGAACGAACACGCCGAACGCATCTGCGCCGCGCGCGCAGGTTTCGGGATTGCGATCGCAGAACGTGGCGACGTCCTTCACCGCGGCCTGCGCGGTCCCATAGACTTCGCTGCGCTGCCCCTCGTCAGTCGGAAGCAGCAGAACGATGATCATCAGCCAGAAGGCTGCCCTTATCAGGAAACCCATTGCCTTGCCCTCTCTGTTAAATCTTGCGGCTTGGTTGCCGCTATCATTCGCTTAGGTCTGCCAATATAGCGCAGAGGAAATAAGGGAGTTTCACTGCAATCCATAAAGTTTGAATCGAAAATTCAGATCGATTCTGTTACGCATGCGATTATCTTTTTAGTAATACTTGAATATTTTTCGCTGTGAAATTGAGTCAAAGTTTAGCGATTTTCACAGCTCAATCGGTCGATTGCCGCCACGTTCAACGCCAAAAACGCCTACGGGACCCGCTTCAAGCTTCCTTAAGCGCGCATGATGTTTAATCCCGCGCCAAGATAGAAGGGACAGAGCGGGTGCTTGGCCCGCTCCGGTATGCGCGTGTTGAGTCATGGGCGTGTTCGGGGGCTCGCGGCCTATTTCACTTCGCTGGTGCGCGATTCAGCAGCGCTGACGGCGGTGGTCCGGCCCTCTCACCGGCGATCAGAGAATGCGGCCCGTGCCGGCGAAGAGCGGTATCGCCTGCTGGCCGAGAACGCGACCGACCTGATTACATGTCATGACGAGAGAGGCCGCGTGGTGTTCGCTTCGCCGGCCGCGCAGCTTCTGTTCGGTGAGCCCGCGCAGACGATCGCCGGCGACGGCCTCTTAGAACGCGTGCATGTCGCCGATCGGCCCGCCTACCTCACGGCCTTGTCGCGCTCGCTCGCCGACAACGCGCCCGTTAGCATTGAGTTTAGGATCCGGCGCTTCGGTCCAGCCAACACGACTTGCCATGTGTGGGTCGAGATGCGCTGCAACCCTGTGCGGGCCTGCGAGGGTCTCGCGCTTGAGCGGCCTGAGATTATTGCCGTTACGCGCGACATCTCCGCTCGCAAGGCGCACGAGGCCGAACTCCTGCGCGCCCGCGACGAGGCCCTGAGCGCAAGTCGTGCCAAGACGCAGTTCCTCGCCAATATGAGCCATGAATTGCGCACGTCGCTCAATGCCGTGATCGGCTTCTCCGAGATTCTCAATCGGGAGCTGTTCGGCACGCTGGGCCAAACCCGCTACCGCGACTACGCGCGGCTCATCCATGAAAGCGGTCAGCATCTCCTGAATGTCGTCAACGATGTCCTCGACATGTCGAAGATCGAGGCCGGCACGTTCAAGATCGTCAAGGAGCCGTTTGATGTGGAGGCCCTAATCACGCTGTGTTGCGACATCATGCGACATGCGGCCGAGCAGCGGTCGCTGTCGCTCAGCATGGAGGTGGCGCCCGATATCCCACAGCTTCCGGCCGACAAGCGGGCCTGTAAGCAGATGTTGCTCAATGTGATCGCAAACGCCATCAAGTTCACCGACCCCGGCGGCTGGGTGCGCGTCTCGGCCCGCGTTGCCGGCGGCAATGTCGAACTCAGCGTCGCCGACAATGGGATCGGCATCGCCAAGCAGGACTTGCCCAGACTCGGCGTTCCCTTTGTGCAGGCCAAGAATTCCTATGACCGTAGTCATGACGGGACCGGTCTTGGATTGTCGGTAGTAAGCGGTTTGGCCCGGCTTCATGGCGGGCGCCTCGCGCTTGCGAGCGAGCTCGGGGAGGGAACGACCGCCACAATCGTCCTGCCCTGCGAGGGGAGGGGCGAATCGCTTGAGGAAGCGCTGCCATGCCCCAACGTCTCGGCAGCATGAGCATTTCCAAGGCGGCGGCGGGCCTCTGCCGGCACCTCGGGTCGCGTTTAGCATCTCTTTAGTTTCGGTCGCCAAGATGGCCGGAAGGAACGGCCTCTCGGCACTGGGCAATAATAGGTTCACGGCGAGCAATGGGTGTGGCAGCAGCGCGGCTCGTGTTTCTGGCTTTCCTCGGCCTGACGGGAAGCATCATTTACAACGCGCTCTATTTGCAGGATGCACACAACAGTGCTGGCGGCCCGACTTCACGGCAGGAATGGCCCGCGTCACCTCAGCCCGCCGAGCTGGCAAAGCTGCCGCCGGTGCGTACGGACCTGCCTCCCTTGGAGCCGGCGAAGGGGGGCGCGAAGCTCGTGGTGAGAGCCGTGCAGCGCGAACTTGCGGCGCGCGGCTTCGATGTCGGCCCCGCGGACGGCAAGCCAAGCGACAAGACGAGAGCGGCGATCTCGGCCTATGAGAAGGCCCACGACCTCCCGGTGACCGGCGCGGCCACCGATGAGCTCCTGCGTCACATTCTCCTTGGCGATCTCGCCAAGCCCGGTGGTGCGACCGGGTCGGTCTCAGGAAAAGCCGCCGCCGCCAAGGGTGGAGATAAATCCAGCGTGAAAGCCGTGCAGCAGGTTCTTGCCAATCTCGGCTATTCACCGGGCCCGGTGGATGGTGCAATGGGCGATGCCACGTCCCGTGCCATCAGCGCCTTTCAACACGACCGCAAGATTCCAGAGACTGGACGGATCACTTCCGAACTGTTGGACGAGCTCGAGCTTGTCACCGGACGCGCCCCCGGAAAGTTGGTCGCGGAGCGCTGACCGCCCGCGCAAGCCCCTAGCCACCATGCGGGTCAAGAGCGAAGTCTGGGTCAAAGCATATTTGCGCCGCTGCCATGCCGAGGGCGTTCCCATCGTGATCGTGCGGCGCGGGGACGAGGCCGCCGGCGCCATCTTCATTTGCATCGATAGGCTCGACGGCACGGTGTCGCTCTATGGTCCGGCACCGACCGGCTCGGTTGAGAGCGAGACCGATCGGCGGTGGGTGAGCTGCTTCGGATCGCGTTGGGTCAGCGTAGCCGAGGCAGATCGCTATCTCGCCCGCGAGCGAGAATTCGACCCGGACCTTTGGATCCTCGAGGTGGAGGACAAGGGAGGGCGGCACTTCTTGGGCGACTCGGCGATCGAGGGGTGAGGGGTGGCCGGCGAAGCTTAGAGTTGGAGGTCGATTGGGTTAGGGGTTCGTTAACCTTACCCGCCCCTTAATACCGTCCGGGCGATGTGGCGCCATGACCATAGGCGAAGCGCGGCCGCGTCGGGGGAGACTTGAGACATGGGTATCATCCTTGAATTTCGCCGCGGCGAAGAGGCGGCGAACCCGGCCCCAAGGCCGCTCAGTGGTTCGCTCGGCGAGATCATCATCTTTCCGGGCGTGAGGATCGATCGCAGCGCCTCGAGCGATCGGCCGGCTCAAGCCGGTACGCCGTCCCGCAGACGAGCCCAGCGCGGCCGCAAAAAGTAGAACGGGGCCCTAGCCCGATTTCGTATGGGGGCTGCATGAGGTGGCCCTGAGGGCACGCTCCGCATAGATCGCAGTGCTGGGTCCCGCCAATGGCAGGCGGAGCAGAGCGATTCCTTCACTGACCGGTGCATTGACGACGATGACGTTGTCGGAGGATTCCGGGGCGTCGACGCCGGCCTCCTCGACAGTCTGGTCGGCGGCGGCAATGATCAGATCGATCTCCGAGCGCCTCATGTCGGCGCCGGCAACCGAATAGAAGTTCTCTCCCTCCGGCGTATAGAGCGCAATCAGCAAAAGCTCATCGGCAACCGTCGCGCTGAGACGCACCGGCCCGTTGGCAAGATCGAAGCGACAAAAGGCATAGCGAATGTCGGGCGCCATCATCGGCATGATCTGCTGCCCGGGTGCGGCCGGAGGGAGCTCGATCATGGTATTGACCGGCCCAATCGACGCCAGCCGGGCGTACGCGTTTTTCGGTGCGAGCATGGGCAATGCGAGTACCGCGACAATGTGAATGAGACCCGCAAGCACGAGCCCGAGAGCGATATAGAGGCCGGGGAGCCTTACTCGCATGACTTGCGCTCGATCTTAGGGAGTCGATCGCCCGCAACGAGACCGATTCCCGAGGCATCGGTTTCCCGCGGGCCATAGACGCGCAAGAACAACACCAAGTGCTGATCGTCAGTCCCGCTCGGAAGCCAATTCTCGGGACGTGCATGACGTGACAGATTGACGCGAAATGTGCCGTCGGCGTGACGCAGCATCTCCTCGCTGTTGAAGCTATAGCGGGAAGACGGATTTGCGATCAGTCCGCCATACGCGTCATACACGGCGAGCGACCACCAGCGAGCATTGATCGGCGCGCCAACGATGAGATACTCGCAGTCCGAGGAAAGGGGTGCCCCGGCGCTGTCCGTGCGGGCGATGAAATAGCGGGCAAAGGTCGAGGTGAGGGGAAGTCGGCCGCTCCGGGCAACATGGGCCTTGGTGTAGTGGTCGGCATTGGGATTGCCCTCGCTGACCCAGCCGCTCCATGGGCCCACCTTGGTGGTGGTCAGAGGAGATCCGCGTTCGATCATGTACCAGGCCGAGCCGATCCCAAGGATCAAGGCCACGAGGAAGGTCCCCACGAAATAGGCAAGCGACCGCATGGAATGGCCGGCCTCGCCCTCACGCCAAGAAGTGGACCGCGAGGGTGCCAGCATGAGCGAGGAATCGTGCAAGGCGCTGGTCAAGCTATTGACCCATCGAAACGGTGAGGGGGCTAATGCGGGCTCGCCGCATTGTCACGTCCTGCTGACAGAGCGGTCTGCGGCTCGGCCGGAGCCGGAGGAGTGCCAGGTTGCGGCTCGGCCGGGTCACCGCCATTCGCCGAGGCGAGGCTTGGCTTCGGCGCCGGTGGCGCCTCTGCCCGATCCGGGCGCCCTGCGGCATCGCCTGGCGTCAGCGGGCGGGCGTCCTTGAGCATCGCGCCAAGTTTTTCGAGAACTTGCCGCGTTGCCGAGGACATGTCCTTAACACTCTCGGGAGCTGGTGCGACGACCTCGGCATCGGCGGTGGCGTTCTGCGCCAGGGTGGCGGCGATCCGCGCCTGCTCGGCCGCCTGGACCGGATGCACAGGCAAACCCGCGATCTGGGCAATGTTGTCGGTATCGTGCGCGGCCATCATGTAGGTGTGCCAAGTCTGCGCCGGAAAGCTGCCGCCGGTCACCCGCGCCATCGGCGTGAAATCGTCGTTGCCGAGCCAAACGCCGGTAACGTACTGCCCGGTGAATCCGATGAACCAGGCATCGCGATAGGCCGAGCTCGTTCCCGTTTTGCCGGCAGAGTAAGTGTAGTCGAGCTGCGCCGCCTTACCGGTACCCTCCAGCACCACCGCCTGGAGCATCGTATTCAACTGCTCGATCACCTTGGGCTCGAAAAGCTGTTTGCGCGGGGGCTCGTCGCGCTCATGATTGTAGATGACGTCGCCGCCCGTGAGCGTCTTGATCTCTTCGACGGCATAGGGGCGCACTTCGAGGCCGCCGGCGGCGAAAACGGCGTAGCCTCCGGTGTGCTCGAGCGGCGTCATGCCGTTGTCGCCCAGCGCCAATGAGCAGGTCTTCTTGAGATGTTTGATGCCCATCTTTGACAGGTTCGCGAGCACTTTCTCGCGCCCGGCCTGAAGCGAAAGCTTGACGGCGATGGTGTTGATCGATTTGGCCAGCGCCATGCGAAGCGTCATGCGCCCGCGGTAGCCGCCCGAATAGTTTTTCGGTGCCCAGCGGCCGCAACTAACCGGTCCGTCGCTGACGCTCGATTCGGGTGTGAAACCGTTCTCGAGCGCGGTGAGATAGACGTAACCCTTGAACGATGAACCGGGCTGGCGGTAAGCGTGGCTCGCGCGGTTGAACTGGCTTTCGCCGTAATCCTTGCCGCCGACCATGGCGCGCACCGCCCCGTCGGTCTCCATCGAGATCACGGCGCCATTGTCGAAGTTTCTCGACCGGCCAAATTGCTTGATGGTCTGCTCCAAAGCGTCCTCTGCCGATTTTTGCAAGCCGAGGTCCACGGTGGTGCGGGCGATGAGGATGTGGTCTTCCTTGCCTCGCATCAGCCGCTGAACCTCTTCGAAGGCCCAGTCGAGAAAATAGTCGGGGGTCTTGCCGTCGCCGCGCTCGACGATCTTGGCGGGGTTCATGCGAGCCCCGTAGACCTGGCCTTCGCTCATGAAGCCGGCTTCGACCATGTTGCTCAGTACCTCGTTGGCTCGGGCGCGCGAGGCGGCAAGGTTGACGTGCGGCGCGTAGCGGGTGGGAGCCTTGAACATGCCGGCGAGCATTGCCGCCTCGGGAAGGTTCACCTCACGGATCGATTTGTTGAAATAGTACTGGGCCGCCGCCTCAGCGCCATACGAACCGCCGCCGAGATAGGCGCGGTCGAAATAGAGTTTCAGAATCTCGGGCTTGGTGTAGTGATTCTCCAGGTAGATGGCGATGAGCGCCTCTCTGATCTTTCGGCTGAGTGACCGCTCGGGCGTCAGGAACATATTCTTGGCGAGCTGCTGAGTGAGCGAGCTGCCGCCCTGCACGACCTGTTCGTTGCGGGCATTCGCGGCGAGCGCCCTGAACGTGCCCATGACATCGATGCCGAAATGTTCGAAGAAGCGCCGGTCCTCGGTCGCGAGCGTTGCCTTGATCATCACGTCCGGAATTTCTTCCAACGGCACCGAGTCGTCGCGCAGCAACCCGCGCTTCCCGATCTCGTTGCCGAATCGATCGAGGAAGGTGACGCTGTACTCGTCGGCGAGATTGATCTTGCCTTGCGCGGTCTCGAAAGCGGGCAGGGCGAAGGTGGCCAGCACGAGCAGGCCGGCGACGCTGAGGGTAAGGCCCTCGCAGGCCAGCTCATTGAGCGCGCGGACGAAGCCCTTGACCTCGAAGCGGCCAAAGAACGAGGAATAGCCGCTCCACCAGTCGCGGAAGCCGATCCAGGCGCCATAGAGGCCTGAATCGATCGACGAATCGATCTTCAACCAGTCGATCAGCCGGCCTCGGCGATTGCCCTGAAGGAGATCCCGCACTTGCCCCGACCTCTCGCGTGCAAAAACGGTCCGGTAGTTTGGCCTTCCCCAATCTCCCCGGACCAGCCTGTGAAGTCTATAAATTACACTGTGATTGAGGCGTTTTATAGAGCTCGCATCCGGCAGGGGGCCCCGAACCTGGTTCTCTGACCACGGGAACATCCCCTTCCCGGGGCCAACCCTATTCTCTACGCCTTACCGAAAACTTAGGACCCGGCGGCACCCCGCAACTTGCCTTACGGTTCGACTTCATAGCCGCGCGCCTTCATGCAGGCGACATAGTCCGCATCGGCGGCGCCCTTGCGCCAGCGGGTCACGATGCCGACCACAGAGGCTATGCCCTTGCGCTTGGTCTCCTCCTTGCAAGCGGCCTCCGCCTCCTTAAGCGTATTGGCCGCCTCCGCGGCTTTGGCGGACCGCTGATCGACCAAAGTGAAGTCGCGCGGCGCGGGGTCCGACAGGCTACAGCCTGAGGCCGGCACGCCGATCAGGCAAACCGCGAGCGCAGCCTGTTTGAACCTCGACATTACCGAAACCCCGAACCTGTTGCTCTTCGAGTATTGCAATTTGCGGCACGCCCGGCCAGTCCGCGAAAACCCGCGGGGCCCCGCGAGCGGATACCGGTGCGCTACCATAGATACGGAACGAGGCGATAACGAACGCGGGCGGCATAGTCGGCATAGCCCTCGAGCTCAGCCGCGAGGGTTTGCTCCTCGAACACGGCTCTCATCGCGATAATGAGAACGAGGCCGACGCCGGCGGCAAGTCCCCACCATGAGCCGAGCAAGAGCGGGACGCCGGCGATGAACAGGAGGGCGCCGGCATACATGGGGTGACGTATGCGAGCATAAGGCCCGCTCGTCACCACAACATGGCCGCGCGCTTTTTGGATCTTCACGACCGGCGCCGCGTAGCTGTTCGCCTTCAGCGTCAGCCAGACGAGATACGCCCCAAGGTAGATGAGCGCGAGACCGGCGCCTTGGAGGGCGAGGGGAATTTCGGACCAGTGATAGCGGCCGGCGTCGAGCCCCATCAGAATGATCCAGCCGGTCCAGAGCGCGAGCATGACAACCATCAAGACCTTGTCCCAACCTTTCTGCTCGGGCTGGATGAGAGAGCCAAGGCGCTCACTCAGCAAAGCAGGGTCGCGGCGCGCAAGCCAGAACCCGCCGCCAAAGCTCATCGCGGCGGCGAGGGCAAGATAAATCCAGGCCTCCGGCCAGTTCAGCGTGCCGGCGGCGCCGAACAAGATTGCGCCGACAAACAGAAGCGAGACGGTCGTGCGGCGGATGAACTTCCGCATCAGTAGGCGGTGAAATTCCGGAGTGGCCGACATGGGGTCGCAACCGCTTTCGCATTCACGATGGCGTGAGGCTATTCCCGCCTATTGTTGCAATTTCTCCCCCTGTCCCTGTCCTTGACATAGACTGGCAAGGCGCCACACTCAAGAAGGAGGATTTGCCGGATGCCAAAGCGCATCACTGTCTTTTCAACTTTGATTTCGGCCCTGGCCGCTTTTGGCGCGGTGCAGGCCTTCTCAGCGACTACGGCCGTGGGCGCCGATTGCAGTCAGGGCAGCGCCGAGGAAAAGGTCGTCTGCCTCAACCAGAAGATCGTCGATCTCGAAACCAAGTTGGCAGAGTTGACGAAAGATACGTTGAAGTGGAACGACCGGATTTCGCTCGTCAACGAAGACATGCGGATCTATCCCCGCTGTCTCGACAATGCCGGCCCGAACGCTCCCGACATCGCGCTCGTGCTCGCAAGCGCCTGTGCCAAAACCCCGGCCCAGTCCTGGATGATCCGCAAACCCTATCAATAGTCCTTCCCCTTCGGCGCGGGCCCTTGCCATGCGGCGACCTCAGGATCCCCTGTGCAATCGCTTGATGGATGGGGCGGCGCGAGACCATACTGATCGTCCCGTGGTTACGGTCGCCGTCCGTTTAGGCTTTGGGTGGAGGTCGAATGCCGAAGATCGTTTTGATCTGTAGTGTCGTTCTCGGCGTTGCCGCCATGGCGCGGGCGTCAGTGCCGGCTCAGGCCGCCGAGCCTCCTCCCGATGCCGAAACCGCTCCCCCCGTCCAATCCGGTCCACCCAAGGGGTATTCCTGTCACGACAAGGCGTTTACCGGCAGCGGGCCGGGGTTCAAAAGCTCGCAAGACGAATCTGAGGGAGCGGCGGTAACGGATTGGCTTAGCAAAGCCGCCGCCATCTTTGCCGACGCCGACTGGAACACGGCCAAGGACCCGATCATGGAATGCGTCAAGCAGGGCCTTTACAGCAAGTGCTTCGCCACCGGCGTGCCTTGCCATCCGAAACCGGCAGAGTAAGAGAGCCGCCGCTCACTCTGGGAGGTCGCCATGTGGCGCGGGATGATATGGATCCTGATCTCGGTGCCGCTTCTCAGCGGCGCGGCCGCGGCCGAGACTACGGAAGAGGCGCCGCAGCCGAAATGCCGCAAGGCGGAAATCAACCCCATCACCGGGCACGTGCTCTGCATCGACCCGCTTGGCGCGCCGGTCGAGCCGCCGCCCGGGGAGGCCAAACTCCCTTGCAAGCCGGAGGAGGCGAGAGGTCAGTGGAGCTACGGGCCTGCCTGCGCGCCGGAGCCTGAAGGCATGTGAGGATTGGGATGCCGTTCCGCGCGCGCGGGCTTCGGTTCCGTCCACCGTTTACCTGGCGTTAAGCATGAGCTCCGAGACTTCTCGCTATGGCTCAGGACCGCGGGGAGCGTGTGATCGCGGACAGGTGATCCTGTCGCGATTTGAATGGGGCGAAGCGGCACCCCATATAGTGGTTAACGGATCGTTGTGGAGGCCCCGTCATGGCGGCAGTTCAGAACCAGACGTTACGGCGTAGCATCCACCAGGCGCTGGCAGGCTCCCCCGACCTCACGGCGCTGCTCGGTGGTTTGCGGATTCATGACGAAGCCCCGCCGGTGGCGAATTTTCCCTTTATCACCCTGGGCCAGAGCGTCAGTCGCGACTGGACTACCGGGATCGAGAATGGCGCCGAGCAAAGCCTCACCCTCCATGTCTGGTCGCCTTTCGGTGGCAAGAAGCGGGTGCAGGACGTCATCGAGGCGATTAGGGCGGTCCTCAGCGACCGGCCGCTCATGCTGGCGGACCGTCAGCCCGTCAATCTTCGCCACGAATTCTCGGAAGTGAGGCTCGATCCCGACGGCGACAGCTTTCACGGGATCATCCGCTACCGCGCCATCTCCGCACCGGCGCAGGCCGTCGCCGCTTAGGCTTTTCACCTCCCCCAAGGTCGCTTTCCTCTCTAGGGGTCGCTCTTGCGCCCCTTGTTGCGCTATATGACGCCCTTCACGCGATGAGGCGAGGAGACGGATGGCGCTCTGGGCCAAATTCAAGGAACTCGCCGATCGTTTCAGTGGAGACGAGCGGCCCGCGCTGAGTTTGCGCGAAGAAGAATTGCGCCTCGCCGCCGCGGCGCTGCTCGTGCACGCATCGACGATCGACGGTGAGGTCGATCCCGCCGAGCGCCGGAAGCTCAAGGCGCTGTTGCAAACGCGTTTCGATCTCGATGGCAATGAGGTCCGCCGGCTTCTCGACGAGGCCGGCACGCGCGAGGTCGAGTCCGTCGATCTTTACCGATTTACCAGCGTGCTTTGTCGCGAGCTCGATCAGGTTGGCCGTAAGCGCATCGTCGAGATGCTGTGGGAAGTGGCGATGGCTGACGGCGTCGTGCACGAGTTCGAGGCCAATCTCGTGTGGCGTGCAGCGGAGCTTCTCGGGGTCTCGACGCGGGACCGGGTCACGTTGAGGAAGGCCGTGGAAAGCCGCATCGCGCGTGGCTGACGAAGCGAGCGGGGAGTGACGCCGCTACTTCTCGGCAGGTTCGGGGAAGGTGCGGATGTCGGCCGCGGCTTCGGGATATTTGGCGGCAAGCTCGGCGGCATTGCCGAGCTCGACATCCTCCGCCGGCACGACGCCCGGCCATTCGGTGCTCGCGCCCAGGAACCAGCGGCGCTTGCCGGTGACGCGCGCGGTGTGGAAAGTGTTGCCGGGAATGAAGAGCTGGAGCAGGTGGCCGCCGACGATATTCGGCCCGACCACCGCCAGCTCGCTGTCGCCGTTGTCGCGAAGCAGCAGCACCTCGATCGGATCGCCGAGATAATAGTGGTAGAGCTGGTCGTTCTTGATGCGATGAAGCTTCACCGGCGCGTCTGGCGTCACCATGAAATAGAGGGCCGAACCCAGGGGCCGGCCGTCGGAAAAGGGCGCCGGCAAACCGCCCGGCGCGATCCTAAGATTGCTCTTGTAGGTCGCCCGCACGAAGTCGCGGATTTCGTTCGGCTCGAGCTTGAGGAGAGTCTTGATTTCGTCGGCCGTGACTGTCTCCGGCATGGGCTTCGCGGGGTTGACCGATGGCAGTTGCGCCTCAGGCGCGGGGTCGGACGATCCGGCGGCGGCGAGAGAGGGCGCGAGTGTCGAGGACGCTAGCGTCGACGGCGCGAGCGTTGCGGCGCCGGCGAGCGTCGCCCGCTTGAGAAAATTGCGGCGGCCAATGGCGTGTCGCCGCTCCGGGCGCTCTGACATGGCGTGCTCCACTCGGATTCGGCCGGAGTGTCGCCTCGGCGCCCGGCGCGGGTCAACCCGGGACGTTCGACGATGGTTCAGCATGGTTACGCGCGAGCCATCTCCCGCGTTCATGCGTCGTTCAGGGGCCTTGATTTAGGGTCCCGCCCAAGAAGGATATTGGGACCGAACCATGTGGCGGGTAGTTAAGCCAACGATCATGGCCGCGCTCGCGGCTGCCATCTTCGCCGATGCCGCGCAGACGGGGGAGGGTGGCTGCGTGGAATGGAGCAAAGCCGGCCCGATCATCGCGCAGAACTCATTGGTGCCGGCCAACGTCATCTATCAGAAGGTGCAGCAGCGCGCCGGCGGCAAGATCGTCAGTCAGGCCCTTTGCGATGTCGGCGGGCGCTTCGTCTATAAGCTCGTGGTGCTCGGCCCGACAGGCGAGGTCACCAACGTCACCGTTGACGCTCACACCGGGCAGTTTTAGGAACGGCCATGCCCGACACGGAGGAATAGCGCTTTGCGGCTTCTCGTCGTCGAGGACGATCCGGATCTCAATCGTCAGCTCGTCGCCGCCCTTAACGATGCCGGCTACGCCGTCGATACCGCCTTTGACGGCGAGGAAGGACATTACCTCGGCGATACCGAACCCTACGACGCCGTGGTGCTCGATCTCGGTCTTCCCAAGAAGGACGGCTTGAGCGTGCTCGAGCAGTGGCGGCGCGACGAGCGCAAGATGCCGGTGCTCATTCTCACCGCGCGCGAGCGGTGGAGCGACAAGGTCGCGGGCATGGATGCCGGCGCCGACGACTATGTCGCCAAGCCGTTCCATATGGAGGAGGTGCTGGCGCGGCTGCGCGCTCTGCTCAGGCGCGCGGCGGGACATGCGCGCAACGAGATGGAATGCGGACCGCTCCGTGTCGACACCAAGACGGCGCGTGTCTCCGTGGACGGAAAGGCGGTGAAGCTCACCTCGCATGAGTATCGGGTGCTCGCCTATCTCATGCTGCATCGGGGGCGCGTCGTCTCCCGCACCGAGCTGATCGAGCATCTCTACGAGCAGGATTTCGACCGCGACTCCAATACCGTCGAGGTGTTCATCGGGCGCTTGCGCAAGAAGCTTCCCATCGACCTCATCAAGACTGTCCGCGGGCTCGGCTACCGCCTCTCGGACGCAAACGATGAGGCCTAATTCCCTCGCCTTCCGGCTGTTCGCCTCCGCGGTGGCGTGGACACTCGTGGTCCTTCCCGTCACCGCCGTTCTACTCGTATCGCTCTACCGCCAAGCGCTTGAGCGCAACTTCGATACGCGACTCAACGTCTATCTGACCAGCCTCGTCGCTTCGACCACCCAAGAGGGCATGGTCGCGCCGAAAGAGCCCGCCGATTTCGGCCAGCCCATATTCGGCATTCCGTTCTCGGGATGGTACTGGCAAATCAAGCCGCTCAACGGGGCCACGCGCCCCGATTTCGTCTCCGATTCCTTGCTCGACCAGCAGCTCAAATTGCCGAGCCAGAGCGGCGCCTCGCCCGATCCCAGTCTGACGCGGCGCGCCTATACCGTCGGTCCCGACGCGCAGCGCCTGCGCATCGTCGAGCGCGAGATCAGGCCGGCAGGCCCGGGCTCCGCGCCCTATTCTTATGCGGTCGCCGGCGATTCGGGCGAGATCGACCGCGATCTCGCCGCGTTCACCACCATGCTCATTGCGGCGCTGGCCGTGCTCGGGCTTGGACTTGTGGCGGCGACCTTCTTCCAGGTGCGATTTGGGCTTTCGCCGTTACGCGCCATCCGCCAGACGCTCGCCGCCATCCGTTCGGGCGAAGCCGAGAAGCTCGAAGGCGAGCTGCCCGTCGAGATCAGGCCGCTGCAACAGGAGTTGAATGCGCTGATCCAGTCAAATCGCGAGATCGTCGAGCGGGCGCGCACCCATGTCGGCAATCTCGCGCACGCGCTCAAGACCCCGCTCAGCGTCATCAGCAACGAGGCGCGGACGCATGAGGGAGCCTTGGCCTCAAAGGTGATCGAGCAGGCGGAGATCATGAGCATCCAGGTCACCCGCCATCTCGACCGGGCGCGCGTGGCGGCGCGCTCGGGCGCGATCGGCGACGTCACCGATGTCGGGACCGTGCTCCAGGCGTTGAAACGGACGCTTGACCGCATCTACGAGGAGCGGGGGCTAAAGCTCGAGCTTGCCGCGGTCCCGGGGTTGAAGTTCCAGGGCGAGAGGCAGGATTTCGAGGAGATGGTGGGGAACCTGCTCGACAATGCGTGCAAATGGGCGCGATCCAAAGTCAGGGCCAGCGCCGAGCCGGATGACGGAAGGTCGCGCTTCACCGTGATCGTGGATGACGATGGGCCCGGTCTCACCGAGGCCGAACGGACAAGGGTCGTGACGCGGGGTCAACGGCTCGACGAGAGCAAGCCGGGCTCAGGGCTTGGGCTCTCGATCGTTGCCGATCTCGCCCATCTCTATAAGGGGCGCTTCGCGCTCGAACCTTCGCCGCAAGGGGGCTTGCGCGCCCGGCTTGAGCTTCCCGCGGCCTAGATTCCAGCGCTTTCCCGGCCCGAACCTCAAAATGGCCAGAATTGTTATTTGTTAAGGATAGACTGGCACGCTTAAACTGACCTCAGTCTCTTACCGGGGGCCGGCCAGCTGTTCGAGGCCGAAGGGGAACGCGATGAGACGAGCACCGATCATAGCGATTCTCGCTCTGTCGACTTTGCTTGCGGCTTGCGGGCCGGGCAACAAGCAAGGCACCGGGACCATTGTCGGGGCGGTCGCCGGCGGCGCCACGGGCGCCGCGATCGCCGGTTCGAACAATCGTGCGGGCGGCATCGCGATCGGCGCCGTGGTCGGCGGCCTCATCGGCAATCAGATCGGCCAGAGCCTTGATGAGGAAGACCGTCGTATGGCGTTGGCGGCCGAATATCAGGCCCTCGAATACGGACAGGCCGGCGCGCCGACGCCCTGGGACAATCCCCAAACGCAGCATCACGGTCAGATCGTGCCGGGCAAGCCCTATCAGCAGGGGAGCCAATATTGCCGGCCCTATACCCACACCATCTATGTCGGCGGTCAGCCGCAGACGGCGCGCGGAACGGCCTGCCGCCAGTCCGACGGCTCCTGGCAGACCGTGGGCTAAGGCCGCCGCCCACGCCGTTTGATCTTACTTGCTCGCGCCGAATCCATGGTGCCGCCACCCCCGGACCTTGCTCCTCTTCGCGCCTTTCTCTATGCCTAGCCTTCATTTCACCTAAGCGGAGGCGCGCGCTCCCCCTGTGCTCATCTGGCTCCTCCTTGCCGGCCTCACGGCGATCGTTCTCCTCGTCCTGCTGCGTCCGCTTGCAGCGACGGAGGCAAGAGACCGCGCGCCGGAGTCCTTCGACGCCGCCGTCTATCGCGATCAGCTCAACGAGATCGAGGCCGATCGCGCGCGCGGCTTGATCGGCGAAGAGGAAGCCGAAGCGGCGCGTACCGAGATCGCGCGGCGGCTCCTTGCCGCCGACGGCAAGGCGGCTCAATTCGATCGCGACAAGACGCGCGGCGCCACCGGCAAAACCGCGATGGTGATCGTCGGCGCGGCGCTTCCTCTGCTCGCTCTTTGCCTCTACCTCATTTACGGTTCCCCCCGTCTTCCCGACCAGCCGCTCGCCGCGCGCCTCGAAGATCCCGCGAGCGACCAGAAGCTCGAAGCGCTCATGGCAAGAGTCGAGGCGCGGCTAAGAGAGCATCCCGAAGAAGGCGACGGATGGGACGTGATCGCGCCCGTTTATCTGAGCTCGCGCCGCTACGGCGATGCGGCCCAGGCCTATGCTCAGGCGATCAGGCTGCTCGGTCCCTCGGCCAAGCGGCTCTCCGGGCAGGGTCAGGCCCTCGTACTCGTCAATAACGGCGTGGTGACCGAAGAGGCGCGCCTGGCGCTCGAGCGCGCCCGCGATCTCGACGCAACACTGATCGAGCCGCGCATTCTCCTCGCCATCGCCAAGGAACAGGACGGACAATTCGAGGCGGCCATCGCGGATTGGCGGGCGCTGCTCGGCAATGCCAAGGACGATGAGCCTTGGCGCGAAATGGTGGAGAAGCGGATCGAAGCAGCCGAGGCGCAACTTGCAGGCCAGCCCATGACGGCCGAAACGCCTGCGCCGGCAGAAGCCAGACCGCAGAGCGAGAAGGGCCCGAGCGAAGCCGACATCGCTGCTGCCCAAGATATGGATCCCGCCGCGCGCCGGGCCATGGTCGAGGGCATGGTGCAACGCCTCGCCGCCCGGCTCGACCAAGATGGCGGCGATGGCGGCGCTCTTTCGGATTGGCTTAGGCTAGTGCGCGCCTATAGCGTGCTCGACCGGAAAGACGATGCGTTGAACGCATTGGATCGCGCCAAGAGCCGGTTCAGCGGCAACACACAGGCGCTCGAAGAGCTCGATCGGCTCGCAGCCGAGCTGGGGTTGAAGTCATGACGCGAAAGCAGCGCAGAGGCGTTCTGATCGGCACCTGCCTCGCCGTACTCGCCGTCGCCGTCGGTCTGATCCTGTTCGCCATGCGCGATTCCATCGTGTTCTTCTACAGCCCGAGCGAGGTCGCCGCGATGACGATCGCTCCGGGCACCCGGTTCCGGCTCGGCGGCCTGGTCGAGACGGGCAGCGTGGTGCAGGACGAGGGGACCGCAATCCGCTTCGTCATTACCGATCGCGCCAAAACCCTTCCCGTGACCTATACTGGCCTCTTGCCGGATCTGTTCCGCGAGGGGCAGGGGGTGGTCGCCGAGGGAACGCTCGCGCCGGACGGCGTCTTTCACGCCGACAACGTGCTCGCCAAGCACGACGAGAATTACATGCCGCCGGAAGTGGCCAAGAAGCTGAAGGCGCAAGGGGTGTGGCGCGGAGACGAAGCGGCCAAGCCCGAGCCGGGCGGTGTGAACTAGGCGTTTGTGATCGAGGGCGGACCATGATTGCAGAAACCGGTCACTAAGCGCTGATCCTGGCGCTCGCCGTCGCCATCGTGCAGACCGCGCTGCCGCTGATCGGCGCGCGGCTGCGCGACCCGCAGCTTGCCGCCGTCGCCGCCCCGGCGGCGC
>JACMJU010000038.1 GCA_014380485.1 Methyloceanibacter sp.
GGTCGCTCCAGCAGGTCCCCGAGATCGGGGGAGCCCTGGTCGCGATGGATCCCCACTCCGGGCGTGTGCTCGCCATCGCCGGCGGCTTCAGCTTCGCGCAGAGCCAGTTCGACCGCGCGACCCAGGCGCGCCGCCAGCCGGGCTCTTCCTTCAAGCCGCTGATCTACACGGTGGCGCTCGACAACGGCTATACGCCCTCCAGCGTCATCGTGGATGGCCCAATTTGCCTCGAACAAGGCGCGGGCATGCCGAAATGGTGCCCAAAGAACTATGATGCCGGTTCCGCCGCCGGTCCCTCGACATTGCGCTTCGGCATCGAGAAGTCGCGCAATCTCATGACCGTGCGGCTGGCCCGCGACATGGGCATGCCGATCATCGCCGAGTATTCGCGCCGCTTCGGCGTCTACGACAATCTGATGCCCGCTCTATCGATGGCTCTCGGCGCCGGCGAAACCACGCTGCTGCGCATGGTGACCGGCTATTCGATGCTGTGTAATGGCGGCAAGCAGGTGAAGGCGACCTTCATCGATCGCATCCAGGATCGCTACGGGCGGACGGTTTGGCGTCACGATGGGCGCGACTGCTCGACCTGCGCCGCCCGGGAGTGGGCCGGCCAGCAGGAGCCCGAACTCGTCGACAATCGTGCCCAAGTTATCGACGCGATGTCGGCCTTCCAGATGACCTCGATCATGGAGGGCGTTGTTCAGAGCGGCACGGCGCAGAGACTTAAAGTCTTGAAACGGCCGATCGCGGGCAAGACCGGCACCACCAACGACTACAAGGACGCCTGGTTCGTCGGTTATACGCCCGATCTCGCCGTCGGCGTCTATATCGGCTACGACCAGCCGGTTTCCATGGGCCATGGCGAGACGGGCGGAAGCCTAGCCGCCCCGGTCGTGCGCGACTTTTTGATGGAAGCGCTGAAGGACGTTCCCGCGGTTCCGTTCCGCGCACCTGCCGGCATGAAGCTCGTGCGCGTCAACCATAAGTCCGGCCAGCCGGCCGGCGCCGGCGACAAGACGGCCATCGTGGAGGCGTTCAAGCCCGGTCAGGAACCTGCCGGCTCGGCCGTCGCCGAAGATATCGAGGGCGGGGAAGTGGCCGAGGACGGTTACGCGCCGCCGCCGCCGCCTCCGCCGCCGCTGGGACAGGGCCCGGGGCCGGGCAATGACCGCGCTTTGACATCGGGTACCGGCGGCCTCTACTAGTTCCTATAAGTCGCATGATCACCGCCGCGCGCCGCGCCGGCGGTTGGTTCCATCCATTCTTGGCTGCTTGAGGAAAAGATGCGCGCCGAAACCGAGTCGGTCGTCAACGATATCAGAGAGTCCTTGGCCCTGCTCAGGAGGCATCTTTGACCCTGATCGGGCCAAGCAGAGGCTAGCCGTCCTCGACCGCGAAGCCGAGGCGCCGAACTTCTGGAGCGACAGCCGCCGCGCGCAAAGTCTGATGCGCGAGCGCCAGCAGCTTGAGAACGCGCTCGGCGCCTTCGACCGCATCGTCCGCGAACTCGACGACAATGTTGAGCTTGTCGCCCTCGGCGAGGAAGAGGGGGACGAGAACGTCGTCGCCGAAGCGGAAAAAGCGTTGGTCCGGCTGCGGCAGGATGCCCACACGCGCGAAGTGGAGGCCCTGCTCTCGGGCGAGGCCGACGCCAATGACGCCTATGTCGAGATCCATGCCGGCGCCGGCGGCACCGAGAGTCAAGATTGGGCGCAGATGCTTGAACGCATGTATGTGCGTTGGGCGGAAGGTCGCGATTACAAGGTCGAGATCATCGGCGAGCATTACGGCGAGGAGGCCGGCATCAAATCGGCGACCGTGCTGATCAAGGGCGCCAACGCCTATGGCTGGCTGAAGACGGAGTCGGGCGTTCACCGCCTGGTGCGAATCTCACCCTTCGATTCCAATGCCCGCCGGCACACGAGTTTTGCCTCGGTTTCGGTCTATCCCGCGGTCGACGATACCATCGAGGTTGATATCGACGAGAAGGACGTGCGCATCGATACCTATCGTTCCTCGGGCGCGGGCGGTCAGCATGTCAACACCACCGACAGCGCCGTGCGCCTCACCCATCTGCCCACCGGCATCGTGGTGCAGTGCCAGAACCAGCGGTCGCAGCACAAGAACCGGGCCACGGCCTGGGCGATGCTGCGGGCGCGCCTTTACGAGGCCGAGCTGAAGCGCCGCGAAGAGGAGGCGCAAGCCGCCGCCGCCGCCAAGTCCGATATCGGGTTTGGCCACCAGATCCGGTCCTACGTGCTCCAGCCCTACCAGCTGGTGAAGGATCTGCGCACCGGCGTGGAAAGCACCAATCCCACCGCCGTGCTCGACGGCGACATCGATCGCTTCATCGAGGCGGCGTTGGCCGGCCGTATTCACGCCGACCAGAACGTCTGACCGGTTGTTGCCGGGCGTTAGGGCGCAAGCTTCGGTTCGCTACTCGGCGGCGCGGGGCGGGATCACAGCGGTCTCGCCCTGAGGCCTCGAATCGAAACCCGAGGCTTTCTCGGGACGGCCCTCAGCCTCGGGACGCCCCTCGGCGCGCGGGCTGGCTCCGACCGGGGCCTTGACCTCCCCCAGCGGATCGTCCGAGCGACGCGATTTTCCCTCGAAATACGCACCCTGCTCGATCGCGAGGCTTTGATGGACAATATCGCCCTCGACATGGGACTGCGCCTGTAGGGTCACGCGCAGACCCCTGATCGAGCCGACCACCCGTCCGCGCACGACAACGTCTTCGGCGACGACGCCGCCCATCACTTGCGACTTGTCGCCAAGCAAGAGCGAGCCGCAATTGATGTCGCCCTGGATCTGGCCGTCGACCTGGATCTCGCCCTTCGAGGTCACATTGCCGGTGATGCTAAGATCCTCACCGATGATCGAGGGGACCATCTTGCTCGAAGCTGCGCTCGGGCTCTTGGTAGAATAAGTTGCCGGCCGCTCGGTGAAGGGCGTCTTCAACTCGCCCGACCGCTCGCCCATCTTCGTCACGCTCTCTCCCGACTCGGGTTTCTTGGTGAACATCTCTGGTACCTCCCCATCGCAACTGTGACGCGGGCGCAAAACCAACTTCCCGACGCTAAGCTCGCGACCGACGCGATCCCACGATAAGTCGCCTCAAGGGATTGCCGCGGAGTTTCCGTCAGGGGCCAAATACGCAGCGCCCACTCCTACCCTGACAATATCGTCTCGTCTGCGTGTTGTCATGAGGGTTCTCTCCGCTAAGATGAGCGGCGCGCCGAGGAAGCTAAGTCTCGGCCGGGGCTGAGAAACCGCCTTCCTTTGGCCGATTTTACCACCTCTTATGCCATCAGCCTTATCCTTGCGTCGGGCGGTGGAGCTTGAAGAGGTTCGGGGGCTTGACGGGGGGATGCCGACACAAGGCCATGAGCCAGTGAGGCGTCGCGTTCGCGTAGGGGTGAGACCCTCGTTGCGTGATTGCGGTCGCTGGGCCGATGAAGGGCGACGCATGGGTCTTGGGCTTGGTCGTGGCGGGACCTGACGGAATGAGCGAGCCGACCGCAGGCGCTCTCGCGAAACTGACCACCGATTGTGGCAGGGCGATCCTGGTATTGCGCGCTCAGGCTCGAGCGCTCGCGATCCGCGCTGTGGCGCAAGCACGAAGTTGGACGCGCGCCAGGATCGACGGTGGAGGCGACAGCGGTGCCGCGAACCAGGCGATCTCGACCGCCCTCGTCAAACTGACCGCCGAGGGTGGCAAGGTGATCCTCGCTTTGCCCGAGCGGGGCCGGGCACTCGTGAAGCGCGTTCCCGAGCCGGTTCAGATCGAACTCAAGAAACTATCCGCGCGCGGCGCCCATGTTTGCCGCGAAATCTTCGCCGGCATCCTGGTGGTCGGACTGGTGGCCATCGTTTTCGGTTATGGCCGGCTCGCCCGCGGTCCGATCTCTCTTACCGGCCTCGTCCCCACCATCGAGGAGGCGATCAATGGCGAGCTTGCCGATGTCAGCGTGAAGATCGACGACGCGATCCTGCAGCGGGCGCCGGACGGACCGGGCGTGCTGTTTCGCCTGCGCAATATGCGGCTGGTCGACAAGAATGGCGAGATCCTTGCCCAGGCGCCGCTTGCCGCCATCGGCATGAGTGGGAGCGCGCTGCTGTCCGGGCGGCTTGCGCCTGGCAGCGTCGACTTCATCGGTCCGCGGCTCCTGCTAACTTACGAGTCCGGCCGCGGCCTTTCGCTCAGTTTCTCGCGTCCCGCTTCCGGCGACTCCGGGCAGCCGCTCCCCGGCTCGCCATCGGTTGAAGCCTATCCGCCCGAAACCGGGACAACCAAGCGGCAGGGCGATCGTCTCGGCCGCGGCCAAGTGCTCGACGTCACGCGCACGATCGGCGACGTGTTCGAACGGACACGGAGCGGCAATACCTCCTACTTGACGCGGTTCGGCGTTCAGAATGCGCTTGTCGTGCTCAATCACGGCGGCGCTCAGACCTCGTGGCAAGTGCCGGACTTCTCCATCAATCTTGAGCATCGTGACCGGCGCAGCGTTCTCATCGGCCAAGCCAATATCGCCTCGGCGAAAGGCGACTGGCAGCTCGAGATGCGCGCCGCCCAGCAGACCAAGCGGCAAAGCCTGGCCATTACGGCGCTGATCGAAAATCTTGTCCCCTCGGGGATTGCCGGAAATTTCTCCTCGCTCGGCCTCCTCAAGGCTCTCGACATGGTGGTGAATGGCGAGGCCACGGCCGAACTCGCGAACTCGGGGGAATTCGTGGCGGGGGAGGCCAAATTCGACTTGGAGACGGGACAGATCACCCCGCCCTGGGACCCCGACAGTCCGTTGCGGATCGACCGCGGCCGCCTGGCGCTGCGCTATCTGAAGGCAAAGGATGTGGTTGAGATCGCCCCCTCAACGCTGACTTGGGGCCAAAGCCGTGCGACCTTCAGCGGCAAATTCCGTCCGGTGCGCGACGCCAAAGGCGGCCTGACCGCGTGGAACTTCACCCTTAAGGCCGACCAGGCGGTGCTTGCGATCGAGGATTTCGGCCTCGCGCCCATGGCTGTCGATGAATGGCACGCCACGGGCAGTATCGTCCCGCAAGAGGGGCGCATAAACCTGTCGCGCTTCGTCATTCGTGCGGGCAATGCCGCCATTGCGCTATCCGGTACTGCGGTCGATACCCCGGGCGCGGAGGAGGTGCATCTGGCCGGCGAGATGAGCCCGATGCCGGTCGACACTCTGAAACGGCTGTGGCCGAAATTTCTCGCCGGCAAAGCTCGTGCCTGGGTTTTGGAGCGGGTAAGCGGCGGGCAGGTCTTGGGCGGCAAGTTCGCCATTGATCTCAGTCCGGCCGAGGTCGCCAAGATCAAGGCCGGGGAGGAGGTCACGCCCGAAGCGATGAATGTCGAGCTGAATTTGTCCGGCCTGAGCATCGCCTATATCGCGGGAATGCCGCCGGTCGTCACCGCCGCGGCCAAGCTGACCGTGACCGGTATGGCGTTTGCCCTCGATATTCCCGAAGGCAAGATCGCCACGCCGTCGGGGCGGACAATTGCGCTGAGCCAAGGTCGCTTTTCCATTCCCGATCTCCGCGTCGACCCGCAACAGGGCGAGATCGTATTCAAGGCCAACGGGGAAACGCCAACCGTGCTCGAGCTGCTCGACCACGAACCGCTCGGCTATATACAGAGTGTCGGCCTGAGGCCCGATTTTCTCGGCGGCACCGCCGAAGGCGACTTTTTGTTGACGATGCCGCTCTTGGCCGATCTCAAATTCGATCAGATCAAGATCAAAGGTGCGGCGCGCCTCAACGACGCCCTTGGCGCGAACCTTGTCGGCGCCCTCGAGGTGGCGGGGGGCTCGCTCGATGTGAGCCTCAACGAGCACGCGCTCGAGGCCAAGGGCGAGATCAGCATCAAGGGCGTTCCGGCCGAGATTTCCTGGCAGCGCATCTTCAACACGCCGGACGCCCAGCAGGCGCCGATTCAGGTGACGGCGCGCCTCGACGCCGCTGCGCGCGAGCAGCTTGGGATCAAGGTCAACCATTTGGTCCAGGGACCGACCCCGGTCACGTTGCGAATCGCGAGGCTCGGCGCGGAGACGCCAACGGTCATGAATCTCGAGGCCGATCTCACCGACGCGCAGCTTCTCTTTGGCGGCCTGGGCTGGACCAAGCCCGCCGGCCGCGCCGCAATCATCCAGCTCGACGTCTTGCCGAAAGAGGATGGCTCTGCCGTTCTCGACAACCTCAAGATCGTCGGTGATGACATCGACATCCGCGGCGGCATTGCGCTCGACGCCGAACAGCGTCTCAAGGAGTTTTACTTCTCCGACTTCTCGGTCAGCAGTCTGACCCATGTTGAGATCACGGCCACTGTCCGCGACGACCAGGTGCTCGAGATCAAGGCCGAGGGACCGAGCTACGACGGAAGACAATTCTTCCAGTCCTTGTTCTCGGCCGGTCAGATCGAGGGTTCGGCGGAGCCGGATGAGCCGTTCGGGGTCGATCTGACCGCAAGCATCGGCACGGTCACCGGCTTCTATGACACCACGGCGAACAATGTCGAGGTGACCATGAAAAAGCGCAACGGCCGGCTCGTTGCGCTTGAGGCCAAGGCTGAGCTGAATGGCAAAGCGCCGGCCGCAGTTCACCTCGGCCAAAGCGGGGGCGCACGCGTGATCGAGGCCGAAGCCCGTAATGCCGGCGACGCGTTTCGTCTGGTCGGTTTCTATCCGAGCGTCGAGGGCGGCGAGGCGTCGCTTCAAGTCAATCTCGATGCCGGCGGGCCCGGGACCAAGAGCGGGACGCTATGGGCGCGCGATTTCGTCGTGCTCGGCGATTCCGTCGTGAACGACGTTCTCACCGATCCGAACTCCGCGGCGGTACTGGGTCCCACCGAGCGGAAGCAGCAGCACGTCACCCGGCAGCGCATCGCCTTCAACCAGTTGCGCGCGCCATTTTCCGTCGGCGCCGGGAAGTTCCGGCTGAAGGACGCCTACATGAACGGACCGTTGCTCGGCGCGACCATGCGGGGCACGGTCGATTTCAAGGCGCAGATGGTCGAGCTTGGGGGCACCTATGTGCCCCTTTATGGTTTGAACTCGGCTCTCGGGTCGATCCCCCTTCTCGGCCGCGTGCTGGTCGGCCGTGAGGGCGAGGGCGTGGTCGGCATCACCTTCGCCATCAAAGGCAAGCTCGACGACCCTGCCGTGCTGGTCAATCCCATGTCGGTGATGACGCCGGGCATTTTCCGGCAAATCTTCGAGTTCACAGGCTCGGTCCCGGACCCCAACCCCGCGCCCGCGGCGTCCTCTTTCATGGTGCCCGGCCAGGGCCAGCCCTATGCGCAGCCCGGCCCACAATAGCTCAAAGTTTAGACCGGCCTGATCAAGGCGTGCCGCTTCTTGCCGAGCGAGAGCTTGATGACGCCCTCCGGGGTGAGGTCGTCTAGGGTCAACTTCCGTTTTTCGTCGGTGACAGCGACATCGTTTACTTTGATGCCGCCGCTCTTGATCTGACGTCTGGCCTCGCCGGTCGAGGCTACGAACCCGACATGCGTGTTGGCGGTAAGCACGCCCCAGCCCTTTTCCAGCTCTGAGCGGGGGATCTCGAAGGTGGGCAGCGTGACGGCGATCTCGCCTTGCTCGAAGGTCGCCCGCGCCGTCTCCGCGGCCCGGTCAGCCGCGTCGCGCCCATGGACGAGAGCGGTCGCCTCGGTGGCGAGGATCTTCTTGGCCTCGTTAAGTTCCGCGCCCTTAAGATTGGCAAGTTTGTCGATCTCCTTGAGGGGGAGTTCGGTGAACAGCTTGAGGAAGCGCTCGACATCGCCATCCTCGCTGTTCCGCCAATATTGCCAGTAGTCGTAGGGGGCGAACATGTCGGGGTTGAGCCACACCGCGCCGGCGGCGGTCTTCCCCATCTTGGCGCCCGAGGGCGTGGTGAGAAGAGGGGAGGTGAGCCCGAACAACTCCGCCCCGTCGGTGCGGCGCCCGAGTTCGATGCCGCTCACGATGTTGCCCCACTGGTCCGATCCGCCGAGTTGCAGGCGGCAGGCGTGGCGCCGGTAAAGTTCGACGAAGTCGTAAGCTTGCAGCACCATGTAGTTGAACTCGATGAAACTTAACGGCTGCTCCCGTTCCAGTCTGAGCTTCACCGAGTCGTAGGTCAGCATGCGATTGACGCTGAAATGCCGGCCGTAATCGCGCAGAAAATCGATGTAGTTCAGGCTACCGAGCCAGTCGGCGTTGTTGATCATGAGCGCGTCGCTCTCGCCGTGACCGAAGCTCAGGAATTTGGTGAACACCCGCTCCATGCCGGCGATGTTCGCCGCGATCTCGGTATCGCTCAGGAGCTTGCGTGCCTCGTCCTTGCCGGAAGGATCGCCGACCTTGGTCGTGCCCCCGCCGATCAGGACGATCGGCCGGTGCCCGGTCTGCTGAAGCTTCCGCAGCATCATGACGCTGACCAAGTGGCCGACATGGAGGGAAGGGGCGGTGCAGTCGAAGCCGATATAGCCGGTCAGCCGCTCATGGCGTGCCAACCTGTCCAGCCCCGCCTCATCGGTCGCCTGGTGGATAAAACCCCGCGCTGCCAGCTCGTGCAGGAAGTCCGATTTGAGGGTGCTCATGGGGCGCGGCTCAAGCGATTCTCACGGCAAGCCTGTATCAGCTTTGCCGTGACGATGCACGGACGCGAAGACGAAAGCGGCCTCTGCCGGTGTTTCGCCTAAGCGGCGGAGTCTTTGCGTTTCTTCACCTTGCCCAGCCGCTTGTCGAGGTAGAGATCGACCACCTCCATCAGCCCGTCCATGCGGCCCTCGAAGAAATGGTTGGCGTCGGGGACGGTCGAGTGGTCGATCACGATGCCCTTCTGCGTCTTGAGACGATCGACGAGCCCGCGCACTGACTCCGTTGGCACGACTCGATCTTTTGCCCCGTTGACCATCAGCCCGGAGGAGGGGCAGGGGGCGAGGAATGTGAAGTCATAGAGATTGGCGGGGGGCGCCACCGAGATGAAGCCTTCGATCTCCGGGCGCCGCATCAGGAGCTGCATCGCGATCCAGGCGCCGAACGAGACGCCTGCGATCCAGCAGGTCGCGGCGTCGGTATTGTAGGTTTGCAGCCAATCGAGTGCGGTGGCGGCGTCGGCGAGTTCGCCGGGACCGTTATCGAACAGGCCCTCGCTCCGCCCCACGCCTCGGAAGTTGAAGCGGAGCACCGAGAAGCCCCGCCGCTGGAACGCGTAATACAGGTGATACACCACCTGGTTATTCATCGTTCCGCCGAATTGCGGGTGGGGGTGGAGGATGAGCGCGACGGGGGTGTTGGGTCCCTGCTCGTGGTGGTAGCGGGCCTCGATCCTTCCGGCTGGACCGCTGATATTCACTTCAGGCATGAATGACTGGCCTCGACACGATCTGGGTCACAGGAGATCCGAGCGCTGGCGGTTCCTCGGGGAGATTTGGGGAGCGCGGACAGAAGCCGCAAAACTTGACTCTGCCGCTCGGGAAACCTATACCATTTGAGATTAGAATTGTTCCAAACAAGGCCGCTCCCGGATAGCTGGGCACTTGGAGCGGCGCAAACTTCGGCCGGGCTTCTTAGCACGCGCCACGGGGGCTCGTGCAAGCGTTAACCGTCGACGACCGGCCACGAGCTTCGTTAGAGCATGAACCAGCGTTCCTATCTCGATTATAACGCCACGGCGCCGCTTCGCGACGAAGTCCGCGAGGCACTCATCGCGGCGCTCTCCGTCCATGGCAATCCGTCTTCGGTCCATGCCGAGGGCAGGGCGGCGCGCCACGCCGTCGAGGCGGCGCGTATGAAGGTGGCGGCGCTGGTCGGCGCCGATCCGGAACAGGTGACCTTCACGAGTGGAGGCACGGAGGCGAATGCTCTCGCGCTTGCGCCGCGATCGGGCGAGGCTTGGCATTGCTTCGTCTCGGCGGTGGAGCATCCTTCGGTGCTCCGCGGCGGGCGTTTCGGTCGCGAGGCGATCGCCACGTTTCCTGTCACCGCTGACGGCGTCGCCGACCTCGAGATTCTTGCGGAACAGCTTGCGAAACACCATCTAGATGGGTGGAAGCCGTTCGTTTCCGTGATGGCCGCGAATAATGAGACCGGGGCTCTTCAGCCGGTCGCGGAAGCGTCACTGATCGTCCATGGCGCAGGCGGGGTTCTTCACACCGACGCCATCCAGGCGGCGGGAAGGATCAAGCTCGACATGGAAGCGCTCGGCGCCGACCTGCTGAGCCTCTCGGCCCATAAGATTGGCGGTCCCAAGGGCGTTGGCGCTCTCGTGCTCGGGAAGAATGCGTCGGTCGAGCCTCTGATCACGGGCGGCAGCCAGGAGCGCCGGCGGCGCGCGGGAACGGAAAATGTGGCGGGTATTGTCGGTTTTGGCGTGGCCGCCGAACTTGCCCTCGCCGACCTCGCCAAGGCTGGCGCAACCGCAAGGTTGAGGGATGAGCTTGAGCATGGCGCGATCGCCCTTGCGCCTGATGCGGTGGTGCTTTCGGCGCGGGTCGAGCGCCTGCCCAACACGATTTGTCTCGCCGTGCCGGGCGTCAAGGCCGAGACGCTGGTGATCGGGCTCGATCTTGCCGGGGTCGCCGTGAGCGCAGGCAGCGCCTGCTCCTCCGGCAAGGTGGAGGCCTCCCATGTGTTGAGCGCCATGGGGGTTTCCGACGAGCTTGCCCGCGGTGCGATCCGCGTAAGCCTTGGATTTGCGACCAGGCGTGCCGATATCGACAATTTCCTGAAGGCCTTCGGCGAGCTCGTTCAGCGCCTCAGGCCTAAGGTGGCGGCCTAGGAAACGCCTAAGAGGATTGGAGTAGAGCCATGCCGGCAGTGCAAGAGACCGTCGCCCGCGTCAAAGAGATCGACGTCGACAAGTACAAATACGGCTTCGTCACCGACATCGAGTCGGTCAAGGCGCCCAAGGGTCTCAATGAAGACGTGGTCCGCTTCATCTCGGCCAAGAAGGGCGAGCCTGATTGGCTGCTCGACTGGCGGCTCGAGGCCTATCGCCGCTGGCTCACCCTGCAGGAGCCGACTTGGGCGAATGTGCGCTACCCCAAGATCGATTTCCAGGACCTCTATTACTACGCCGCGCCCAAGAGCATGGAGTCGCCCAAGAGTCTCGCCGACGTCGATCCCGAGGTACTCAGGACCTACGAGCGCCTCGGCATTCCGCTCTCCGAGCAGAAGGTGCTTGCAGGCGTCGAAGGCCCGCGGGTCGCAGTCGATGCCGTGTTCGATTCCGTCTCCGTGGTCACCACCTTCAAAGACGAGCTGGCTAAGGCCGGCGTCATCTTCTCCTCGGTTTCCGAGGCGGTGAAGACCCATCCCGAGCTGGTAAGGAAATATCTCGGCTCGGTGGTGCCCATCACCGACAATTTCTATGCCACGCTCAATTCGGCGGTGTTCTCCGACGGCAGCTTCGTCTATGTGCCGCCCGGCGTGCGCTGCCCCATGGAGCTCTCCACCTATTTCCGCATCAACGAGAAGCAGACCGGCCAGTTCGAGCGCACCCTGATCATCGCCGACAAGGGCTCCTATGTCAGCTATCTCGAAGGCTGCACCGCGCCGATGCGCGACGAGAACCAGCTGCACGCTGCGGTGGTCGAGCTCGTCACGCATGACGATGCCGAGATCAAA
>JACMJU010000006.1 GCA_014380485.1 Methyloceanibacter sp.
CCCGACGATGCCGGTCAACCGGCCTCAGGCCAGCCGGCCACCACCGCGGTTCAAACCGTTCCAATTCCGGCCGCCGCCACGCCGATGGTCGCGTCCATCCGCGCCAAGCTTGCCGATCCCGCGATCCGCGCGAGCGCCTCGGCCGAGGATCTCGCCGCCCTCGAAGCCTTCTACAACGGACGCGGCGAGCCGATGTGGATGACGGATATGGGCTTCTCGGGCGAAGCGCAGGCCGCCATCGATGAGATCGGCGAGGCTGACGAGTGGGGGCTTTCGAGCGCCGCTTTCGATCTGCCTTCGGCGGGCGATCTTCCGGATTCGGTCGATGAGCAGGCTCTGGGCGAGATCAAGCTCAATCTCGCGGTCCTGAAATATGCGCGCTACGCGCGCGGCGGCAGGACCGATCCCGACAAGCTCAAGAATGTCGACATGCGGCCGACCTTCCGCGATCCGAAGATCGTATTGGCCGAGATTGCCGATGCGGCCGAGCCTGATGTCTATCTTCAGTCCCTGCATCCAAAGCACGAGCAGTTCCAGCGCCTGCACCAGGCTCTGCTCAAGGCCCGGGCTGAGAGCGAGGCCGGCGCCAAACCGCGCAACCTGCAGAAGATCCTCATCAACATGGAGCGTTGGCGCTGGATGCCCGAGGACCTCGGCGCGCTCCACGTGCAGATCAATATTCCGGAGTTCATGGTCTATATCGTCAAGAACGGCAAGACCATCCAGTCCGAGAAGGTGGTGGTCGGCAAACCGGTCTACGCCACCCCGATCTTCTCCGCCGACCTCAAATCCATCGTGTTCAATCCCGAGTGGACGGTCCCCTCGACCATCATCAGGGAGGATCTCCTGCCGCGCCTGCGGGGAGGGGGCGGCATGTTTGGCGGCAACACCTCGGTCCTCAAGAAACACGAGCTCAACGTGAACTACAACGGCAAGCGCGTTAATCCGAGCTCGATCGATTGGAATCGCGTGAACATGGGCGCGATCAGCTTCACCCAGGCGCCGGGGCCAAAGAACGTGCTGGGCAAGGTGAAATTCCTCTACCCCAACCGGCACTCGGTCTACATGCACGACACCATCAAGCGCGAGCTGCTGTCGCTGCAGGTGCGCTCCGAAGGCCATCATTGCCCGCGCGTCGCCAATCCCGGCAAGGTCGCCGCGTTGATCTTGGCCGAGGATAGCGGCGTGCCTCAGGCTGAGATCGATAAGCTGCTCGCGAAGGGCTATAACAGTGGCGTCGCGATCAAGAACCGTGTGCCGGTGCATACGACCTATTTCACCGTTTCGGTCGACTCCGAAGACAAGGTGCAGAGTTTCGGCGACGTCTACGGCCTCGATGCCGGCGTCGCCGCTGCCGTCCTCGGCAAACAGGCGAAGCCCGAGGCGGTTGCCGATAACGTCGAGGCCACGCCCAAACCGCCAAAACCAAGCACTGTCGGTACGCCGTCTCCGCCTCCGGCGAGCTCCGGCTTCACCGGCGCCCTCCCGTAAGCCAGGACAGCGCCTTTAGCTTTAGCGGTGTGCGCGAGCGCCGTCTTTTGCTAGATTTGAGCGCCGGTCTCGGCATGTTCGGCAGAGGAGCCTCGGCATGCAGTCGCAATTTACCGTCGGAATCAGCGTTGCGGGCAAAGGCGACCGGCTCGTGGTCCGGGCCGAGGATGCGCTGATCGCAGCGCTCAAAGTGAAAGCCGAGCGGCCGGAAGCGACGATCACCTATGTGCGCCGTTTGAACCGTAGGGGCGACCAGCGCCATCCGCCGCACCGGCTCACCGAGACGCGTTCCTAGCGCATCCGCTGCATCAAGAGATAGACCGCAAGCGAGCCGAGCAGGAGAACGCCGGCAAGCGCTGGTGCACGCCAATCGCCCGTGGTCACCCGCACGACGATCAGGACGAGACAGACCAGCGCACCGAAGGCCGGAATGAATCTCGGTATCTCGAAGCGCCCGGGTTTCTCGCCCTTGCGTCCCTTTAAGACGAATAACGCGCCGTTGACGACCATGAATACGAGCAGCAGGAGCAGCACCGTCGCCGCGGCAAGCTCGGCGATCGTGCCGAGAAGCGCGAGCGGGGCGAGTACGAGAAAAAGTGCGGCAACGGCGACATGCGGGGTCCGGCGCGCGGCGTGAACGCTGCCGAGACGCTTCGGCAGCAGGCCCTGGCACGCCATGCCGTAAATCAAGCGCGAGGCGGTGACATAGTTGACGAGGGCGGTGTTGGCGACGGCGAACAGCGTAATGGCAATGAACACGACCGGCGGGATGGAGGGGGCCGCGCGCTCGACCACGGCGGTGATGGGGCCGGGCGCCTCGGCGAGCTCCGCCCAGGGCACGACCGAAACCGCGGTGACCGCGACGGCGATATAGATCAACGCCGCGGCGGCCATGGCGAGAATGAGCCCAAGTGGCACGGTGCGCTCCGGGTCGTGCGTTTCCTCGGCGACGTTGATCATGTCCTCGAAGCCGATGAACGCGAAAAAGGCGAGCACCGCGGCCTGCATGACCAGGAGCGCGGCGTGGTCCGTCCCTTGCACCGCCGGGGTCGCCAGATAATCGACCGACCCCCAATAAGACGCGCCGGCCACGACGACGAGGACGAGCCCGCCCACCTCGACCAGCGTGCACAGCACATTAACCCACATCGACTCGCGGATGCCGCGGAACACGAGACCGGTCAAGACCAACAGAAAACCGAGCGCGAGCCACCACAACGGCACGCCCTCGAGGCCGAACAGGGCGGCGACATTGGCGGCGAACACTTGGCTCTGCGTGGCGATCGATGTCAGCCCCGAACAGACGAGCGCAAGTCCGACCATGAAGCTCAGCAGGGGAAAGCCATAGGCGCGCCCGGTGACATAGGCCGCGCCCGCCGCGCGCGGATAGCGCGAACCGAGCGAGGCGTAGGAAAGCGCGGTGAGCAGCGCCGCCACCAGCGCGACGACGAAGGCAAGCCATAGTGCGTTTCCGGCTTGCCCCGCGGCCTTGCCGATCAGGCCGTAAATCCCGGCGCCGAGCATGCTGCCGAGCCCGTAAAGCGCCATCTGCGCCGGCCCGATCGAACGCCGAAGCGTGGGCGCTTCGGGTGCCCCGCTGCCATTCTTGTCGGCTGAACGTTCCCTCATTCCCGGCACTGCCATGCCTGTTCCGGTCGGCCGGACCAGGGATGCCTCCCTAGCTCTTGAGCCGATAGCCTGTCCTGAAAATCCACCATACGACGGCGAGGCAGATGGCAAGGAACACGCCGATCATGGCGAGGCTGACGGCTGGGCTTACATCGGCGATTTCGTAGAAGCTCCAGCGGAAGCCGCTGACCAGATACACCACCGGATTGAACAGGGTGACGGTCTGCCAGAAGGGCGGCAGGATCGAGATCGAATAGAACGTGCCGCCGAGAAAGGTGAGGGGGGTAATGATGAGGAGCGGCACCAGCTGCAGCTTCTCGAAGCCGTCGGCCCATAGACCGATGATGAAGCCGAGCAGGCTGAAGGTCACCGCGGTCAGCACCAGGAACCCAACCATCCATAAGGGATGCGCGATCTTGAACGGCACGAACAGCCAGGCCGTGGCGAGGATCACGAGGCCAAGCAGGATCGACTTGGTGGCGGCCGCCCCGACATAGCCGATCACGATCTCGAATGCCGAGATCGGCGCCGACAACAACTCGTAGATGGTGCCGGTGAAACGCGGGAAATAGATGCCGAACGAGGCGTTGGCTACGCTCTGGGTCAAGAGGGTGAGCATGACCAGGCCGGGCACGATGAAGACGCCATAGGCGATGCCGTCGATCTCGGTGATACGCGAGCCGATGGCGGCGCCGAACACCACGAAATAGAGCGAGGTCGCGATGACCGGCGAGACGATGCTTTGCAGAAAGGTGCGTCCCCAGCGCGCCATCTCGAATTTGTAAATCGCCGCGATGGCCGGGAAGTTCATCGGTCGCGCCTCACCAGATCGACGAAGATGTCCTCGAGCGAGCTCTGCGTCGTGTCGAGGTCCTTGAACCTGATGCCGGCCTGCGACAGATCGGTGAGCAACCCGGTGATGCCGGTGCGCGGGCCCTGCGTGTCGTAGGTATAGACGAGCTCGCTGCCGCCATTGGCAAGCGCGAGATGGTGTCCTTCGAGCTCTGCCGGTATGGTGTCGAGCGCCTGATGCAGTTGAAGCGTCAGCTGTTTCTTACCGAGTTTGTGCATCAGCTCGGCCTTGTCCTCGACGAGGATCAACTCTCCCTTGTCGATCACGCCGATCCGGTCGGCCATGTCCTCGGCCTCGTGAATGTAATGGGTGGTGAGGATGACGGTCACACCGGAGGCGCGCAACGATCGGACATTGTCCCACATGCCCTTGCGCAACTCGACGTCGACGCCGGCGGTCGGCTCGTCGAGAAACAGGATGGACGGTTCGTGCGACAGAGCCTTGGCGATCAAGACCCTGCGCTTCATGCCACCCGACAGCGTCATGAGCTTCGAGTCTTTTCTGTCCCACAAGGAGAGGCCCTTAAGCACGCTCTCGATATAGGCGGGGTTCTCCCATTTGCCCCACAATCCGCGGCTGAACGAGACCGTCGTCCACACCGTCTCGAACATGTCGGCGGTCAGCTCTTGCGGCACGAGCCCGATCAACGACCTTACGGCCCGGTAATCGGTGACGATGTCGTGACCGTCGACGGTGACCTTGCCGGCACTTGGGGTCACGATCCCGCAAATGATGTTGATCAGCGTGGTCTTGCCCGCGCCGTTGGGCCCGAGCAGAGCGAAGATCTCGCCTTTCTCGATGTCGAGATTGATATCCTTGAGCGCCTCGAAGCCCGTGGCGTAGGTCTTCGACACGTTCTTGATGGCGATGATCGGTGGCGACATGGGATCAGGTTAGTCGTGCGGGAGCGACCCCGCCAGGGGGCGGACGGTGGGGGGCGGAGGCTTGTGCGCCAGAGAGATGGCCGGAAAATGTCAGTTGCCCGATTTTGCGGGCGTCAGCCTCAGGATTTCGCCGCCTTCGTCGGTCAGCGCATAGACGGCGCCGTCGGGACCTTGCGCCACGTCGCGGATGCGCGTGCCCATGGGAATGCGCTCTTCGCCGGCGACTTTCTCCCCGTCGAGCTTTAGCCGGATGATCGCTTTGGAGGAAAGTCCGCTTATCAGGAGATTGCCTTTCCAGCCGGGAATGGCGTCCGCTATATAGAAGGCGATGCCGGAGGGTGAAATTACCGGGTTCCAATGATAGATGGCGTCGGCGAATTCCGGATGCGTCGGCGGATCGGGGATGTCGGTGCCGTCATAATGCTTGCCCCAGCTCACCACGGGCCAGCCGTAATTTTTGCCCGCCTCTGGAATGTTGAGCTCGTCTCCGCCGAGCGGGCCGAATTCGGTTATCCACAGTCTGCCGGTCTCGGGGTGAATGGCAGCGCCTTGCGGATTGCGGTGGCCGTAGGACCAGATCTCCGGGAGGCGCCCCTCCTGACCGACAAAGGGATTGTCCTCGGGCACCGAGCCGTCGGGATTGATGCGGACGATCTTGCCGAGATGGCTCGCAAGGTCTTGAGCCGGATCGAATTTGAACCGCTCGCCGAGCGTTACGAACAGCTTGCCATCGGGGCTGAAGGCGAACCGCGAGCCGAAATGGTTTCCGCCATCGACCTTGGGTTTCTGCCTGAAGATGACATCGACATCTTCAAGACTGCCGTCGCCGAGCTTGCCGCGCGCGACCGCCGTTCCCGCGCCGCCTTCGCCGGGCTCGGAATAGGAAAGGTAAACAAGTCCGTTGGTGGCGAAATCGGGATCGAGTGCCACGTCGAGGAGGCCGCCTTGGCCCGCGTCAACGACCTTGGGCACGCCTTTGAGGGGCTCCGAGATCGCGCCGTCCTTGGTGACGATCCTTAAGCGCCCGGGCTTCTCGGTCACGAGCATCCGGCCGTCCGGGAGGAAGGCGAGGCCCCAGGGCCGCTCGAGCCCCTTCGCCACCGTCTCGACCCTGATCGGTCCCTGCTCGGTGTCGATTACGCTCTCCTTCGCCGCCCCCTGCTGCGGCACCGATATCAGCGGTGTCGTCACGAGCAGGCAAAGCGCGATCGCGCCTCTGTGCCAAGAGCGGTCACGCTTCCGTTGCAATTCGTTCACCTGGCTACTCTGGCCTCCGTAACCTTCTCTCATTCCAACGTTCCTCCGCATGAGAAGTTCGCATCTACCCCCGTCCGGCCTTGACCCTAAGGCCCGGGGCGGGTCGTTCGAGCACCACTTCGCGGCGAAAGCGGTAAAGCCGCGCCGGCCGGCCGCCGGTCGCGGTCGAGACGTTTCCAGTGGTCTCGACCAGGCCGCCTTGCTCGACCAGCCGTCGAAAGTTCTGCTTGTGCAGCAGCGTGCCGGAGATGGCTTCGACCGTTTTTTGCAATGCGTAGAGTGTGAACTCGGGCGGCAAGAGCTCGAACACCACGGGGCGATATTTCAACTTGCCGCGAAGCCGCCCGAGCGCGGTGGCAAGGATACGGCGATGGTCGAAAGCCATGGGGCGTCCAAGCTCGGGCAGGGCCGGCCAGTGCGAAGCGGCGGGACGGCCGTCGCGCTTGGCCTCGGCCACGAGGCCGGCCTCGTAGAGGAGTTCGTAGCGCTCGAGCACCTTCTCCTCGTCCCATCCGCCGCCGATGCCGAAACTGATCCTAAGACGCTCTTGTCGGCGCAGAGCGCGCGCCGGCTCCTCGGGCAACGGCGGCCGCTCGGCCCATTGCTTGAGCCTCGGCTCGATCTCGTCGGAGAGGATGTCGGGCTTCCCCTGACGCCAATCCTCCCAGGGGAAATAGGCGTACCACGGCGACCAATGCGAGCCGAGCAGCTCCTCGCCCGCCCCGCTTGTCAGCGCCAGATAGCCGACCGAGAGCGTATGCGCCCCGCCGGGCTCGTCATGCCGCCCGCGATCGCCGAACGTATAGAGCTGCTCCACATAGCCGAGCTCGAGTCCGGTCTGCCGCTTGACCCATTCGCGCAATCCGATCTCAAGCGTGCGGTGGGCGCGGGGCGCGAAGGGACCGAAGGGAAGCGAATCCCACGCGCCGGACCCCGCGGTGCCGGGACGCACCACCAGGATATGGGGTTGCCCCTCGCGGACCGTGACGATGGCGGCGTTAAGCCCGAGCTCGATGTGAGGATCGCTGCTTCGCGCTTCTTGCGCATGTGCCGTCTTGCGTCTTGCCTCGGCCATGGCTCTCAGGCGGCAAGCAGCGCCGGCAAGGCAAACACGTCAGCTTCCTCCGCGATCTTCCCGCGGCCGATATCCTCGACCGCAGCGATCATGCGCCCGTCTCGCGTCAAGACCTCATCGGCAAGCGCCACCAAGAGGCGATTGGGATAGGCGGTGGGAGAGGCGCGGCGAAGCGCCCGCGCCAGCTCAAGCTCCGCGCCTTCCGGGTTCAGCGCGCAAAGCGAGATGAAAGCCGCGGCGGTCGAACGGCTGATGCCGGCCCAGCAATGGATGAGGAGCGGAGCCTGCCGGTCCCAGTCGCGCGCGAATCGCACGAGCTCCGCGACATGGTTTTCGCAGGGAAGCACAAGGCCCAGCTGCGGCTCGCAGATGTCGTTCATGGCGAGCCTGAGATGCCGGTCGGGTCCGATGCCAGGCGGCGTGGCGATGAGGGTGTCGCCGTTGATCAGCGTCACCAAATGGCTGACACTGGCGTCGGCGACCGTGACCTCGACCAGGCTCAGGGGCGCGACATAGATGGTTTCGGGACTCATGGTCGGCGGCACTCTAGCCGCTTCTGTTGGCAAAATCAGGGTGTCCATTCGTCGCCTTGCCTTCGCGATCGCATTCGGCGCGACCGCATTATCGATGCAACTCATTGAACCGCTTTAGAAACGCGGCCTCGCCACGAGACGCTGGCAGCGGGTTCAACTGCGACAGATCGCCGACGAGCGCCGGACTGAGCCCCCGCGGTTGGCCGAAGAAGCGCCGCGCCTCGGCCCGCGAGAACCCGGCAAGACCGGTTGCCTCGAAATAGGCGGCGATCTTGTCGGCCCGCTTGACCAGCTTGGCGATTTCAGAGGGCAGCTCCGCCGGCAGGCCAAAGCGAAGGTGAATGGCAGCGAGCAGCTTGGCTTCAAAGGCGCGATAGTCGAGCGACAGCGCTGCCTTGAATGGGCTGATCAAGTCGCCGATGACATATTCGGGGGCGTCATGGATGAGCGCCGCCAGCCTGAAGTCCCGGCCTGTTCTGGGCTCGAGCTCGGCGACGATGCGCTCGACCAGGAGGCTGTGCTCGGCCACCGAGAAGGCATGCTCGCCGCTGGTCTGGCCGTTCCAGCGCGCAACGCGAGCGAGCCCATGGGCGATGTCCTCGATCTCGATGTCGAGCGGTGAGGGGTCGAGCAGATCGAGCCGGCGCCCGCTCAACATGCGCTGCCAGGCGCGTGCGCGGGTATCGGCGACAACGTTGTGAATAGTCAGAGCATCCTTCATCTTCGGCGCGGGTCCTGACGCAGCCTGATAGGGCATTGACTAAATTCTCGGTAGCGGCCACGAAGAAATGGACGAATTCCGCTCATGATGGCATTCATCGGACGGTAATTGTCGGAGTGCAGGCGAACCGAATCTGACACTGGGAGACGCATATGGCAAAACTGGCCAAGTATACACTGTTGCAAGATGCCAAGACGAAGCGCTGGACGCTGAAAAGTGACAGTACCGGCCAGACCGTCAAATCTTTCGCCAGCAAGGCAGCGGCAACCAGAGGCGGGGTCTTGGAGAGGGCGGTGAGCAAGTCAGGTACGGTCAAAATCAAAAAGCGGAACGGCAAAATCCAAGAAGAGCGCACCTATCCGCGTAAGCGAGATCCGCGCGCCTCTAAAGGTTAGGTGGCGTCGCGCCGAGCCTGGCGCAAGCGGCGTGGCGCGGGCAGCTGGTCAGATGGTCGTTGACCATGCCGGTTGCCTGCATGAAGGCATAGACGATCGTCGGGCCGCAGAACTTGAAGCCGCGCGCCTTGAGTTGCTTTGAGATGGTGTGCGACAGCTCCGTCTCGGCGGGGATCTCGCTTACTCGCTTGTAGCGGTTGAGGACCGGCTTGCCGTCGACGAACGCCCACAGAAAAGGTCCGAAGCCCTTGCCGGTTTCCATGATCTCGAGAAAAGCACGCGCCGAGGCGATGGCGCCCTCGATCTTCATGCGGTTGCGGACGATGCTCTCATCCCGCATCAGGGCTTCGACCTTCCTTTTCGAGTAGCGCGCGATCTTTTCGGGGTCGAAACCGTCGAAACCCCGCCGGAACGCCTCGCGCTTGCGCAAGATGGTGATCCAGGACAGGCCGGCCTGGAATCCGTCGAGCACGAGCTTCTCGTAGAGCGCCTGGTCGTCACGCTCGGGCACGCCCCATTCCTCGTCGTGATAGGCGACGTAAAGGGGATCGGTTCCGGGCCACGGACAGCGCGTAAGCGGTGGGTTCATGCCGGGGCCTCGGTGAGGGGCACCGCGAAGCGCACGAAGGCGGGGCGGCGGAGCGTTACTCCAACTCCGGCTGCTGTAAGTGTCTGGCCCTGAGCCAAGACTTCCTCGGCCCGATCCAGCCGAATGAGCGCAAGGCCCGACGACCCGCTCACCGAGCCGAGTGTCCCAAGCGCAACGCCCCCCGCCTCGATGCTCGTGCCGGGTGGGGGCAGCGGCGCATCGCTGGCGACCGGCACGATGCGCTTCCGCACCGTGCCGCGATGCTCCATGCGCGAGACGACCTCCTGGCCGACAAAGCAGCCTTTGTTGAAATCGACCCCGTTCAACTGATCGAACAGCGCCTCATGCGGGAAAGCGTCGCCGAACGCATAGTCGCGACCGCCTTCGGGCACGCCGAGGCCGATGCGGAAGGCGTGGTAGTCCGGTTCCGTCGCCGGTTCGCAACCGAGCTCCGCCGCGCTTGTGTCTTTTGCGAAGAGCACGCGGCAGCCAAGTTCGGGGAGCCTGGGATCGGTATAGACGACGGCGCCATTGGGCGCGGTCGGGGTCCCGCCCCAAGAAGCGGCAACTTCGCGCGACGGCTCCTCGTCGATTTCGACCGCCGCCCTGAGCCGGTAGAAGCCGAGACGTTTCGCAAGCTCGCCCGCCTTGTCCCGCGCGACATCGACGAGGAAGCCGTCCCCGTCCGCCACGAGGAAGAAATCGAAGAGGATCTTGCCCTGGGGCGAAAGCAAAGCGGCATGGATGGCGCGCGACCCTTGCGCCTTGCCGATGTCATTGGTGATCAGGCCTTGCAGGAACTTGCGCGCATCCGCGCCTCCGATTGAGAGGGCGGCGCGCGACGGCAATAGGCTCGCATGACAATGGCTCATACCCGGCCCATCTGCTACCAAGGCCCCCGACATTTATGGGAGGGGCCTTGCCCCCGCAAGAGAAGCTCTTGGCCGAGACCTTCGATCTTGTCTTCAAAGGCGGAACCGTCGTCAATCATGCCGGCGAAGGACTTGCCGATATTGGCGTGAGGGACGGCCGCATCGCCGAAATCGGCGCCATCGGCGAGGGCATGGCCGGCGAGACCATCGACGCGACCGGCCTCCACATTCTGCCCGGCGTGATCGATAGCCAGGTTCATTTCCGCGAGCCCGGTCTCGAGCACAAAGAGGACCTCGCTTCGGGCAGCCGGTCAGCGGTCCTGGGCGGGGTGACCGCCGTGTTCGAGATGCCGAACACAAAACCGCCGACGACGAGCGCCGAGGCCTTGGCCGCCAAGGTGAAAGCCGGCACCGGCCGCATGCATTGCGACTTCGCTTTCTTCGTCGGCGCAACGCACGACAATGTCGGCGACCTCGCCGAGCTTGAGCGCCAGCCGGGAGCCGCCGGTGTCAAGGTGTTCCTCGGCTCATCGACCGGCGACCTCCTCGTCGATGACGAGGCGACGCTCAAGCGCATCCTCGGCGCGATAAAGCGGCGCGCCGCCTTCCACGCCGAGGATGAGGCAAGACTTAAAGAGCGTATCCCCCTCCAGCGCGCAGGCGATCCTTCGAGCCATAGCGAATGGCGCGACCCGCAAGCCGCGCTCGCCGCGACCGAGCGGCTGTTGCGGCTGGCCGCCGAGGCGGGCAAGCGCGTGCACGTGCTCCATGTCTCGACGGCAGAAGAGATGGCGCTGCTCGCGCTCCACAAAGACATCGCTTCGGTCGAGGTCACGCCTCAGCACCTGACCCTTGCCACGCCGGAGGCTTACGAGGCGCTCGGCACCAAAGCGCAGATGAACCCGCCGCTCCGCGACCGCACCCACCAAGAGCGGCTGTGGTGGGGCATAGAACGCCGCGTTGTCGACGTACTCGGCTCGGACCACGCGCCCCACACGCTCGAGGAGAAGGCCAAGCGCTACCCTGCGACCCCGTCAGGCATGCCGGGCGTGCAAACGCTCGTCCCGGTGATGCTCGACCATGTCAATGCCGGCCGCTTGAGCCTTGCCCGCTTCGTCGATCTGACCAGCGCCGGCCCGCAGCGCGTCTTCGGCATCCGCGGCAAGGGGCGCATCGCCGTGGGTTACGACGCCGACCTCACCATCGTCGACCTCAAGGCCGAGCGCGCGATCGAGGACGCGTGGATCGCCAGCAAATGTGGCTGGACCCCCTTCGCCGGACGGCGCGTGCGGGGATGGCCTGCCGGCACGGTCGTGCGCGGACGGCTCGCCATGTGGGAGGGTGAGCTTGGGGAGGCCGGAGGCAAGCCGGTTCGCTTCGGCGAGGCTCCGCCGGCGGCGAACGCACCCTACTGAAGGAAATAGTGCCAAACCCCGTTCGGCGCGATACCGAGCCGGTAGTAGCTGTATTTGCCGCTTCTCTTCATCGCGACCGCGAGGGAGGGGGGCACGATGCGGTAAAGCTCGACCTCTTGAGAGGGGCTAAGCCCGGAAAGTCCGGTCTCGGCAAAATAGGGCCACACATACATCTCCTGATCGCCCTGGCCCATGCGGACATAGCCCGAGGACACCACGTCGAGCATGGCGGCGAGCACGTCGCGGCCGGAGCCGTCCGCCGATACCTTCTTCCACAAAGCGATGGGGTCATCGACATAGGCGGTCGCGACCATCGGCTTCAGCTCGTTCGATTCGAACACCGGGCGCATGTTCTCGATCTCGCCGCTTTGCGCGGCCGCCGCGATCTGCTCGAGCATGCGCTTGACCGGGTCGGGCAGCGCGTTGAAATCATAGAGCGCCTTGGGGGCCTGATCCGCAGCTGCGGCCGCCGCCATCGCCGTTCTGCGGGGCTGCCCTGAAGGACTACTGGCCGTTTCGTTGTGTACGTAGACAAGGGCGGCAGCGCCAGCTACCAATGCGGCGAGGGCAATCATGACCATGCTTCTCCGGCGATTCATGCCTTACCCCATGCGTGCGCGATCAATCTCGCAGAACGGCGGACGAGCGCAAGTCCAGGTCGTGACCGTCGCAGCGCCAAGCGGCGCCGGATCGGCGCCGCGCTCGATGAGCGAATAGGGCCTCGCGTTGGAGGCAGGCGCGCAAATCGTCCTATCCACCCTTCAGCTCGTGCTTGCCGGGATCAGCATTGGCGTGCTGATGGCGGTGCCTATCGGGCCGGTGAATGTCCTCGTCATTCAGCGCGCCGTCACCGGCGGCTTCTGGGCCGGGCTTGCGGCGGGCATCGGCGCCGTGCTCGGCGACGGCCTCTTGGCCGCCATCGCGGCCTTCAGCGTCACGGCGATCGCCGACGCCATGAGCGCTTATTCCGGATGGATTCAGTGCGTTGGCGGTTTGCTGCTGATCGGCTTCGGCCTCGCGCTGCTGTTCGCCAAGCCCGCTCTGACCATCCCGGTGGGTGAGAAATCCCACCTGTTGGAGCACATGGGAATCATCCCACAGACATTCTTCCTCACCGTCACCAATCCCGGCGCCATTCTCGGCATGGCGGCGATGATTGGCGGCCTCGGCTCCCTCATCGGCGGCCTCAATACCTATCCCGAGGCTCTGCTGCTCGTCGCTTCCGTGATGGGCGGCAGTCTTTTGTGGTGGCTCGGTCTGGCCGAGCTCATTGCCACGATCAGGCACAAACTCACCGAAGCCCGGCTGAAGCTCATCAATCGCATCGCCGGCGCAGTCCTGTTCGTCTTCGGACTGATCCTTCTGCTCGACGGCTTGGTGCTGAGATAGGCTTTTTTGGCGGCGCTACTGCGGGGTGCGCTTGAGCGTGAACTCGCCGTGGTGAATGCGACGGGACAGGCCGCCCGTCATTTTCGCGACCGCGTCCTCCCCATAGACGTCGATGAGATCGGTAAGCGCGGCAAACAGAGCGGCGTTGGCGAGCATTTCCGGCTCGATGCCATCGTGCAACGCGTCTTCCCAGGCATCGAGGATGTATCGAAGCGCCGCCTGCTTCTGCGCCTCGTTTTCCGAGGATCGCGGCGCTTGCCGTACCGACCGCAACTCTGGCGCCCCCTTGTGGCTGGCGGACATCGTGAGACGTCACAATTTACACCCCCCGTCCACCGCCGGGAGGACTAGAGTGAACTAACGGTTAATCTTTAGGGTTAGTCCGGCGGTTCCGGCTGGACCGCCCGCCCCGGTTCCGTGCTGGCCTTTTGACAGGCCGGGCGCTCGTCCAATACCAGCAAACCCCTTCCCACGCCCGCCCGAAGAAACGGGGTAGGGACCCTCCGCTCGCACACCATAGCAGCCATTGGCGCTGCGAACGTCCGCTATGCCCCTCTTAGCGGACCAAAGGATGCGGCGATCGTACGTCTGCTTTGTGCCAGAAGCGGACATTGCAGCTGACAAGCGACAGGCAGGCGTGCTGTGGGAAAGGGAGTACGCTTGCTGCGCAGTTCGGCACTCCCGGGGCTGGCTTGAGCATGTCTCGTCGGTGCCTTGCGCCAGCCCTATTCGCCGCGCAACTAAGTGACGCGTTCTGACCGCCTTTACCCCACGGCCCTAAATGACCCCGGAGCAGATAACTGACTCCGTGTTGAGTTATCTGATGATGCGCGGCAAGCCAACCGAAGACGGCAGTCTCCGGGCAACTCTATCTATAGAGTGCCACGAAGTGGAGAAACCTTCGAATTTTACATTGCTGTGGTCTAGCGCGCACGCGCGACCCGACGACGTTATCGACATCAACAGAATACGGATCTGGAGCCATGGCCACCTTCTATTCGATGCGGAATTTCTCGACAGCGAGTTCGGGTCCAATCACTATCGCGTCAGCGCATTTGAGCGCGGGACGTGGCTTGACGCAATAGCATCCGCGCTGATGTTGCAGCTGCGTGAAGAGGGCGATGCGATTCGGCATTGAGACCGAAGCCAGACGGAGTGTTTCCCGCCATCAGAAGCAAATGTTCTTGATCGTTGGCCATCTAGCGACGCCTTTGAGCGACGCAGCGTTGTCCAGCGCCGCGCAGCGTTCCTGCTTTGAGGCCTTCTGAAACCTATCCCATGCGCCGCCGGCGACTTCGTAGTTGCCGCAGGTCGGGCACCCAATAACGTAACCATCGAAATTCGGTGGGGTGAGGTCTTTGGCTGCGCTGGCACATACTAAGCATTGCATGCTGATTGTCGCTCCGTGCGTAGGTGCTCATCGATCTTCAAGGTCGGCCCCCGCGATCTGCATCTTGTCTAGATCACAGACCGGGTCACGCCGTTGACGCGAAGTAAGTGCCAAGAGGCATCACGAGGTCTCAATCGCTGAATCGAGCGCCTTCGCGAGAGCCTTGGCCTTGGAAAGAGCGGCCCTATGCTTTTCGCCATCCGAACGCTCGTCCGAATCGCCCAAAGCTACAGAAACCATGCACCGTATTGTGTCGCCTCCCCGGACCAGCGTAATCGAGAACTGGTTGGTCTGGCCGTTGCGGGTAACCTCAATTTCGTCCATCACCCTTCATTCCGTTAATCGCCACAGGCTTGGGCGAATTCTCTTGAGAGCGCCAGGATTTGGTTTAATGCCGCTTGCTGCTGGTCGGCCTCCGAACGGTTGTCGGGCGGCCCTTCTTGTCCCACGCGCACCCGCCCTGAAATCTCGCCACGCCCGGTCGCGAATTTGAACTTGTAGGAACCGGGACCATCTGGCTCCAGCGTGATGCTGTGGTGGATCACAAAGCTACTCCTGCCTGGTTCTCGTTGAGACCTCTCACAGCGAGTCGTGAGGGGATAAGTGGATCACGAGATCATGGTCCTGTGCTGCCTGAAGATCCAAAGGATCAATGATCACCATCTCGACTGCGCAACCGGACTCCGCCGGCACAAAGATGGCCGTCGAAACGCGCCGGTACGCCGAAAAGGACAGACCATCGATCAGTTCCTCGTCAGTCACCACTCGATAGTCCGCAGGCGGCAGCAAACGATCAACACCCTTCAAGCAGAAAGGTCGACGGAACGTGACGGTCTGATTGGTCGTCCGCATCGTCATCGAAGGAAACCGCCCTCAAAAACGAGGCCTGAAATCATCGCTACGCGCGACAGCGCGAAGTTAGAGCGCCTTCACTGTTCCATCCGCGCCGCGCGCCATGTGCGACTTGACTAGCTCAGCCGCATCGGCCGTCACCTTTGTCGACAACGCGCGGACCTCCTCAGCCTGGGCCGTCAACGTATCGAACTGCTTACGCCGAAAGGCCGCCTGCAGCTGCACGATGTCGGTGAGGTTTTTGGCGCCCACTAGGCTCGTGGCCAAGTCGAAGCTTGCATCGACATTGCGCCGGGCGATGTCGACGATCTTGCGATTGAACGCGGCAGCACCTTGGCGGGCAGCGTCGAAGGACCTCTCGAACGTCGTCAAGGATGCATCGAAAGCATCCAAAGAGCGGTCATAGGCCTCACGGGTCTGTGCCACGGTCGTCTCGACAAGGGCGCGCACGCCCTCTGGAACGGTGGTGTCGAGGCCGAGGTGACCGAGTTGATCTGTCATGTTGCGATAGGCCACGCCGGCTTTGTCAGAGCCGACTTGGGGATTATGGGTGGCGGTCATGAAATACCTCTAGGGGTTAAGCGCAGGCGATTTTTCGGCAGGCTGGAAGCCGCGGGCCTCAACCGTGAATGGTGCTCGGCGTGAGAAAGGGGCGTGCACGAAGTTGGCACGGTAGTCTTTACCGTCAGCGCCTAGGGTTGAGTGCCTTTTGGCGCGCATCTTTGTTTCTGCGGCATCTCGGGTCTTCTTGTAAGGACAACAATGCGGGAGAAACCGCCCGAAGCCACCCTAAGAGGGCAGCCTCGGAGGGATCGTTATCTAGGCGCCCGCACCGATCTGACGGCCCTTTAACAGAGCGTCGACCTCACTCTGGGCTTGGATTTGGGGGAGCCCGTACTTGGTCACGACCTGTGACACGAGATCGGTCTTGCCCTTCATCGCAGCGACGTCCTGCTCTGAGAACTTGCTCCACTTCGAGCAGATTTCCTTCAAAACTGCGTTTTTCTGGTCAGTATTCTGCGATGCACTGTTTGAATTCGTTGTAGTTGAATTTTCCATTTTTTTCTCCAACTTTAAGTATTTGAATGACAATCATCCAAATCATTCGTATTTCATACGCCACTTGCGGGATATATACAAGCGTCGATTTAATTATTTCAGCGTAAACATTTTTATGCGGCCAATTTTTAGGAACGTTTTTCTACAGTATAATTTTAGTAATACTTGGTCTCCGCCAGAGAGTTACTTTTGAGAATGGCGTAGCAAGGCGGTACGAGAATGCAACTTCTCGCAGTCATTGTGGTCTTCAATGCCGACGCGAGCGCCGGCAGCGTCGACACGAAGTCCGCTTTGGGTCAGAAACTGACATAGGCGGATAAGCACTGATTCCCGAAACGGTTCGAAACCGGACATTCGCACCGGTTCACCATCTCGTCCCCTCCAAGCCCTCCTCGTCAGTTGCGCCAGTCTCCGCGGAGCTACTTCCGGTCCCGCAGAACCTTGTGGCGCTGGACTCGATCCCTGCCCGAGCCATTGCTTTTCAATGCAGAGACAAAGACGGCTTGTTCCCCCTCAGTGGGCAGCTCGTAGCCCAGGAAAATCAGGGTTTGTGCGGAATTGCTTCGCTTGTAATGGTTCTCAATGCGCTTCACATCCCAGCGCCAGAGTCAGCAAGGCTGAAACCGTTCCGGGAGTTCGGAGAGCATTCGATGAGCGAGCAAGAAGATATTGCAGGCTTGGTTCGAGCGGTTCGTGGGCGCGTGCCCATGGATGCGGCGCAGATGCTGGTCAAGGAAACGCCCGAGCGTATCGGAGCGGTTCTTTCCGAGCTGCCGCAGATACTCGTCGACCGTATCAAAGCCTATCTGCCTCCGGAATTGCAGTTGCAGGCCTCGGAGTCTCTGGCGGAGGTCGTAGAGAACACCGTAGGCGAAATAATGGACCCGGCGCTGGCCGTGCTTCCGCAGACGACGACCGTGGAGGAAGCGATCGCCTTTCTGCGAAATCACGAGACCCCTCAGCAAATCACCTATCTGTACGTCACCGACGCAGAGGACAAGCTCATCGGTCTGACCGTGATTCGCGACCTGCTCCTGGCGGAGCCGAATCAGACTTTGACGGACGTGATGTTGCGCGAGCCCTTTGCGCTGACGACGGACATGAACATCGCCGACGCCGTCAAGGCGGCGATTCATCGGCACTATCCTGTGTATCCGGTCGTGGACGCCGACCGACACGTGATCGGCGTGGTGCGCGGCTGGCGCCTTTTCGAGCGTCAGGCGATCGAGATCAGCGCGCAGTCAGGCCAGATGGTCGGTGTGGACAAGGAGGAGCGTCTCTACACCGGGATCTGGACGGCCTTCAAAATGCGTCATCCCTGGCTGCAAGTGAACCTGTTGACCGCTTTCGCAGCGGGCTTCGTGGTCAGCCTTTTCGAGGGCACCATCACGCAGATCGTGGCGCTGGCGGCTTTCCTGCCGATCCTTGCGGGCCAAAGCGGCAACACGGGATGCCAGGCGCTGGCGATCACGCTTCGCGGAATGACGCTTGGGGACTTGAGCAGCCATCCCGTGCGCAAGTTGATCACGAAGGAGCTGACCCTTGGCGCAATGAATGGTTTGCTGACGGGTACCGTCGCGGGCGCGGCGATGTGGTGGAGCGCCGGTGGAAGCGGCAACGATCAGGGGATGGTCCTCGGCCTCGTCATCCTGCTCGCCATGACCGGTGCCTGCATGGCTTCGGGTCTATTCGGTGTGTTGGTGCCATTGGCGCTGCGACGATTCGGCGCGGATCCCTGCACCGCATCGAGCATCTTCCTCACCACAGGAACCGATATCGCCGGCATGGGACTCATGCTGGGATTGGCGACCGTGCTGGTACTTTAGGCCGAAGCGTCTTCGCCGGGTGGACGCACTTGTCTGGGCACTGAGTGCCGCTGCGTTCCTGCCAGCAGCGCCGGCATCGCCGGCCTGGGCGGCGCCATTCTCATCGGCGTCCCAGACGCCATCGGCATGGCACCGGTCGAGGCGGCTCGTCGCGGAACGCGGGTTAGTCCGGTGGTTCCGGCTCTTGCGGGGCGGGCGCTTCGCCGCCTTGAGGCGCCTCTGGCGCCGCGCTTTGGGCGCCTTGGGAGCCGTTTCCGGCTGGCGTCGCGCCGGTCTGATCGGCCCCCGGCGGCGCGCTCCCAGTCTCGCCGGGGGGAGGCGCAGGAGCGTCCTGATCGGCGGGGGCCTCAGGCTTGGCCTCGGCCGGTCCCTTGCTCGCAAAGGTCGAATTTTGCGCGAGCGACGCTGCGATCGTTGCCCCTTCGGTGCTGAAGCGGGTGGTGGCAAGCGTGGCGGATTGGGTGCAGTTGCGATAGGTGCGCCGGTAGCCGCGATAACCATCGTTGAAGGCGTTGACCAGCTTGGCGCGGCGGACGGCGGTCGTCCCCTCGTTCCTCAGAATCTCCTTCATCTGGTCGCGCCAAAGCTGCCCCTCCTGGGCGCCACACAACTCACGCAGGTAATGGACGGCGCCGAGGATCTCGGCGAGACGCATCAGCTTGCTGTCATAGGCGCGATCGTCGGGAGGCGGCGGCGCCGTGCTCTCGCGCGGCACGATCGCGGGCAGGTCGTCGCCGGGAGGCTTGGCTTTACCGCGCGGCTTCGGGGTCGCCTTCGGTTGATCGAACCACCAAAAAAATTGCGCCTCGGCGGCCGGCGCGAGCACCATGCATGCCCAGACTGCGCCAAGCAGGCCGGCAAGGAGCCTTAGAGAGCGTTTTTTTAGCCGTCCCATGGAGGCCTGAGTAACGCCAATCTTTGTTGAAATCTAGCCGTCAGCGCCTCCCGAGCCGGTGGGCGGCGGTCCAGATCAGCTCGGCCGTGCCCTCGGTCATGGATCGCCCCTCGATCTGGTCAAGATGAACCCATTCGGCCGATTCCGCATCGTCAGCGGCCTTGAGGTCGCCGCCGGCGGGACGGCCATAGAACACGGTGAGCCGGCAGCTTGCGACCCTGACCCTGTCGAGGACGCCCTCGACCTGCGCCTCGATGCCGGTCTCCTCCTTGAGCTCGCGGCATGCCGTCGCGCGCGGCGTCTCGCTGCCCTCGGTCCTGCCGCCGGGCAGGCTCCATAATCCGGCAAAGGGGGCCCGCCCGCGTTTCACCAGAAGGACCTTGTTTTCTGCGAGCACGACGATACTCGCCCCCTCGCAAGTCGCGAGGTCTCGGTCGGTTGAGGGGTGAAGGGTCATGGAAGCGGGTTGTGCTCGGGCTAGCCGGGTTATTTAGGGAGCGTAGGGCGAGCCGAACAGGGGCGAATGGCGGCCGTTTCGCCGAGCGTTGCGGCTTTGACCCGGTCCGGGTGATCAGGATAATCGTTTGCGATGAGCGTAGACTGGTCGATGTTGATTGCTAAACAGTTGCCAGGACCCGGCAGGCATGTGCTCCCGTTATAGTCTGACCTCGCCGCCGGAAGCTGTGCGCGCCTATTTCGGCTATCGCGACACACCCAACTTTCCCGCGCGCTTCAATATCGCCCCGACCCAGCCCGTAGCCGTGGTTGTCCGCGACCAGGAGGGGCTTCGCGGTTTTAGGCTGATGCGCTGGGGCCTGTTGCCGCCTTTCGTCAAGGACCCGAAGCGGTTCCCGACCCTCATCAACGCCCGCGCCGAGGACGCGCTGGAGAAGCCCTCGTTCCGCCACGCCATGCGCTATCGGCGCTGCCTGGTGCCGGCCGACGGGTTTTACGAATGGACGGGGCCGAAGGGCAAGCGCCGTCCATTCCTCCTTCGTCCGCGTGACCCCCCGCTGATCGCCTTTGCCGGCCTTTACGAGCGCTGGCGCGATGGCGCGGGCGACGAGATCGACACCGCCGCCATTCTGACTTGTCCCGCCAATCGCATCATCGGCCCGTTGCACGACCGTATGCCCGTTGTTCTCGCTCACCAAGATTTCGACGCCTGGCTCGACGTGAAGGGAACCGTGCCGGAGGCGGCGCTCGCGCTGTTGCGGCCTGCCCCCGACGATCTCTTCGAGGCGATCGAGATGCATCCCAAGATCAACGATTCGAAACGCGACGAGCCGGGCATTCAAGAGCCGCTCCCGCCGTCGCTGCTCTAGGACCGGACGCCCATGCTCACATCTAAAATCATCGCGCGTCTGCGCATCGAGGAAGGCGGCGGCTTCAACCTCGCCGATCGCGATCCCAACGACACCTGCGGGGTCGACATCGAAAAGAAAGAGGCCGAGGAGCTGCTGGCGGCAGGGATTAAGGGCTCTCCGAGTTACAAGAGCGGCTCTATGCCGAGGGACGCTGGGCCGTTCTCGCCATCCTGCAAGGATTGGACACATCCGGCAAGGATGGGATCATCAAGTACGTGCTTTCGGGGATCAACCCGCAAGGCTGCGAGGTGCATTCGTTCAAGCAGCCGAGCGCGCTCGAGCTTGCTCACGACTTTCTGTGGCGAACCACAGTGGCGCTGCCCCCACGCGGCCGCGTCGGCGTTTTCAACCGCTCCTATTATGAGGAGACCGTGGTCGTGCGCGTGCATCCCGAGCTGCTCGACCGGCAAAACTTGCCGAAAAGACTCGTCACCGACGAGATCTGGAGAGAGCGCTACGAGGACATCAACAATTTCGAGCTGCACCTCGCCCGCAACGGGGTCGTGCCCATCAAATTCTTCCTCCATATCTCCAAGGAAGAGCAATTGAAGCGCCTGCTGGCGCGCATCGACGATCCGGACAAGCGGTGGAAGTTCGCCCTGCATGACGTGGAGGAGCGCAAACTGTGGGACAGTTTTATCAAGGCCTACGATGACACGATCCGTCACACCGCGACCAAGCATGCGCCGTGGTATGTGGTTCCGGCCGACCGCAAATGGTTCGGGCGTCTCGTGGCCGCCGCCGTCTTGGTCGAGCGGATGGAGGCTCTCGATCTGCAATTCCCGAAACTCGACGAGAACGACCTGGCCGAGCTGAACAAGGCTAAAGCCACGCTGCTTGAGGAGCCGAAGGCGATAGGGCGCTGATACGACGCGCGCTACGGCTCGGTGGTGACGAGCAGGATGGCGAGCCCGTCGTGACCCTTAGCGCCCACGGTCTGGAGCGCGGTTCCGCTCACCCGCGGGTCTGCCGCCGCGAGTTCGAAGAAGCGGCGCATACCCTGCACGTTGGCATCGCCATCCGGGTCGAGAACGGCGCCCTCCCGCACCACATTGTCGACGACGATGAGAGAACCGCGGCGCGACAGTTTTACCGCCCATTGGAAGTAACCCGGCGTGCCGGGTTTGTCGGCGTCGATGAAGACGAGATCGAACGGACCTTCCGCCGCGAGGCCCGGCAATAAATCTTGCGCCCGGCCGACGAGCAGCTCGACTTGTCCGCCGAGCCCGGCGCGAGCGATATTGACGCGGGCGACCGCGGCGTAGTCGGGGTTGGCCTCGATGGTGATGAGACGTCCCTCGGGGGCAAGACCCCGTGCAAGCCAGATCGTGCTGTAGCCGCCGAGCGTGCCGATCTCCAAAATGCGGCGCGCGGCCGTTGCGCGCGCGAGCAGCATCAGCAACTTGCCTTGATTGGGCGCGACATTGATCGCGGGCAAGCCCGCCGCTTCGCTCGCTTTGAGCGCAGCGTCGAGGGCGGCGTCGCTCGCGACCAGGCAGTCGCTGATATAGTCGTCGACTGCCGACCACAGCTCATCGGTCTCGAGACGCTTCATCACAAGAGCTTGCCGGGATTGAGAATGAAGTTGGGGTCGAACGCAGCCTTGATCTTCCGCATCAGCTCGATCTCCAGCTTCTGCTTGGCATGGGGCAGGAGATCGCGCTTCAAGCGTCCGATCCCGTGCTCGGCGCTGATCGAGCCGCCAAGATCGAGCACGATCTCGTGCACGGCGGCGTTGAGCGCCTCCCAATTCGCCAGGAACACCGCCCGCTCCATGCCGGGTGGCTGACTGACATTGTAGTGAATATTGCCATCGCCGAGATGGCCGAACGGAACCGGGCGCGCGCCGGGGATCATCAGCTCGACCAGCCGATTGGCGCGGGCGACGAGCTCCGGCACCCGGGCGACCGGTACCGCGACATCGTGCTTGATGCTGCCGCCTTCTTCCTTCTGCACTTCACTCATCAGCTCGCGCAGGCGCCACAGCTCGGCACCTTGCGCCAGCGAGGAGGCGACGACCGCGTCCGCGATTTCGCCCGCTTCGATACTCTCGCCAAGCAAAGATTCGGCAAGCCGGGCAAGCTCGCCGCCCTCGCGCGGGCTGGTGAGCTCGAACAGCGCGTACCATTGATGAGGGAAGGGGAACGGATCGCGCACCGAGGTGCCATGGCGCAACACGAACTCCATCCCGATGCGCGGCATGATCTCGAACGCCGTCAAAGCGGGTCCGGCGTCCTGCAAGGCGCGGGCAAAAAATTCCGGTGCCGTGTCGAGCGTGTTCAAGCCCGCCATGCAGGTGACCCTCTCGGCGATCTTGGGGAATAGGCGCAGCACGGCGGCGGTGATGATGCCGAGCGTTCCCTCCGAGCCGATGATGAGGTCCTTGAGGTCGTAGCCCGAGTTGTCCTTGCGCAAGGATTTCAGCCCGTTCCACACAAGCCCGCCGGCGAACACGACTTCGAGTCCGAGGGCAAGCTCCCGCGCGCTGCCATAGGCGAGCACGGCCATCCCGCCGGCATTGGTGGCGAGCACGCCGCCGATCTGGGCGCTTCCCTCGGAGGCGAGGCTCAAGGGGAACAGCCGGCCGGCGCCGGCCGCGACTTGCTGAGCCTGCGCCAGCGGAAGCCCCGCCTCCACAATCATGGTGTTGGAGGCGAGGTCGATGCCGCGCACCCGATTGAGCCGCTCGAGCGAGACCACCACCTCGTGCCCGCTCTCGAACGGGATCTGGCCGCCGACGAGGCCGGTATTGCCACCCTGCGGCACGATCGCGGTCCTCGTCTCGTTGGCGATCTTTAGGATAGACGAGACCTCCCCAGTCTCTCCAGGCTTGAGCACGAGCGCCGCTTTGCCGCGATAGCGGTCGCGCCATTCCACGAGATAGGGCGCCATCGCCGTCTCGTCGCGGATGGCATGTTCCGCCCCCACGATGCGGACGAGCGCATCGATTGTCTCCAGACTCGGCGGCTTATGTTTCGGTGCGGCCTTCATCGCGATCAGCGCTAGCGCCGATTGGCGGCGCGCCGCAAGCGGTCGTTGATGGCTTCGCCAAGCCCGGTCAAGGGAATGGGCATCACGGCGATGGCCGAAGCGCCGGTCCGGTCGAGCTCCCTGAGCGCGGCGAAGAGCTTGGCCGCGGCCTCCTCGAGATTGCCGCTCGGGCTGAGATTGACGGTGAGGCGCGCGCCACCCGGCACGTCGCTGCCGAAGGCAAGGAGAGCCTCGTTGGCGCTGACGCTCGTGGCGCCAAGCCTGAGGGGCGTAGCCGGCGCGTAATGGGTCGCAAGCTGGCCCGGCGAAGCCCCCCGATGGTTGGCCTTGGCCGCCGCAAGTGGCGCTCCCAGCACGAGCTCGATTGCCTCGCGGGGCAGCCCGCCCGGCCGGAGCAGGGCCGGCGTATCACCGAGGACGCTGACCACCGTCGACTCGATGCCGAGAGGGCAGAGGCCGCCGTCGAGGATCATGGCAGGCCGGTCGTCGAGCTCAGCCTCCACATGAGCGGCCGTGGTCGGGCTGATCCGCCCCGAGCGGTTGGCGCTCGGCGCGGCGAGGGGAAGTTTCACCGCGGCGAGCAGCGCTTGCGCGACGGTATGGGCCGGCGCTCGGAGCGCAATCGTGTCGAGGCCGGCGCTGACCAGGTCGGCGATTCCGCAAGCGGGGCGCTTCCAGAGCACGAGCGACAACGGCCCCGGCCAAAAAGCTTCGGCGAGCTTTCGCGCCGTGTCGTTCATGACGGCGTATGTCTCGGCCGCTTCGAGGCCAGGCACATGCACGATGAGCGGGTTGAAGCGCGGCCGCTCCTTGGCGGCGAACACCTTGGCGACGGCGCGCGCGTCGAGCGCGTTGGCGCCGAGCCCATAGACCGTCTCGGTGGGGAAGGCCACGATGTCGCCGTTAGCGAGCGCTTGTGCCGCGTTGCGGATGGCTTTTGGCGTGGCAGGGACGATGGGCATCGCGCCATTTCGCGTGTTACCACGTGTCGGTCAAGCTAGAGTGACGAGATTCGAAGCGACATCCGGTAACCATGCACGCCTGCGTATGACGACACTGCTCCTCACCCATCCCGCCTGCCTCGAGCACGACACGGGCTACGGTCACCCCGAGCGCGCCGACCGCCTGCGCGCCATCGACGATGCGCTCGCGGCGCCTTCGTTCAAGCCCTTGAAGCGCGAGCAGGCGCCGCTCGCCGACCTCGCGGTCATCGAGCGCTTGCACCCTAAGGCCTATGTGGAGATGGTCCGCGCCGCCATCCCCGCCCGCGACCACACCTGGCTCGATCCCGATACCGTCGTCTCGCCGGGAAGCTGGGAGGCCGCGCTGCGCGCAACGGGCGCCGCCATTTACGCGGTCGACCAGGTCTTGGCGGGAAAAGCCGACAACGCCTTCTGCGCCATACGCCCTCCCGGCCACCATGCCGAGCCTTCGCGGGCCATGGGCTTTTGCCTGTTCAACACGGTCGCGGTCGCGGCGCTGCACGCCCGCGCCGCTCATGGCGCCAAGCGCGTGGCGGTGGTCGATTTCGACGTGCATCACGGCAACGGCACCCAGGCGGCGTTTTGGTCCGACAAGGATCTATTCTACGGCTCGACCCATCAGATGCCGCTGTTTCCCGGTACTGGCGCCTTGGACGAGACGGGCGTGGGCAACATCTTCAACGCGCCGCTCAAGCCGGGCGATGACGGCGAGGACTTCCGCGCGGCCTTCGAGACCCGCATCCTGCCGGCGCTCGACCAGTTCGCCCCTGACGTTCTCCTCGTCTCTTCCGGCTTCGACGCCCATATCAAAGACCCCTTGGCGCAGCTCAGGCTGGTCGAGGCGGACTTCGCCTGGGTGACCGAGAAGCTTCTTGAGGCTGCGGCAAAACGTACCCGCGGCAAGCTGGTCTCGACCTTGGAAGGCGGCTACGACCTCGATGCGCTAGGCAGCTCCACTGCCATCCATGTCGAGACGCTGATGGGCGCAGCCTCTTGAGGCGTTGCCTCTTAAGGCGAGCCTCCTGAGGCGAGCCTCTTGATTGGAACCGCCCGAAAGGGCTAAGGCAGGTCATGGCCGAGCCGACTGAGCATTCCGACATCAAGACCATGAGCTTCGAGCAGGCGCTGAAGGAGCTCGAAACCATCGTCGATCGCCTGGAGAAGGGCGACGTGGAGCTCGAGGCCTCGATCCTCATCTATGAGCGGGGCGAGGCGCTGAAGGCCCATTGCGACGGGCTGCTGCGCAAGGCTGAAGCCCGGGTCGAGAAGATCTCGCTCAACCAGAACGGCCAGCCCACCGGCACCGAGCCCCTCGACGTCGAGGACTAGCCGCACTCTTGCTGGCCGGTGCGGCCCTGTCCCTCCCCGTTTGCGGGGACTGTTCCATGACACGATTTGGCCCGTCTCATAGGGTAGTTGCAACCAGGGCTCTCGGCCGATAAAGGTGCTTTAGCGCGTTGCTCCTTCTCTCCTTTTCCTCAACCCCGTCGGGTAAAGCGAATGAGCGCTGAAAGTCCTACGCCGTTGCTCGATCGTATCCAGACTCCGGCGGATTTGCGCGCTCTCCAGGACCACGAGCTGACGCGGCTGGCGGAGGAGCTGAGGCAAGAGCTGATCGCGGCGGTGGCGGTGACGGGCGGCCATCTCGGCGCCGGCCTCGGCGTGGTCGAGCTCACCATCGCGCTCCATCATGTGTTCGACACCCCGGCCGACAGGCTGATTTGGGACGTTGGCCACCAATCCTACCCCCACAAGATCCTCACCGGCCGCCGAGACCGCATCCGCACGCTGCGCACGGGAGAGGGCCTGTCCGGCTTCACCAAGCGCGCCGAGAGCGAATACGATCCGTTCGGCGCGGCGCATTCCTCGACCTCGATCTCCGCCGGGCTCGGCATGGCCGTGGCGCGCGATCTGGAAGGCAGAACGAACAACATCATCTCCGTCATCGGCGATGGGGCGATGTCGGCGGGCATGGCCTACGAGGCCATGAACAATGCCGGCGCGATGCATTCCCGGCTCATCGTGATCCTGAACGACAACGAGATGTCGATCGCGCCGCCGGTCGGCGCCATGTCGTCCTATCTCGCCCG
>JACMJU010000039.1 GCA_014380485.1 Methyloceanibacter sp.
GCCGAAACCGGCGCCGCAGGCACCGGCCCGGCCCTTCCAGCCCGCGCCCCCCGTCGCCATCGCACGCCCGGTGCGGCGGATGCCGAGCATGGAGGAACTGCCGGTCGTGGCTCAGAACGAAATCAGAGCCAAATCGGGCCAACCGGCCGTGCTCGGTCTTGCCGCACAGAAGAAGAAGGTGAGCTTCCTCGAGCGCCTCGCCAATGTTGGCCGGTCCCGCAAGGAGACCGCCGAGGAAGTGCCGGCGAAACGGGAGCCCGAGTTCCGCCGTGCCTCTGGCGAGGTGCCGGCGAAGCGGGAGCCGGAGTTTGGCCGCGCCTCCGGCGAGGTGCCGGCGAAGCGGGAGCCCGAGTTTGGCCGCGCTTCCGGCGAGATGCCGAAAGCCCCGCCGCGGCTTGAGCCTGACAGCCCGGCAGCGGCGCCAAGAGGTATCAGGATCGAGCGGCCGCGCCACGAGCACGCCGTGCCCGCCGTGCCAAAACTGGTCGAAGCGCGGGCCTCATCCGTCGCGGTCGAATCGCTCGAACAAGATGACGAATCATCCGTCGACGACGATCTCGAGATTCCCGCCTTTCTGCGGCGCCGGGCCAATTGAGATCGTGCAACGGTGTTAACGAAACCATTCGTCAGACCACTGAGGAACGAAAAAATATCGCGTTATATCAAATAGTTATCAGGTCGCCGGGACAGTAATACAGTGAAAGAAACCGTGATTTGTCGCCCTCGAATCCGAGCGTTAAGGTTCTCAACAGATCGATTGGCAGCACTAAAAACGGCACACATCAAGGACTGATCAAAGTCCGGTTCAAGTGCCAGGGAGCGCTGATCGGTCGGGGGGCTCGGGGTTCTCGCCTCGAGCAAAGTAGGGAACTCAAAATACGGCGCGGGGGCCGACGGGGGCTATGAAGGGTTTCATAGGGGCACGCCAAACCACGCTTGGCAGCGAGATTTCACTCACCGGCACTGGGGTCCACAGCGGAGCGCCAGTCTCCATCACACTTTGTCCGGCTGATGGCGATACCGGGATACGTTTCCTTCTCTCCAATGGTCATGCCGATGGCACCGAGATCGCAGCCGATCAGCGGTCGGTGACCGGCGTTACGCTCTGCACCGTGCTTGGCGACGGCAATGGCGCCTCGGTCGCGACGGTCGAGCATTTGCTCGCGGCGCTCCGCGGCCTCGGCGTCGACAATGCCCTGGTCGAGATCGACAGCTCCGAGGTGCCGATCATGGACGGCAGCGCCTCCCGTTTCGTCGAGGCGATTGACGAGGTAGGCCTTGCCGAGCTCGATGCGCCGCGCCGTTACCTCAAAGTGCTGAAGAAGGTTTCCGTGGAAGAGGGCGGCGCCTATGGCGAACTGGCCCCGCATAACGGTTTTCATCTCGACATCGAAATCGATTTCGACACCCCCCTGATCGGGAACCAGAGGATCGAGATCGACCTCAACCCCGGCTCTTTCCGCCGCGAGCTCGCTCGCGCCCGCACTTTCGGCTTTATGCGGGACGTCGAGCGGTTGTGGGCGGCCGGGCTCGCTCTTGGCGCCTCGCTCGAGAACACCGTGGCCATCGGCGACGACCGCGTCATCAATCGCGAAGGCCTTCGCTTCTCCGACGAATTCGGTCGCCACAAGGCGCTCGATGCGGTCGGCGATCTCGCTCTCGCCGGCGCGCCGCTTCTCGGCACCTTCCGCTCCCGTCGCGGCGGCCATCGGCTGAACGCGCTGGTGCTCAAGGCCCTGTTTGCCGATGCCGAGGCCTGGACCATGATCGAAGCCCCGCGTTACCGCGAGATTCGTCATGCCGAGCTCAGCCACCGGTTGGCGGCAGCGAACTTCGCCGCTGAGCGGAGCTAGCCGAAACCCGGGAACCGGCAGGCCCCATTCCGTTCATGGGTTTTGCGCGACCCGTCTTGGCGCGGGGGTTGTACCCGCGTTTCGCTGCCCTCCTTGCGAATTCGGCAAAAACTGGGGGTCGTTAGGCGCCCCGATCCGGAACAGAGCAAAAAAACACCATAATCGGCTAGTTGGTTGGCGGGAGCTGCGCTAGCTTTGGCCGCTTCGCGTCTCGGGGCAGAAGCGAGCGTGCTAGGGGCGGGCTTTGAGGGGTAGCATGACCGGACGGCTTGAGCTGCAACAAGCGGCGGCGCCCCTTTCGGGGCCGTCTCGCGCTTGGTTCTCAGTGCCGGCAAGAATCGCCTGTCTCCTCATTGCGGCGAGCCTTCTCTCCGGCTGCGGTTCCTTCGCCTGGTTCGGCAACAAGGACGAAGAGGTGACGGTCAGCAACGATCCGCCGAACGTCATCTACGGCAAGGCCGACACTCTCATCGACAAGGGCAAGTACAAAGATGCGGCCCGGGCCTATGAAGAGGTCGATATCAATCACCCCTATTCGCCCGAGGCGCGCAAAGCCATTCTCATGGCCGCCTATGCCTACTACAAAGGCGGAAAATATGACGACGCGATCGGGGCCGCTGACCGCTATCTAACGCTCCACCCCGGAACGAAGGAATCGGACCTCGCCCAGAACATCATCGCCATGTCTTATTACGACCGGGTGCTCGATCCGAGGCGAGACCAGACCAATGCCCGTAAGGCGCTGGGCGCCTACGACACGCTCCTGCAGCGCTATCCCGAATCGCGCTATGCCGGCGATGCCCGCAACCGGGCGCGCATCCTGCGCGATCTGCTGGCGGCCAATGAGATGGTCGTCGGCCGCTATTATCTCCGCCACAACAACTTCCTCGCGGCGATCAACCGCTTCCGTACCGTGGTCACCGACTTCCAGACCACCGAGCAAGTCGAAGAGGCCTTGATGCGCCTGACCGAGGCCTATATGGCGTTAGGCATCGTCAATGAGGCTCAAACGGCGGCTGCCGTGCTCGGCCATAACTTTCCGGAAAGCAAGTGGTACCGCCACGCTTATGGGCTCTTGGGGAAACGCGGTCTCCAGCCGCAAGAGCACGAAGGGTCTTGGATCACCCGGACCTGGAAGGGCGCCGGCAGTCAAACCTGATCGACGCGTCGCCATGCTAGCCGCCCTGTCGATCCGCGACATCGTCCTGATCGACAAACTCGATCTCGAATTCGGCCAAGGCCTGTCCGTGCTCACCGGGGAAACCGGCGCCGGCAAATCGATTCTGCTCGACGCCTTTTCTCTTGCGCTTGGAGGCAGAGGCGATGCCGCGCTGGTGCGGCGCGGTGCAAGCCAGGGTCAGGTGACGGCCATTTTCGACCTGGACCGGCACCACCCTGTATGCCCGTTGCTGGCCGCCAACTTCATCGAGCCCGAAGCGAATTTGATCCTGCGGCGGGTGCAAGGAGCCGACGGCAGAAGCCGCGCCTTCATCAACGACACGGCCGTGAGCGTGCAACTGTTGCGCCAGGTGGGCCAGGCTCTGGTCGAGATCCACGGACAGCATGACGATCGCGCCCTGATCGACCCGAATGGCCATCGCGAACTCGTGGATGCCTTTGGCGGCTTGAGCGGGGAGGCGGGGCGGCTCGGCGAGGCCTACGACGCTTGGCAACGGGCCGAGGCCGAACGGGCTCGCCACGAGGGCGAGATCGCCGCAACGCGCGCCAACGCCGGCTATTTGAGCCACGCGCTCGAGGAGCTGCGCCTGCTCGATCCGCAAGACGGCGAGGAGGACGCCCTGGCTTCCCGGCGGCAAGTCATGATGAATGCCGAGAAGCTCGCCGCCGAGCTCGCCGAGACGCTCGACGCGCTGCGCGATGGTGGATCTGGTGCTGGAACAGGTGCGCCAGCAGGCGGTCTGCCCGCTCCGGCGCAAGACCGGTCCGCCGAGGGACGTCCACCGGCTGCATCAGCTCTTCGTCGTCTCGCGCCACGCACACCTCGACGAGGCGCCGGTCGACGGCGCGTTGCGCACCAGCGAGCGGCTCGATCGTCGTGAATGGACATTCGGGGTCGAAAAATGACTCCCAGCCAGGGTTCGGGGCGGCGCCGCGGAACGCGCGCCCGAGCGCGTCCACGTAGTACCAGTCCACTGTCAGCGTGTGGCTGAGGGTCGCGGCGATCGAGGGGAAGAAGCCCGTGCGCGGCGCCTCGAGCTCACCCGGGCCGAGGTGTTCGCACGCCGAGAGCAGGCGGTGACTCGCCCACGCGTTGTTGTACGCC
>JACMJU010000040.1 GCA_014380485.1 Methyloceanibacter sp.
ATCTACGCACCGGCGGTGCCCCCGCCCGTGCTGGGCGCCATGGTTGCGGCGCTCGAACTCGCCCCCGGCTTGCATGCCGCGCGCGCTCTTGTCGCGCGCCTGGCCGCGGGGTTTCGCGCCGGCGCCGGCGCGGCCGGACTTAATACCGGCGCCTCGACCACGCAGATCGTGCCGATCGTCGTGGGCACGCCTGAGGCCGCGCTTGCCATGAGCGGGCGGCTGCGGCAGGCGGGCCTTTGGGCCTCATCCATCAGGCCGCCCACCGTGCCCCCCGGCACGGCGCGGCTCAGACTGGCATTCACCGCGGCCCATCAGGAGACCGACGTCGATCGCCTGCTCGATGTGCTCGCGGCCGAGCGCGCGCCCCGCCGGGCGCGGGCGATATAAGTGCCAAGATGCATTTCGTGCTCGTCCATGGCTGGGGCTTCCATGCTGGAATCTGGACCGATCTCATCGGCCATCTTGACGGCGCCGAATTCACCTTGGTCGATCTCGGCTTTGTCTCCGGCGGCCCCAGGGGCGAAGAGGACTGGCCGTCCGACGCCATAGCGGTCGGCCATTCGCTTGGGCTCCTGTGGCTGCTCTCCCGCGGCGGAGGGCGGTTCCGGGCCTTGGTCAGCGTGCAGGGTTTCGACTGTTTCTGCTGCCATATCGCGCCGTCGCGGATTACTGCACTGAAGCGAGGGATCGAGCGCGAGCCCTACCGGACGCTTGAAGCTTTCTGGCGCTCGTGCGGCGCCCCTGGCTTTGCGGCGCCGGAAGCACTCGATGTCGGGCGGCTCCATGAAGGGCTCGATTGGCTGATGCATTGGGACGCGCGAAGCGTTAAAGACGCGCTCGAATGCCCCATGCTCGCCCTTGCCGCCCGCGACGACGCCATCGTGCCGGCCGCGATGAGCCAGGCGATCTGGCGGGAGGCGGGGCTCATCTGGTCGCCGGACGGCGGCCACGTTCTTCCCTTGAGGCACCCGCGATGGTGCGCGCGTCATGTCCTTGAATTCGCCGATTCTCTCCCGTCATAGCGCCGAGATCGCGGCAAGCTTCGGCGCGCGCGCCGAAAGCTATGAGCGCCATGCCGGCCTCCAGCGCGCCGTCGCCGGCAAGCTGGCGCGGTTCCTGCCCGCGCTCGAGAATCCCCACGTGCTCGAGCTCGGCTGCGGCACCGGTCTCTTCAGCCGCCATCTGATCGAACGCTACAAGCAAGGACACTTCGTTCTGACCGACGCCGCCCCGGCCATGATCGCGGAGTGCCGGCGTAACCTCACGCCTTTCGGCGCGGCCCATATCAGCTTCGAGGTGATGGATGCGGGTCAGGCCGGAGGCCATGCCGGGCTCGACTTGATCGTCTCGAGCATGACGCTTCACTGGCTCGCCGACCCCGTCGCGAGCCTCGAACGCCTGCGCCGGTTCCTCGCCCCAGACGGCCTCTTGCTCTATGCCGCCCTCGGGCCGCAAAGCTTCGCCGAATGGCGTGCCGTGCTCGCAAGCGAAGGGTTGCCGAGCGGGCTAGCCGATATTCCGCCGCTGCCGGGTGTGGTCGACGAGGAGCGCCTCAGCCCCGATGCGGACACGCTATCCTTCCTCCGTCGCATGCAGGCGGTCGGCGGAATCACGCCGCGCGAAGGCTATACCCCGCTTCCGCCCGGCGCGCTGCGCCGCGCGATCCGTGCTACCGATGCCCGTTTCGGCGGGCGCATCACCTGGCATATCGTCTATGGGGCGCTTGGCGCCCCGGAGGCGAGCGCATCGAGGCCTTCGGCGATGCCGGCGTAGGCGCGGGCCAGCTCCTCGTCGGTGATGCAATAGGGCGGCATGAGATAAACCGTCTGCCCGACCGGTCTGATGTTGAGGCCGTGAGCGAGATACCAGTCGCGTAAGCGCCGGCTCTTCTCCGACTGATAGCCGCCCGCTTCCTTCACGTCGAAAGCGAGGACCGAGCCGATCAGGCGCGGCCGCGTCACGTCATTTCGCGCTGCAAGCGCGGCCATCATCGCCCGGTGCGATCGATTGATGCGGGCGATCCGTTGAAGCGTCTTCTCCTCCTCGAACAGGGCAAGCGAGGCGAGCGCCACGGCGCAGGCGAGCGGATTGGCGGTGAAGGAGTGCCCATGGGGAAGCGCCCGATCGAAGCTGTCCCCGAGAAAGGCCTCGAACACGGCCTCCCGCGCCACCGTTACGGCCATCGGCATGTAGCCCGCGGTCAGCCCCTTCGACAGGCAGACCAGGTCGGGCACGATGTCCGCCTGCTCCATGGCGAACAGCGTGCCCGTTCGCCCGAAACCTGTTGCGACCTCGTCGAGGATGACGAGAACGCCCGCGTCTCTCGCCACCGCGACGAGGCGGTTGAGGAAACTCGGACGGCAGACGCGCATGCCGCCGGCCCCTTGCAGCAACGGCTCAATGATCAACGCCGCCACCGCATCCCTGCGGTCGGTCAGGAGGGCCTCTAAGGCCGACAGCGTTCCCGCCTCCCGTTCGTCCACGGCGTCGTCACCCTCGAAGGTCCCGGGATAGGGCAGCACCATGACCTCGCACATCAGATCGCGGAAGGATTTGAAAAATTGCGAGCCGCGTCCGAGCGACATGGCGCCGAGCGTGTCGCCGTGATAGCCGCCGTCGAAGGCGATCAAATTTCGCCGCCGCGGCTCCCCGCAATTGATCCAATATTGATAGGCGATTTTGAGCGCGACCTCGACCGAGGTTGAGCCGTCGTCCGAGAAGAACACCTTGTTCAGATCGCCGGGCAGGGCGTTCGCCAGCGCCGCGGCAAGATCGGCGGCCGGCTGATGGGTGAAGCCCGCGAACATCACATGCTCGAACCGGTTCACTTGTTCGGCAAGTGCCGCGTTCAGTTTCGGATGCGAATGTCCATGGGTACAGGTCCACCACGAGGACACGAGGTCGAGAATCTCCTTGCCGTCGGCGTCGAACAATGACGCGGCTTTGGCCCGCGCGATGACAATGGGCTCGCTCTCCGTCCCATGCTGGGTGTAAGGATGCCAGACATGGCGCAGGTCGCGCGCGAGCACCTCCTCGGCGGCCGAAGTGCATGCTCGCGGAGATCTTCGATCGTCGTTCATGCGGCCGTCCGTGCAAGCTTGGCGAGATCGAGTTCCGGCTGAATGGCCATGAGCGTAGCGGGTGTCAGGGGATCGAGCCAGGGGAACTCGGCGATGACCTCGACCTTGCCATAGCGCTCGATCGCCGCGCGATTATGCGGCGTCTCGGGACCGTTCACCACCACGCCGGCAAGGGTGAGGCCGCGCCGCCTGATGGCTTCGAGCGACAGCAGCGTATGGTTGATGGTGCCGAGCGTCGAGCGCGCGACCAGTATCAGCGGCAGCTCGAGTTCGCGCGCAAGGTCGATGACGAAGGATTGGTCGTTGAGCGGCACCATGAGGCCCCCCGCGCCTTCGACCACCAGCGGCCGGTCGCAAGGAGGGGGCTCGAGCTTCGCCGTGTCGATGGCGATGCCCGTTCGCCGCGCCGCCTCGTGCGGGGCGATCGGCTCGGGCAGCACATAGGCCTCTGGCAGGATGCGGTCCGGGGGGGCGCCGGAGAGGCGGCGCACGATGGCAGAATCGGTCTCCGGTTGGTTTCCGGCCTGGACCGGCTTCCAATAGCACCCGCCGAGCCGGGCCACGAGCCAGGCCGCGACCACCGTCTTACCGACATCGGTGTCGGTCCCGGTGACGAAGAAACCCTGCACACTGTGTGAGCCCTACGGGGGCCCTCCCAAGCCAAGGCGAGACTGTATAGGCCCGTCCCCATGGCGCAAAGGGGAGTGGACGGCGCGACGCCTTTCAGGCGACATAGCGCCCGCCCATGCGCCTTTTTCTCCTCGTCGCCTCGGTCGCCTTGTTTGCCGCCTGCGCCGCCCAAGGGGCCGCGGCCAAGACCCTGCGCATGGCCTATGACTCTGACCCCACTTCGCTCGACCCGCATGAGCAGCTGTCGGGCGCCACCCTTCAAACGTCCCATCTCCTGTTCGATCCCTTGATCCGCTTCCGCCAGGACCTCTCGATCGAGCCGCGCCTGGCCAAGAGCTTCGAGACGATCGACGAGCGCACCACACGCTTTCGCTTGCGCGAGGGGGTGAAGTTTCAGTCCGGACGAACGCTCTCGGCGGAGGATGTGGTGTGGACCTTCAACCGGCTGAAGCAGAGCCCCGACTTCAAGGCGCTGTTCGAGCCCTTCAGCGAAGCGCGCGCCGTCGATGGCCTCACCGTCGATCTCGTGACCAAAGGCCCGTATCCGCTCGTGCTCAATCTCGCCACCTACATTTTTCCCATGGACCGGGCGTTCTATTCGGGCGTTGATGAGCGCGGGCGCCCCAAGGCAGCGATCGTCAAGCATGGCGCCTCCTTCGCTTCGACCCATGCGAGCGGCACCGGGCCCTTCATCGTCACCGAACGCGAGCAGGGGATGCGCCTGAAGCTCAAGCGCTTCGCCGAGTATTGGGACAAGGACTCGCCCGGCAATGTCGACGAGATCGTCTTTACCCCGATCAAGGAGCCGGCGACACGGGTGGCGGCGCTATTGGCCGGCGATGTCGATTTCATCGCGCCGGTGCCGCCGACCGATCTCGCCCGCCTCAAGCAGGCGTCATGCTGCACCCTCATCACCATGCCGAGCACGCGGGTGCTGACCTTCGAGCTTAATCAAGAGCGCGTGCCGGCCTTCAAGGACCCGCGTGTCCGCCTGGCCATGGTCTATGCGGTCAACAGTGAAGGCATCGCCGGGAAGATCATGCGCGGACTTGCCACCGCGGCGGGCCAACTGAGCCCTCCGGGTTATGCCGGCCACGATCCCGCGCTCGTTCCCCGCTACGACCTTGCCAAGGCCAAAGCGTTGATGAAGGAAGCTGGATATGAGAGCGGCTTCTCCGTGACCATGATGGCCCCCAATAACCGCTATATCGAGGATGCAAGGGTGGCCGAGGCCGTCGCCGCCATGCTCGCCAAGATCAATATCAGGGTCGATTTGCAGACCATGCCCAAGGCCCAGTACTGGCAGCGCTTCGACGAGCGCGCCGCGGGCATCATGATGATCGGCTGGCAATCGGATACCCAGGACTCGGCAAATTTCTACGAGTTCCTGGTGATGACGCCCGACAAGGACAAGGGTTACGGCCAATACAACGCCGGCAATTATTCGAATCCGGAGATCGACCGGCTGACGCTCCAGACGCAATCCATGACCGATCGCGGCGCGCGCGCCGAGGTGCTACGAAAGATCGAGCGCCTCCTCTATGACGACGCAGCGCTCCTGCCCCTCCATTGGCAGCATCTTTCCTGGGCCGCGCGCAACAACGTGAAGATCGGTGCAATCGTCAATGTCATCGATATGCCGTATCTCGGTGATCTTGTTATCGAGTAGAAGAACGAAGCGGGGTTGTTCTAGGAAGAACCGCAATGTTGAGAAAGATCCTCATCGGTCTTGCAGCCCTCATCCTCATCTTGATCGCCGTCGTGGCCATCCAGCCTTCCGACTTCCGCGTCGAGCGGACAACCAAGATCGCGGCCGCTCCGGCCGATGTGTTCGCGCAGGTGAATGACTTCCACAAATGGGAGGCGTGGTCGCCCTGGGCGAAGCTCGATCCCGCCGCCAAGGTCACCTTCGAGGGCCCCGAAGCCGGACAAGGCGCGGTGATGAACTGGGCCGGCAACGACAAAGTCGGCGAGGGGAAGTTGACCATCGTCGAGAGCCGCCCCAGCGACCTCGTCAAGACCAAGGTCGATTTCGTCAAGCCCTTCGAGGGAACGAGTACGTCGCAGTTCGACTTCAAGCCCGAGGGCGATCAGACCGAAGTCACCTGGACCATGTCGGGCCATCACAATTTCATCGACAAGGCGTTCTGCCTGGTGATGAACGGCAGGAAGATGATCGGCGACGACATGGAGAAGGGCTTGTCCCAGTTGAAATCGGTGGCCGAGGGGGCCAACGCGGCTGGCACTTAAACAAGGCAGGTCAAAAGCTTAAGGCGACAAGGCGACCCGCTCCCTGCGCCGAGGCGTGGCGGGGACCCCTCCATGCTGCTATGATCGAAGAACTTATCCGCTCGCCTGCAATGCGGGAGCAGGGATGAGTTCAACGATTGCTGGCGAAGCGACGCTTCCGAATCCGCCCGCGCGGATCCGTGCCGTCATGATCATGACGGGCGTCGGCATTCTCACCGGCCTCATCTCGAGCCTCCCATCGCCGTTGCCGGATCTCCGCCTCGAAGACCCCGAGATCCTCATCAACGCCGACGGCGTGCCGCTCCACGCCGGCATCGCCTTTGGCGCCGGGCTGGCCGCCATGCTATGGCTTTGGGCAAGCCGGGATCTTGGCAAATGCCTGCTCGCCATGGCGCTCACGGTGATGGGCTGGCTTGCCGCGGTCAACACGGCGAGTGACGTGATGTCGGCGGTTGTGAGCACCGATTTATTCGGCACGGCCGAAGGCGCCAAGGCAAACCGCGAGGTCGTTGGGTGGGTGCTGGCGGGTCTCGTCGGAGGCGCGATTGGAGCCGGTCTCACCGCCTTTGGCGCCGGCTTCGCCGCACGCTCCGTCAAGCGCCCCGGAGCCTGGAGCCTCATCGTCGCGATCGGTGCACTGTTTGGGCTCCTCCTCTATCCAGCCGCCCACTGGAACGCCATGGTGCTCCTCTTTGTGCCTTGGCAGGCCGCGGTCGCCGCTTCGATCGCCCCTGCGCTGACCCGTCAAACGGCGTGAGCCTAAAGCGGGTTCACGCGTGAGCGCGATCGTCGCCGGGCTGAGTTTTGCAGGGCGGCGCCTCGCCCAGGCGGCGCTCGTCATGCTCGCAATTCTCATCGTCGCCTTCGCCGTGCGCGCTTCTCTCGGCGATCCCTTGCGCGAGATCATGGGCGAAGCGGTGCCCGAAGCCGAACGCGCAGAACTTCGCCACAAGCTTGGGCTCGATGCGCCTTGGCCGGTGCAGCTTGCGCGCTATCTCGGCGGCGCGGTTCGGGGCGATCTCGGCACATCCACCATCTATAAGCGGCCGACGCTCGAAATCATTCTCGCCAAATTTCCGGCAAGCTTCGAACTCGTCCTCGGCGCGAGCCTCATCGTGCTCCTCCTTGCCGTCCCCGCAGGGATCTATTGCGCCGTGCGCCCGCGGGCGCTCGGCGCCCGGCTCATCTTAAGTCTCAGCGTTCTCGGTATCTCCATCCCCGTCTTTCTGACCGGGATTTTTCTCATCACCATCTTTTCGGTCTGGCTCGGCTGGCTGCCGGCCTTCGGCCGCGGCGAGACGGTTCGCCTCGGCCCGTGGGAAACCGGCCTCCTGACCCGCGACGGGCTCGCGCACCTCATCCTTCCGGCGCTCACGCTCTCCTCGATCATGCTGCCGCTCTTTATTCGACTGGTGCGCGGCGCCATGCTCGACGAGCTTGGCCACGATTATGTGCGCACCGCCCTGGCGAAAGGGGCCTCGCCGCTCCGGGTGTGGCTGTTGCATGCGCTGCGCAACGCATTGCTGCCGCTCGCCGCCGTGGGCGGCCTCCAGGTCGGCACCCTCATCGCTTACACGCTCCTGACCGAGACGGTGTTCCAATGGTCGGGCATGGGCTTTCTGTTTCTTGAAGCTGTCACCCGCGCCGACATCCCGCTGATCACCACCTATCTTGTCTTCGTCGGTCTTCTCTTTGTCGTCACCAACACGCTCGTCGACATCGTGAGCCTCATGCTCGATCCCCGCGTCGACCTGGAAGGAACGCGATGAGCACCGAGGCGCTACGGAAAAGTCAAGGAAGCTTGCGCGCGGTGGCAGCCGAGCATCCGGGCGGAGCGATCGCCGCAATCGTGCTCGGCGCGATCGCCCTTGCCGCCGTCTTAGCGCCGCTGATCGCCCCGCAAAATCCGTTCGATCTTGCGAGCTTCGACGTGCTTGATGCGAGCCTGCCGCCGTCCTGGCTCGAAGCGAGCGACGAGCGCTTTCTCCTGGGCACCGACGCACAGGGCCGCGATCTCTGGAGCGCCATCCTTTACGGCACCCGCATCTCGCTCACGGTGGGGCTGTTCGCCGTCGCCATCCAGGCGGCAATCGGCGTCCCGCTCGGCCTTCTTGCAGGCTATGCCGGGGGGAGGGTGGATACGATCGTCATGCGCGCCGCCGATATCCAGCTCTCGCTCTCCACCCTGATGATGGCCATCATCGCGCTGGCACTGTTCCGCGCCGGTCTCGGCGGGGAGAGCTTGGGCCGGTTCGCCGTGCCCCTGCTCGTCGTCGTGATCGGTCTCGCCGAATGGCCCTATCTTGCCCGCACCGCGCGCGCGGCGGCCCAAGTCGAGGCGGCCAAGGACTATGTCCGGGCGGCCCGCGCGCTCGGCGCGAGCACCCCCGGCCTCATGTGGCGCCACATCCTTCCCAATATCGCTTCGCCTCTGATCGTGGTGGCAACCACGCAAATAGCCGGTGCCATCATGGCCGAAGCGGCGCTCTCCTTTCTCGGCCTCGGCATGCCCGTGACCAAGCCGTCGCTCGGCACCCTGATCCGCTCGGGCTACGATTTGATGTTCGCCGGCGCGTGGTGGATCACGGTCATTCCCGGGCTCGTGCTGATCGGTATGCTGGTGTCCATCAATGTGCTCGGCGATTCCTTGCGCGACGCGCTCGACCCAAGGCGGATGGCGGGCTGAAGCGCCGGAGCAAGGCGCCTGCGCTAAACCCTTGAAAACTAGGTGGGCACCGAACCATAAGATATAGTGCCTCGAATCCACGATGCGCCCGGCTCAGTCCTGACCGGGATCGCCGCGAAGGAGCCTCTATGGACAGCTCAGGCCCCGTCAATCCGGAACTTGTCTTCTCCCTCCGCCGCGTGACCGAGGCCGCCGCCTGCGCCGCCTTCAACTGGATCGGGCGGGGCGACAGTCTCGATGCCGGCCGGGCGGCGCTCGACGCCATGCGGGCTGCGCTGGCCGATATCGATATCGATGCCGTCGTGGCCATCGGCGAAGCCACGCGCGGGGAAGCGCCGCAGCCTCAGCGCGGCGAGCGACTGGGACGCGTAGGTTCTGTCTTCAAGGCCGATGTCGCGGTCGATCCGGTGGAGGGCACGAGCTACCTCGTGCGCGGCCAGACCAATGCGCTGGCCGTGCTCGCCGTGGCCGCCCGCGGCGCCATGATGAATCCGGGGCCCGTCTTCTACATGGAGAAATTCGTGGCAAGCGCGCCGGCGCGCGGCAAGATCGACCCGCACTGGCCGGTGGAAAAGAAACTCACCACCCTTGCCGAGGTTCTCAACAAGGACGTCTCCGATCTCACCGTCTTCGTGCTCGAAAAGCCGCGCCACCGCGAGCTTGTCGATCGCATCCTGGCGGCGGGCGCGCGGGTTGCGCTCTACCCGGCCGGCGATGTCGCCGGCGCGCTGATGGCCGCCATTCCCGGCTCAGGCATCGATGCCTTGATGGGAACGGGCGGGACCCCCGAAGGCGTTATGTCCGCGTGCGCCATCAGGGGCATCGGCGGCGAATTCTTGGCGCGCCTCGATCCCCAGCTGCAAACCGAGGCAAAGGCGGTCAAGGAGGCCGGGATCGACACCTCGAAATGGTATCAGCGCGACGAGATAATCACATCCGACAACGTGTTTTTCTGTGCCACGGGGATCACCACCGGTCTCATGCTCGAAGGCGTGGAGCGGACCAAGTCCCACCATAAGGTACAGACCATGATGATAACGGGCGCAAACGGCGAGCGGCAGATCTTGACGACCTACGTGCCGAACGAGCGCATGGCGAGCATCGCCGCGCGCGACGTCGCTTGAAGCCCGATTTGGGAGGCGTGCCCGGAGTGCGAAATGTCGAAGCGAGTCGAGCATCCGATCATACTCGGCATCGTCGGTGATTCGGCGTCAGGGAAGTCGACGCTCTCAGTGGGCGTCGCCCAGATCCTTGGCGAGGAACACTGCACGGTGATCTGCACCGACGACTATCATCGTTACGACCGCAAGGCCCGTGCCACAGCCGGCATGTCGGCGCTCGACCCGCGTGCCAACCACATCGATATCCTCGAACAGCATTTGCGGCTCTTGCGCAGAGGCGAGGCGATCCTAAAGCCCGTCTATAACCATCGGGGCGGCACGTTTGAGGCCCCCGAATATGTCAAGCCCAAGGAGTTCGTGATCGCCGAGGGGCTGCTCGGTTACGCCACACGCGGCATGCGCGACTGTTACGACGTGAAGATCTATCTCGATCCCGAAGAGGAGCTCAGGGTGAAGTGGAAGATGCACCGCGACACCACCACGCGCGGCTACACCCGGGAGGAGGTTCAGGCCCAGCTCGAACGGCGCGAAATCGACAGCCCCAACTTCATCCACCCGCAACGCACCTTCGCCGACATTGTCATCAGATTTCAGCAGGCGGCGGGCGCCAATGGCTCAGATACGCGGCTCGACGTCCGCCACATCTTGCGCCCGACGCTGCCCCATCCCGACTTCACGCCCCTGTTCGACGGGTCGAGCAATGCCGGCCTGAACCTCGAGCTTGCCCGCGACCGGGACGGCAAGCCCGTCGACGTGCTTGAGATCAACGGGAATATCTCCGACAAAAGGGCCGAGCGGATCGAAGATCTGTTATGGAACCTCATCCCGGAAGCGGGGCATTTGCGTGACCAGGTGGGCCGCATCGACATCGCCAACGGGGCCAAGAGCCATCCCCTGGCGCTGACCCAGCTTCTCGTCGGGTATCATGCGGTTAAGGCGGCGATGGGCGTCCGCGCATATTAGCATCTCAAATTTTGGACAAGACTGCCACGTCGAGGACGTGATCACGCTTCTGCAGAAGCTGGATCTCTCCCCCTTGAATGGCGTTATGATTGGCAAACAACAATTTGAAAGGACGCAAGATGAAGCGGAAATCCCTGACGATTGGCGCGTGCGTCACCGCTCTAGCGCTGGCCGTGCTGATGCCCCCGGCCGTTGCCGGTGTCTCACAGGCAGAAAGAACGGCCTGCGAACGGGCTGCAGAACGTGTCAGGCCCGCCCTTAGGGCTGATGAAAAGGAAGCCTGGATCGCCAACTGCTTGGCAGATGCTACGGCCGGGTCTCCACCAAAGAAGGATCGCAATTACTAACATTCCGCCGAGCCGGGAAGCAGCGAACCATTGCGCTGCGATCATTTGCGTTACGCGCCGGAGTGCGGCAGGTGCTTAAGCGGAAACCCTAATCGTTGGGTACATTTCGGTTGTTGATAAACAACCAGGTGAACTCACGCGCGGAAGGCGCTGGGTTGCCAAGCCAAGCTTCGCGTGTCGACCAAAGGTGATCGAGGCCGCAAGCCGGACACTTCACGTGCGAGCGAATATCGGGAAGCCGGGCGAATGTCGCGGCATCCATTTCAATGCCCGTTGAGAGTTCGCAGCCCGTGCTGGGGCACTTGACCATGAGGATGCTTACTTGATTCATCGGCCCGCCTATAAAATCCAGCCAAGTTTTCGCCTTCAAATTAGCGGCGGATGGCACCTAATGCCACCTTTCCTCGTACCAAATTTTTGAATCCTGTGCTCATGCAAGCAACAGCGTGGATTTGTTGTGGGTTACCCGATCTTACGGCTTGACAGTGATCGAAATGACACTTCATTAGTTTTATCAGGCGAGCCGTCATGCGACAGTCGCTAATCCGTCAATCCGATCTACAGGTCCGGGCCTCTTGAAACCAGCGGCAAGCGGCTCGCGTAAGAGTTCCCCAGTGAACCGATCAGCCCATTCGAAGCCGAACATTGCAGTGCTAGCGGAGCGCTTCGCACCCGAGCCGCTAAGCGAGAGAAATAACCAGGCAAGTTCGCCGGTGTCGGACACGAGGCGCCCTCCTGCCACCACCGAGGGGCTAAACCGGCCTGTCAAAGGCCTGATCTCGACTCTGGTCGGCGTTGCGCTCATTCCGGCAGCAATTCTCTGTGTTTTGCTGTGGCAAGGCACGAGGCCTAGCACGCCTAGCGCGACTGGCTTGGCGCATCGCGTGCAAGGACCAAGCGGTCTGGAAATCGCGCTCTCTTCAGCCGACAAGATCGAGGCCACGGCAGGGGAAGAGATCGATTTCCCCCTTGCGATCGATGCAACAGAGGCACTTCCGTCTCGCAGCGTCATTACTGTCAGCGGCATGCCTGACGGCGCTTCATTCTCGGACGGCCGCCCCTATGGCGCAACCGGCTGGAGCTTGCGCCCCGACGAGATCGGCGAGTTGAGGTTGCGACTACCGGCAGCACGAAGCGGCGCGTCCGACCTGCGCATCGAATTGCTTTCTGCGGACGGAGCTGTTCTAGCGCACTCCGAGAGCCGGCTGAGCATTGCCGTCGAGACGGTAAGCGTGGTCGAGAGCAATCCCTTCAAAGAGATTGCGCGCGCTGAGGCGCCCAAATCCGCTGAAACGTTACCACCCAAGCCGCAGCGAAAGCCTGTGCTCGCGGCGAACGCTGAACCTTCGGTGAAGGTCAGGACCGTCAAAGTCGTGACCATCAAACCTCCTACTCCAACGCGCCCACACGATGGCGCTTACGCATTGGGCGAAGCGGCGGAAGTTCCGGCCGAGTGGGTAGAGATCGTCAGGCCTGTCGACATGCACGCACGGCCCCAGCAGACATCGGAGACGGTGAAGGTTGCGGAGAAGGGTCTGAAATTCCGCGTTACCGCACGGGATAAGAACTGGGTGCAGGTGAGCGACCCCGCCACGTCCACAAACGGCTGGATTTATTCGCGCTTTCTCAAGCCGACAGAGCCGCCCGCGCAATAGCTCGCTTTCCCAACGCTGCCAGAACTGAAGGGCTGCACTCTCCAGAAGTGCGCGTTGAACCCTATGATCGGTCATTCGCCAGCGAAGGGTGATTGCGCGCCTCCTTAGCGCCATTAGCAGTCATCAATCGCTCCATGTGGATGGTGTCGATTGAGTGCTGCCGCCCCCAATTAGATGTGTGCTAGAGACGGCAGCGAGTCTCGGCACCTCCTGTTACCTTCACTGCCAAGTCGCCGCCCGACCGCAATCGTTTGATAAATGGACATTTTCATGGAAGCAGATACCCTGATGCAGGATCAGGCGTTACAAGCGGCGTCTCATCAAGACATGGCCAACGCCATCAGGGCGCTCGCCATGGACGCCGTACAAAAAGCCGATTCCGGCCACCCTGGCATGCCGATGGGCATGGCCGACGTGGCCACCGTGCTGTTCACGCGATTCTTGAAGTTCGACGCCGCGCACCCCGATTGGCCGGACCGCGACCGCTTCATGCTCTCCGCCGGCCACGGCTCGATGCTGCTCTACGCGCTGCTCTATCTCACCGGCTACCCCGAGATGGAATTGGAGGAGCTGAAGAATTTCCGCCAGCTTCACTCCCGGACCCCGGGCCATCCCGAATATGGTCATGCGCCCGGCATCGAGACCACCACAGGCCCGCTTGGCCAAGGTCTCGGCAACGCCGTCGGCATGGCCCTTGCCGAGCGGCTGCTCAACCGCCGTTATGGCGATGCGATCGTCGACCATTACACCTATTGCGTGGCGGGCGACGGCTGCCTCATGGAGGGTGTGAGCCAAGAGGCAATCTCGCTCGCCGGGCACCTCAAGCTCGGGCGGCTGATCGTGCTGTTCGACGACAATGAAGTCTCTATCGACGGTCCCACCGGCCTCGCCGTCTCCGATGACCAGATCGAACGCTTCAAAGCGTCGCATTGGCATACCGCCCGCATCGACGGCCATGACCCGGAAGCGATCGCTCTTGCCATCGAGAATGCGAAGCAAATCACCGACCGCCCCTCGCTGATCGCTTGCCGCACGATCATCGGTTACGGCGCGCCGAGCAAAGCAGGCACGGCGGCGACCCACGGGTCCCCCCTCGGCGAAGAGGAGGTCAAGGGCGCGCGCGAGAAGCTTCACTGGCATCATCAGCCTTTCGAGGTGCCGAAGCCGGTCCTCGCCGGTTGGCGTGCTGCCGGCGCACGGCATCGCCGTGCCTACGAGGCCTGGAGCGCTGCCGCCAAGCGGCTCGATGCGTCAGCCCGCGCCGGACTGACCGATCCCATCGACGACAAAGTCAAAGCGGCGATCGTGGCTGCGGTCGCCGCGGTCAAATCGGATTTCGTCCGCGAGGGCGCCAAACTCGCGACGCGGCAATCCTCGCAGAAGGTGTTGGAGAAACTCCTGCCGGCGATCCCCGGCCTGATCGGCGGTTCAGCCGACCTCACCGGATCGAACGGCACGCTCACCAAGCTCCATTCCCCGATCAAGCCCGGCGACTTCGCCGGCAACTACCTCCATTACGGCGTTCGCGAGCACGGCATGGCGGCGGCGATGAACGGGATGTCGCTGCATGGCGGGATCGTGCCTTATGGCGGCACGTTTCTCATCTTCTCCGATTATTGCCGTCCGTCGATCCGGCTGTCGGCGCTGATGCAGCAGCGGGTCATCTATGTGATGACCCACGATTCGATCGGTCTCGGCGAAGACGGACCCACCCATCAGCCGGTCGAGCATCTGGCGGCTCTGCGGGCCGTTCCCAATCTCAACGTGATGCGTCCCGCCGATCAGGTCGAATGCGCCGAGTGCTGGGAGCTCGCGCTTCTCGCCAAGGCGACGCCGACGATCCTAGCGCTGACCCGCCAGGGCGTTCCGCTCCTCCGCACCGCTCCGGCCGCCGAGAATCTTTCCGCCAAGGGCGCGTATGTGTTGATCGAGCCCAAGGGCGCGCGCGACGTGACCCTGATCGGCACAGGCTCGGAGGTCGCGCTCGCGGTCGAGGCGGCAAAGGCGCTCGAAGGGGAGGGGATCAGCGCAGCCGTCGTGTCGATGCCGTGTTGGGAGCTGTTCGAGGCGCAAAGCAAGAGCTATCAGAATACCGTTCTGGGCGTGGGCCCCCGGGTTGCAGTCGAGGCCGCCGTTCCGTTCGGCTGGTCGCGTTGGCTAGGGCCTCAAGGCGCGTTCATCGGCATGCACGGATTCGGTGCTTCGGCGCCCGCACAACACCTATATAAGCATTTCGGCATCACCGCCGAGGCCGTCGCCGCCGCGGCCCGCGAGCTGATTGGCAGGACCAAGAGGTAAACGAGAGGATGTCTACTAAGCGCGTTGCCATTAACGGATTTGGCCGGATCGGCAGGCTCACCTTCAGGGCCTTTCTAGAGTCGGGCCGTACCGATCTCGACTTTGTCGCCATCAACGATCTCGGCTCGGCCGAGATGAACGCTCATCTGCTTGAGTTCGACAGCGTGCATGGGCGATTTCGCGGCCGGATCGATGTCGCCGACGGGCACCTGAAAACCAATGGCCAGAACGTGGCGGTGTTGTCGCAAGCGACGCCGGAGAAACTTCCGTGGCGCGACCTCGGTGTCGATATCGTGATGGAGTGCACCGGCCGCTTCACCGATCGTGACGGGGCCGCCAAGCATTTGACCGCCGGCGCCAAACGCGTGCTCGTCTCGGCGCCCTGCTCGGGCGCCGACCTCACCGTTGTGTTCGGCGTCAATCACGACAAGCTGACCCAGGAGCACCACGTCGTCTCCAACGCCTCCTGCACCACCAATTGCCTTGCCCCGGTGGCCCAGGTGCTGAACCAGGCCATCGGCATCAAGCACGGTTACATGACCACGGTGCACGCCTATACCGGCGACCAGCGAATGGTGGACACGCTTCACAAGGATCCCTACCGGGCGCGGGGCGGCGCCATAAACTTGATCCCGAGCTCGACCGGCGCGGCCAAGGCGGTCGGCCTGGTCTTGCCGGAGTTGAAGGGCAAGCTCGACGGCGCTTCGATCAGGGTTCCGGTTCCGAATGTGAGCCTGGTCGACCTGACCTTCCAGTCGGCGCGCCCCACAACCGTCGAGGAGATCAACCAGGCCGTGGTCAAAGCGGCCAACGGCCCGCTCAAGGGCATTCTGGGCGTGAACGCGAAGTCCCTTGTCTCGACCGATTTCAACCACGATCCGTTGAGCTCGATCTTCGATCTCAACGGCACACATGTGGTCGACGAGACCTTCTGCCGTGTCGTGGCCTGGTACGACAACGAATGGGGCTTCTCCAACCGCATGTCCGACACGGCGGTCGCCATGGGGCGGCTGTTATGAATGAGGCTGCTTCGCCTGGCGCCCTCGGGGCAGGCCGCAGTCTCGACCTCTCCCGCGTCAGGACCATCGAGGGGATCGATGTGCGGGGGAAACGCGTGCTCGTCCGCGTCGATTTCAATGTGCCGATCGAGAACGGCCTTGTCGCCGACGCGACGCGGCTGGAGCGGGTGCTTCCAACCATCGCCCGGCTTGCCGGGGCCGGAGCGAAAGTGGTCGTGCTGTCGCATCTGGGACGCCCCAAGGAAGGGCCGGCGGCGGATACCTCGTTGCGTCCCGTTGCGCTGAAGATGCGCGAGCTGATGCCGGGCACCAAGGTTCACTTCATCGGCGACTGTGTCGGCGAAGAGGCAAGGCGTGGCGTGGCGGCACTGAAACCAGGCGAGGTAGCCGTGCTCGAAAATGTGCGGTTCTATCCGGGCGAGGTAAAGAACGATCCTCAATTTGCGAAACGCCTGGCCGAACATGGCGATCTCTATGTCGGCGACGCATTCTCCTCGGCGCACCGGGCGCATGCCTCGATCGAGGCCATCGCCGATCTTCTCCCGGCCTATGCCGGTCTTCTAATGATGGCCGAGATTGCGGCGCTCGGGCGGGCGCTCGAAAACCCGGAACGGCCGGTCATGGCCATCGTCGGCGGCGCCAAGGTCTCCACCAAGATCGAGGTCCTGACCCATCTTGTGACCCGCATGGACCTTCTCGTCGTTGGCGGCGGCATGGCCAACACCTTTCTTCTCGCCCAAGGCATGAAGGTCGGCGCCTCGTTATGTGAGCCCGATTTGGTGGCTACGGCGAAAGACATCATGGCGCGGGCCGAGCGGGCCGGCTGCGAAATCGTCCTGCCGTCGGACGTGGTGATCGCGAAGGAGCTGAAGGAGGGCGTTGATTGGCGCGTTTGCCCTGTCGGCGAGGTCCCCGATGACGCGCTCATTCTCGATCTCGGCCCCGACAGCGTCGATGCGCTCAAGCGCCGCCTCGCGACAATCCGCACCCTGTTGTGGAACGGACCTTTCGGCGCGATCGAGACGGCGCCCTTCGGCGAAGCAACGTACGCACTCGCCCGCGAGGTCGCCCGTCTCACCAAAGCGGGGAAACTCGTGAGCGTCGCCGGCGGCGGCGATACGGTGAGGGCGCTCAATGCTGCAGGCGCCGCCTCCGGCTTTACCTATGTCTCGACGGCGGGCGGTGCCTTCCTCGAATGGCTCGGGGGCCACGAATTGCCGGCGGTCAGGGCGCTCGTCAGGAGCGGGACCCGAAGCGCGCCCTAAGAGATTTCTTTCGATTTTCTGTAACTGTCATTCCCGCAAAAGCAGGAATCGATAGCTACTGGGAGGCAGACTGCATATTCTTGCTTAGCGCAGGGCTCCCTGCGATCTCTCCAGTCCGGTTCCGTTTATGACCGTCAGGCAGCTAACGACTCTATTGGTGGTGCTTTGCATAATCACGGCCATGCTCACGGTGATAAACGCTATCCACGTTTTTGGACCGCTTCATGCTGCGTGGATGTGGGGTCTCGAACACGATCTTCCCCAAGGCTGGGCGACCCTGCTCGGTGCGATAATCGGGTTGGGGGTGATCGCTTGGCAAGCTCGAACTGGTTTTCGCCATCTAATTCGGTCGCAAGAGCACCAAGCAAACCTTCAACGTGAATTGGACAAAGAGAGTCATCGCCGAGAGGCAGCTGTATTGGCGGCTGCCCTACGCGGAGAGCTTTTGGCAGGAGCATATGCACTCGTTAGGCGGAGTGGTTGGTTAGAAGCGATAGAAAAGATTATCGATGACGCCGCGAAAAACCCTCAAGGCAAGTTTTATTCAGAAATCCGCATCGAAGGCGTGACGACTCCGATCTACGATGCGCAAGCTTCTCGATTAGGTCTAATTGGGGCGTCGCTTGCGGCTGACGTGGCGCAAGTCTATGGGTCTATCAAATCCCAATTCTTGTTGGCCGCTTCGGAGGCTGGCCGTGACCCGAAACTTGCCAAGGAGTTCGTAGAAGTCCAGCTAAATTTATCTAAGGTGTTCAGTAAGGATGTTCTTCACGTCTGCAAGAGGCTGCTGGCATTTGAGACAGGCACACCGGAGGATGATCCGGGCATCCTAGTCGAGGCTCGAAAGGTATGGTTGATCCCATCGCCCAGAGGCACGAGCCTCACTTTTGTTTACCCCCTATGGAATTTCGCGGCGATGCAAACGTTGGAGGAACGTGCGGTATTGGTTTTGGCGGTTTCTGGTGATTCCTACCCCATACGCACAGTCACCAGCTACAATTGGCCTCCAGCATTGGAGGAACACCATGGCGGGAGAGCTTATTGCGGGTCTCGGCCTCTTTAAAACCATGTTCGATATGGCGAGGGGGCTGAAAGATATTAACGATGCAACCATTCGCAATGCGGCAGTCATAGAACTGCAAGAACACATCCTCGCGGCACAATCCGCGCAAGCGACGCTTGTTGAGCGCGTAGGCAGTCTTGAACAAACCGTGGCGAGTTTTGAAAAATGGGACGCTGAGAAACAAAAATACGAGCTGCGCGAAATCTCTCCCAATTCGTTTGCATATGCCTTGAAGGACGCCCACGGGGGGGAACCAGCCCATCTGATATGTGCGAACTGCTACGAGAAGCGCACAAAAGTGATTCTGCAACGTGTCGATCTTGGTCACATTGCATGTCCCGTATGTGGGACACGGCTGCAACTGCGTAGTCCCGAGGCTACACGGCAAGATCGCGCGATCACGGGCTGGCGAGGAGCGCCCTGATCAACGGGCGACAGCAAACAGCCCCACGGGCGATCCTGATGTTGAGACCGTCGCGGCGCATCGGGGCGGCCTTGTTTAGGATAGGCCAAAATGAGCCCCTAGCTCTGTGTGCAAAGTTAAGGGTTTGATGAATTTCGGCTTGAGGCACTACCCGCAAAAGCAGGAATCGAGTAACCATCAATCGTCAGGTATTATTTGCGAAAGCCGGAATTTCTGGATTGCCGGATAACGCCGGGAAATGACATTGAAGCAGAGGAAGCACGACCTAAGGCCATGGGCGGGACCAGGAGACAAGGGCAAGGAGCCATGACCCGCGACATCATCATCGCCCCCTCGATCCTCTCGGCCGACTTCGCCAAGCTCGGCGAAGAGGTGCGCGCCGTCGATCGCGCCGGCTGCGACTGGATCCATGTCGACGTCATGGACGGCCACTTCGTGCCGAACATCACCATCGGACCCGACGTGGTGAAGGCGCTGCGCCCGCATTCGAAGAAGCTGTTCGACGTGCATCTGATGATCGCGCCGTGCGATCCCTTTATCGAGCCGTTCGCGGCGGCGGGCGCCGACCTCATCACCGTTCATGCCGAGGCCGGACCCCATCTCGACCGCTCGCTCCAGCTCATCAGGAGCCTTGGCAAGAAGGCCGGCGTCAGCATCACGCCATCGACGCACGAGAGCGCGATTGAACATGTGCTCGACAAGATCGACCTCGTGCTGGTGATGACGGTGAACCCCGGCTTTGGCGGCCAGGCTTTTATTCCCGCTCAGCTCGACAAGATCAGGGCGATCCGCAAGCTGATCGCCGCGCGGCCGATCCACCTCGAGGTGGATGGCGGCATCAACGCCGAGACGGCTCCGCTCGTGGTCGAGGCGGGCGCCAATGTGATCGTGGCGGGATCCGGCGTGTTCAAGGGCGGCACTTATGCCGACAATATCGCCGCCATCCGGGCCGCGGCCTTGCGCGCCCGCATCGCCGCCTGAGCGCACAAATAACCGCCCGATTGACGCGAAAGTGATGGAGGCGGGCTTGCGGTGCGGTGATTATTCCGCAATTTGGCAGCATCCGAGGCGTGCGTCTGGTCGTGTCATTCAGGTAAGCGGTCCATGGACGTCACCTATATCGGCGCGCTGATTGCCGGGGTGCTGAGCTTTCTCTCGCCCTGCGTGCTGCCGCTCGTGCCGCCTTACCTGTGCTTCCTCGGCGGCACGACCTTCGACCAGCTTACCGGCGAGGACGAAACGCCGTCCCATGTCTACACCACCGTCGTGTTGTCGTCGGTCGCCTTCGTGCTCGGCTTCACCACCGTGTTCGTGATTCTCGGCGCGACCGCCACCGCCGCAGGCCAGCTTCTTGCCGCCAATCTTCCCCTGCTCAGCAAGATCGCGGGCGTGATCATCATCATCGCCGGCTTGCACTTCCTTGGGATCATCCATCTGCCCATTCTGCATCGCGAGGCGCGTTATCACGCCGACGCGCGCCCTGCCGGCCTGATCGGCGCCTATGTCATCGGGCTTGCCTTCGCCTTCGGCTGGACGCCTTGTATCGGGCCCGTGCTCGGAGCAATTCTCGCCGTCGCCGCCGGCGAGGACTCGGTCGGCCAAGGGGTCAGCCTGCTCCTGGTCTATTCGCTTGGGCTCGGTATTCCCTTTATCCTCGCGGCGCTCGCCATCAAACCGTTCCTGCGGACCATGGCGCGGTTCCGGAGCCATCTGGGAACGGTCGAGAAAGTGCTCGGCGGCTTCCTCGTGCTGACCGGGATCCTCTTTCTCACCAATTCGATGACCCTGATCGCGACGTGGATGCTCGAAGTGTTTCCGGTGCTTGCGACCATCGGCTGACCGGGCGCGCTCGCTTTTCGCCGTAGGCACCGGTAAGGAATGGTCATGACCGCCATCGCTCTGACTATCGCCGGCTCCGATTCATCGGGCGGCGCCGGCATCCAGGCCGACCTCAAGACCTTCTCCGCGCTCGGCGTCTATGGGGCAAGCGCGATCACCGCGCTGACCGCTCAGAACACGCTTGGCGTCGATTCTGTCCATGCCGTCCCGGCGGACTTCATCCTCAAACAGATCGAGGCGGTGGCGCGGGATCTTAAGGTCGGCGCCATCAAGATCGGCATGTTGGCCACGGCCGCAATCATCGAGGCCGTCGCCGAAGGGCTCAAATCCTTTCCCGGCGTTCCGATCGTGCTCGATCCCGTGATGGTCGCAGCCTCGGGCGATGCCCTGCTCGATGAGGACGCGGTCGAAACCCTTCGCGCCATCCTCGTTCCTTGCGCGGACCTGGTGACGCCGAACCTCCCCGAGGCGGCCAAGCTTCTCGGTGGCGGTCAGGCCAAAAACGAGCGCGAAATGTCGGCGCAGGCCGGCGCGCTTAGGCGCCTCGGAGCGAAGGCCGTGTTGATCAAAGGCGGCCATGCCGACGGGGAAAATTCCATCGATATCCTCCTCGATGCGGAGGGTGAGTTGCGGCTTGAGGCACCGCGGATAAGGACCCGCAATACCCATGGCACCGGCTGCACCTTGTCATCGGCCATTGCGGCCGGGCTTGCCAAAGGCGCTTCGCTCCGCGAGGCGGTCGTCGCAGCCAAGGCCTATGTCACGGCGGCGATTGAAGCTGCCGATGAGCTTCGCATCGGCAAGGGCAGGGGCCCTGTGCACCATTTCCAAGCGCTATGGCCGCGCCCGGCGAAAAGTAAGGGCCGGTAACTAAGCCTCCGCCACGACTTTGAGCCGCTGCTCGCCGAGGCCGGAGATGCTTGCGCGAATTTCGTCGCCGGGCTTTAGGAACACGCGCGGGTTCCGCGCCATGCCGACGCCTGGTGGCGTGCCCGTGGTGATGACGTCGCCCGGCACGAGCGTCATGTACTTGCTGATATAGCTCACGAGCGCGGCCACTCCGAAGATCATGGTCGCGGTCGATCCGGTCTGCATGCGTGCGCCGTTGAGATCGAGCGCGAGATCGAGCTTCTGCGGGTCGGGGATCTCGTCGGCGGTGACGAGAAAGGGGCCGAGCGGTCCGAAGGAATCGTGGCTCTTGGCCTTGATCCATTCGCCAGGGCCGCCCTTCTGGAGGCTGCGTTCGGAGATGTCGTTGCAAATCGCGTAGCCGGCGACATGGTCGAGGGCATCGGCCTCGGCAACGTTCTTGGCGCGGGTCCCGATCACCACCGCCAATTCGACCTCGAAATCCATGCGATCGAAGCCAGGCGGCGCAAGGACGGGATCGTTAGGACCCGAAACGCAGGAGCTCGCCTTGGCGAACACGATTGGGACCTCTGGGATCGGCATGCCGGTTTCTTCGGCATGGTCCCGATAGTTCAGCCCAATTCCCAGGAATTTCGGCACGACCCCCACGGGCGGCCCGAGACGAGGGGCGCCTTTAACCAACGGCAACGCCGCGAGGTTGAGGCGCTTGATCCGATCGAGGCTTTCCCGCCCGAGCGCGGTCCCGGCAAAATCCGCGACCACCCCGGAGAGGTCGCGGATCGCGCCGCTTGCATCGAGAATGCCTGGTTTTTCCTGCCCGACCGCGCCAAATCGTAAGAGCTTCATCCGATCTTCCCTGGTTCGGGTTTTTTGCATGATGCACGCGCGCTTGCGCGGCGGCAACTTCGTGGCCTGGCTTGGCGCTCGGAGGGGCTTCGTTTTCAGTGAAATCAATCAGAGGGATAGTGTGGCCTCGAGGTTGGAAACGAATCGTCGCGCCATGCGGTGTCGGAGGCGATGACGGTGCGTTGCCGAACGGCAACAAGAGGCGGCAAAGTTTATTCCCGCAAATGGCGATTTAGACCTTTCGGAGCGCTTCCCCCGAGGTTCGATCCGGCCGCGGCGCAGCCGCCCGGAGATCAAGTAACATATTGATATTACTATAAATTCACGCCTTCTCTTCGACCGTCTGGCAATTGTACAACAGTGCTCGCGCGTTTTCTATTCCCCCCTCGTCACGAGGTTGATGCCTGAAGCAGGCGCGGCTAGCCTTGCGTCACAAATGGGGGACGGGGCTGGGGGGCCTAGTCACTACCGAACGCAGAGGGAAATCTAAGGCTCAGGAACACAATGGGGGGGCGAGCCGAAGCCCGCTGTTAAAGGCAACGCCTTTAGAGCTCGGCTCGTTTCGCAGGGAAGACCGGCCCGGCGCTGTCCGGGCCGGTTCTTTTTTGCTAGAGGCCAAGCTGCGCCAGCGTTCGATCGATCCCCGCGAGATAGCCTGAACCAAACAGCCTGACATGCACGAGAAGCGGGTAGAGGTTGTAGAGCCTCGAACGGACCTCTTGGAAGCCGGGCTCCAGCTTCATCCGTCCTTCGTAGGCCTCGAAGAACGGCTCTCCGAACGTGCCGAACAGGGTGGTGAAGGCGAGTTCGATCTCGGGATGCCCGCAATAGATGGCGGGGTCGACAAAGCCCGCGATCCTGCCGCCCCGCACCAGCACGTTCCCGGTCCATAGGTCGCCATGTAACAGGCTCGGGAAGGCCGGCTCGACGAGGTAATCGCCGATCCGCTCGGCTAGGCGCTCGATGCGGTGACGCATGGAGGCGGGCAGCGAACCCTCAAGCTCCGCCTGATCGGCCATGAAGAGAAGGCGATGGTCCCGGAAGAAAGGCACCCAGCGCCGCGACCTCGGATTGGGCTGAGCGAGCGGACCGATCAGCGTATCGCGCTCATAGCCGCACCATTCGTGCGGGGCCGCATGGAGGTTGGCAATGAGCTCGCCCGCATGCCGTTCGGCGCTCGGGGTGATCGCGCTGCCATCGGTTTCGATGAAATCCATCACCAGGAGGTCAGGCTCGGTGTGATGCACTTTGGGGACCGGAAGGTCCGAGTGGCGCGCAAGCTCGCCGAGCATGTAGGCCTCGAGCGCGAGATTGGAGGGGCGACCGTGGTTTCCCGCCCGCGCCTTGACCGCTAACCGCCTCCCATCGGCAAGCCGAACCTCAAGTCCCACGAGACCGAACCCGACCGTCATCGGCCGCACATCGACCACGGCGGAGCCAAGCACGCGTGCGAGACGTGTTGTGAGTTCGTCCTGCTCCATGCTTCCGCTCTTAACCCTGTCCGCCAATGTCACAAGCCTGAAACAAACGCACGGTAACTCCGCACGCATCGTGTTGAAGATGCGGGGAAGACGACGTGCAGCTTGAGCCGGGGATGAGGCGCTATCGCGCAATCTTCATCTCGGATCTGCATTTGGGCACCAGGGCCTGCCAGGCCGAGGCCTTCATCGACTTCCTGCGCTGCCACGAAGCCTCTCAATTCTACTTGATCGGCGACATTATCGACTTCTGGCGCATCAAGCGCGGCATCTACTGGCCGCAATCCCACAACGACGTCCTGCAAAAACTGCTGCGCAAGGCGCGCAAGGGGACGGAGCTTATCTACATTCCCGGCAATCACGATGAAGCGATGCGCGATTATTGCGGGTCGCGGTTCGGGGGCATCACCATCCAACGCAAGGCGGTCCATGAGGGAGCCGACGGGCGCCGCTATCTCATCATGCACGGCGATGAATTCGACGTCGTTGTCCGCTACGCCAAATGGCTCGCGTTGTTCGGCGATTGGAGTTACGCGCTTGCGCTGTGGGCCAACACCCATTTCAACGCCGTTCGCCGCTGGCTGGGCATGCCCTACTGGTCGCTCTCGGCCTATCTCAAGCACAGGGTCAAGCGCGCGGTGAACTATATCGGCGAGTTCGAAGCGGCGCTCGCTCAGGAGGCCCGCCGTCACGGCGCCCAAGGGGTGATCTGCGGACATATTCACCATGCCGCCATGCGCCAAGTCGGCGAAATCGTCTATGTCAACACCGGCGATTGGGTCGAAAGCCGCACGGCTGTCGCCGAGACCGAGGAGGGGGCTTTCGAAATCATTCGGTGGGGACACCCCCGGGGCATATCCATGTCCGCATCCCGGGTCGAGGAGCTCGAGGCTGCCGCCTGATGCGGGTCCTGGTCGCAACCGATGCCTGGCACCCCCAGGTGAATGGGGTGGTGCGTACCTACGAACGGCTTGCCTTGGAGGCGCCCTCGTTCGGTTTCGAGGTTTGCTTCCTCGCGCCCCCCCATTTCCGTACGCTCCCTTTGCCGACTTATCCCGAGATCAGACTGGCGCTCGCCGGTCCGCGCGCGATCGCCGGCCATATCGAGGCGGCGCGCCCCGACTTTATCCATATTGCCACGGAGGGACCGATCGGCTTCATGACGCGGCGCTATTGCCGGAAGACGAAGTGGCCGTTCACCACGAGCTACCACACCCGCTTTCCCGAATATGTTTCTGCCCGCCTGCCCGTGCCCGAGGGCTGGTGCTATGCCTTGCAACGGCGGTTCCACAACGGCGCGGCCGGGACTTTCGTCGCCACGCCGTCGCTCGCGACCGAACTTGAGGCCCGCGGCTTTACGCGATTGATGCCGTGGTCGCGCGGTGTAGATACCGAATTGTTCAAGCCCAGAAATGTCAGGCAGTTCGGCCCGCCCCCGGTCTTCCTCTATGTCGGCCGCATTGCGGTCGAAAAGAACGTCAGGGCCTTTCTCGATCTCGACCTTCCCGGTCGCAAGGTCGTGGTGGGCGGCGGACCGCAGGCGGCAGAGCTCGCGCGTCTCTATCCGGATGTGCTGTTCGCCGGACCGCGTGACGGCGAGGCGCTGGCGGAAGCCTACGCCTCGGCCGACGCGTTCGTCTTTCCGAGCCTTACCGATACGTTCGGTCTCGTGCTGCTCGAAGCGCTGGCTGCGGGCTTGCCCGTAGCCGCGTATCCGACGACCGGACCGATCGATGTCATCACCGACAAGCGGGCAGGTGTGCTGGACAACGATCTGAGAGCGGCGGCGCTGAAGGCTCTCGAGCTCGACCGCGAGGCGGCGAGGGCGCATGCGCTTCGATTCAGTTGGGAAAATTCGGCGCGCCAGTTCTTCGACAACGTGCTGGCGGCGCATCATTTGGGACTGCCGGCCAAGCGGGGCCGCCGCCGCCGTTGGCGGCAGCCCCTAGCAGCAAAGAAAACGGCCCGGTTGGGGGGAACCGGGCCGTTTTACTCTCATGCGTCAGTTTGGGGGACGCTTTGGGGGAACTCGCGTCTTCTTAAAGATGGTTAGCGATCCCGCCGGTTTCAAGAGGGCGGACCAGGGTCGCTCTTTTGTTTCTTAAGTTGTTGATATAAAGGACGAAAATAATCCTAACCGAATAGCGCCGCGCGCTTGATGGAGCTTGCCGCGGCGAGCGTCAAAGGCTCGGGCGCGAACGCCTCGCCGGCCGCGGCGATCGAGGCAAGCGCCGCCGATGCGAGTATGCCGGCGCCCTCTCGAAGGGCTGCTGCTTCAAGGGCTGCTGCTTCAGGGCCCGCTTGTGAGGCCGCGTCCTGCTTCGCGGCGATATTGTCCACGCCCAAAATCTCCGTCATTGCGTTGATCCGCTCCTCGATGAGACCGAGCGCCTCGGCCACTCTCTGCGACTGTTGGCCGGTAATGTCGTGGACCGCGCAGGCGGCGGTGATGTCGGTGGCACGCCGGTCGATCATGTCGCACAGCGCGATGTCTGCGCCTCTCGCGTGCAGCATCCAGGCCGCCTCTTGGATATCTTCCGCGGCCTCGACAATGTCGAAATTTGCCTTCGCGATCGCTGCAGCGATGCGGTCCAGCCCTTCCGTGGCGGTGATGAGGTGCTCGTCGAAAGCGCTGCTGGAAACCGTCTTTCGCGCTGCCGGCCTTAGCACCGCATTTTCAACCCTGCCGATCGCCCCGAGCAGCATGTCGGTCTCGGCGCTGCGATTTCGGCGGACATGTTCGGCGAGGAACCAGCGTCCACGCGGCGTGGACCGAAGCAGAGACTCAAGCGCCGCATAGATCTCGGCAAGACGCGGCCTGCGCGGTGCGTGGCGCGACAATGAGCTTGTGCCGTCTGGGGCGCGGTCCGGCATAAGGTACGAAACTAGCGCGATTCGGGGTAGCCGGCCGAGCGCACAGGATAGGAACCGAGGCTTCGTCAACCGCCATGGAGAGACTGCAGCCGCCGCCCGGTTCGGGCCGCTCCTTCGCCTGGCGGCTCGGCTTCCTTTACGCCGCGCTGTTCCTCGTGGTGGGCTGCTATCTCCCTTATCTGCCGATTTGGCTTGATTGGCGCAGCCTCGACGCCGACGAAATCGCGGTGCTTCTCGCTGCCCCGCTTTTCACCCGCATCGTGTTTACGCCTCTCATCAGCTTCGCCGCCGACCTTGTAGGGGGCCGCCGGACCATCGTCATCGCGCTCGCTTGGGGCTCGCTTCTGTCCTTCCTCCTGCTCTGGGCCGCGAGCGGGTTCTGGCAGATGCTGCTTGCCACCGTCCTGCTTGCGATCAACTGGACGACGATCATGCCCCTGATCGAGACCGTCTCGGTCGGCTTCATCCGCACCGGCGCGCTCGATTATGGAAGAGTGAGGCTGTGGGGCTCGCTGAGCTTCATCGCTGCGAGCCTCGGTTCAGGTGTCGTCATCGGCAGGGTTGGGCCGCAGGTGGTGCTGCCGCTCCTCGTCGCGGCGACGACGCTGCTCGTCCTCGGCGCTCATCTTTTGCCGCGCGAGCTCGGCGATCGCGGTCGCACGACCCCGGCTGTATTGCGCAGCCTCAAGCTCGCCGATGCTATCGGCCTTGCGCGCGCGCCGCTCTTTCTTCTGTTTCTCCTTGCCGCCAGCCTCATCCAGGCAAGCCACGCCCTCTATTACAGCTTCGGCACGCTGAATTGGCGTGCGCAAGGCATTCCTGACGGCGCGATCGGCGTCCTATGGTCGGTGGGCGTGATCGCCGAGGTCGCGCTCTTCGCGGTCTCGGGCCGGGTCATCGCCTATTGCGGAACGGCGCGGCTACTCATGCTTGCCGGGCTCGCGGCGACTTTGCGCTGGGGGGTCATGGCCATCGACCCGCCGCTCTGGATCATTGGTTCGCTCCAGACGCTTCACGCCATGAGCTTCGGCGCCGCCCATCTCGCCGCCATCCATTTCCTCACCCACGCGATCCCTGAGAATCGTGCCGCCACGGCGCAAGGACTTTATGCCGCCGTGGTCGCGGGGCTCGTGCTCGGCGTTGTCACCGTCGCCTCCGGTCCTCTCTACGAGAGCTTCGCCGGCGGAGCTTATGCCGTCATGGCGGTGCTTGCCCTGCTCGGGGCGGCCGGCGCTTATCGCCTGACGGAGCTCTGGGGCGGCGGGCCGGTTGTCGCCCCTGGCCTCGCCAAGGTGGCAAGCGAGGCCTAGGCCAGGCTCAAAAGCTCTCCGATAGCCCGTAGCTCCAACGAGGCGCCCTTGGCGAAGGTCATCTTCACGCATAGACGGCTTAGTCAGCACTTGCAGGCTGATGACTTGGTGTCCGCCGCCATCAGTTCTACGAGATCCGGCGCAACTTCCAGACCTATGGCGCCGACGGGCTGCTCGATCGCCAGCGGTCGGCCGCCGCACCTGAACCACATGGCGGTCGAGACCAAGCCGGCACTCATCTACTGAGCCGTCGCGCGATCCCCGGATAGTCGATCACGACCGCGTCGCCATCGACGGTGATGTCGGCTGCAAAGCTGCCGTCAATCGCTTCATAGCGAATGATATGGCACTTGTCGTTCGAGCGGAGGTGGCGGTAGCGCTGGCCATCGGGCCGCAGGGAAAGAGAGGGCACCGCAACCCAAGCCATGGTGAATTCAACGGGCCCTCCGCCATGCAGAAGGCCATGGCGGCAAATCGGCATCATGTTCGTCACCGGGGAGAGCCCGAGGTCACAATCGAGCGCCCCGGCAAGACGCTCGGCATCGCCGCCGGCGGGCGGAAGATCGAGTTGCCCATCCTCGCGGACGCGGATGCGCCACGCACCGCGCTCATCCCGGCTAAGATCAAGCTCGCGGCGCCAGCCTTCACCGCGGCTGGTCGCCTGGAGCCGTGAGGTGACAAAATCGGCCCCCGTCTCCAATGCGTAGTCGAGCCGATAGGGAAAGGGCGCGCTGCCGACGGCAACGCCACTCGCAGTCAAGCTATTTCCGGCCATGTGGATTTCGGCGAATTCGACGCCGAACGGCTCATCCTTGACCCACGCAACCGCGCGGATATGCGCTGGGGAGGGAGTGATTTTCCTAGCCATTATGGGCACCTTGTTCTCGATATCGGCACATGGCAATCCGTTGCTCAAAATTCGACAACAGGCGCGAAGCCGCCGTAAATCAGCCGTTTGCCATCGAATCTCAACTGCGTTTTCTCCCTGGATGAACTTGACCTCCGCCTCATGTGACGTTGCGGTCAGCCCCATAAATCAGGGGGCGGAGGGAGGATCTCGCCTCCCTTGTAGGTGAGCCCTGGGATGCGGTCGCAAGCGAGCAGAAGAGGGCCGTCGAGATCGACAAAATCCGCGTCTTGCGCCAGCAGAAAAGCGGGGGCCATGGCGAGCGAGGTCGCGACCATGCTGCCCACCATGATTTTCAGCCCGAGCGTGCGGGCGCCGGAAGCGAGCAACAACGCCTCGGTTAGTCCGCCCGCCTTGTCGAGCTTGATGTTCACCGCGTCGTAGCGCTCGCCGATCGTCGCAAGCGAGGCGCGATCATGGATCGACTCGTCGGCGCAGATAGGAACGCGGCGCTCGATACGCCGCAAGACTTCGTCGGCTCCAGCGGGAAGGGGCTGCTCGATCAGCTCGACGCCGGCCGAAGCGGCGCAAGCCATCAATCCTTCCAGCGCTTCGGGCCGCCAGGCCTCATTGGCATCGGCAATCAGCCTGGCATGGGGCGCTGCCGCGCGCACGGCGGCGAGGCGGTCCGCATCGCCCTCTCCGCCAAGTTTCAGCTTGAGCAGGGGGTATTGGCTTGCTTCGCGCGCCTGCGCCGCCATCGCCTCGGGCGACCCGAGCGAAAGCGTGAAAGCCGTGAGCACGGGATTGAGGCTCCCCACCCCCGCGAGCTCGGCGGCGCTCCGCCCCGCCCGTTTCGCCTCGAGGTCCCACAGAGCGCAATCGAGCGCGTTTCGAGCCGCCCCGGCGGGAAGAAGAGAGGCGAGCTCGGCCCGGCTCAAGCCACGCGCGACTCTTTGCGCGCAGGCCTCGAGCGCCGCCACCGTCCCGTCGACGCTCTCACCGTAGCGCTCATAGGGAACGCATTCGCCACGGCCGGTATGAGTGCCGTCGCTGATTGCGGCGACCACGACCGCGGCTTCTTGCTTCGCACCACGGGAAATGGTGAAGCCGCCCCTGATCGGCCAGCGTTCGGCTCTGACCGAGAGCGCAAGGCCTCTCGCTTGCGCCGCACGGCCGTCGAGCTCGCTGCCAAGACCCGCCATAACGCCTTTCTTTCTCCCGGATTTTCGTTCAGAACCAGGGGACTTCCAATGGCCTCGGCTTCTCCCGTCTCAATTTTGGCAAGCTAAGCCCTTCCATGCTCAAGCGCGACCATCAGGTTGTCTTACCGACGCAGGCCCGCGCCCCGGGCTTCCGCGTCGAACTCAAGGGCACCGCCTTTCGGTTGGTGGCGACCGGCGCCTGGACCGTCGCCGAAGCGGCCCAGCTCGACATGGCATTGAAACGCTTGCGTGTGCCGATCCCGCCGACACCGGACTTCACCGGCGAGATGGACATCGCCGGCATCGCCGAGATCGATACCGCCGGCGCCATGCTGTTGCAGCGGACGGCGGCCTCGTGGGAAAAGAGCGGCTTGCGCACGCGCTACGCCGGAGCGACGGAAGCGTTCCGCATCCTCATCGAGGAAGTGCAGCGCCGCGGCCACGCCGAGCGGCCGCAGCGCGAGACACGGAAACCGCTTCAGTCCTTCACCGAGGATATGACCAAAGCGCTGACCGGGGTCTGGAGCGACGCCGTCCAGCTCACCGCGTTTCTCGGCGAAGTCACGTCGGCGCTTGGCCGCATGGTCCGCCAACCTTGGCGCTTCCGCACCACCTCGTTTATCCACCATCTCGATCACGCCGGCTTTCGGGCCGTTCCCATCATCGCGCTGATCTGCTTTCTAATCGGCGCCGTGGTGATGCAGCAGGGCGTGGTCCAATTGAAGCCGTTCGGGGCAGAGCCCTTCGCCGTCAACATGGTCGCCATTCTTGCGCTCCGCGAGGTTGGCATCCTGCTCACCGCCATCATGGTGGCGGGCCGCTCGGGCTCGGCCTTCACCGCCGAGATCGGCTCGATGAAGATGCGCGAGGAGATCGACGCCATGCGCACGCTTGGCATCGACCCGATGGACACGCTTGTGCTCCCCCGCATCCTGGCGTTGGTCGTGGCGCTCCCGCTTCTCACCTTTATCGGCGACCTGATGGGTCTTGCCGGCGGGGGGCTGATGGCTTTCGCCGTGCTCGGACTCGACGCCTCGAACTATATCGACAAGTTGCGCGACGTAGTGGACTTCCAGCACTTCATGGCCGGCATGATCAAGGCGCCCTTTGCGGCCGTCATCATTGGCCTGGTCGGTTGCCTGGAAGGCCTAAAAGTCGAGGGAAGCGCCGAATCCCTCGGCACCCACGTGACCAGCGCCGTGGTCAAAGCGATCTTCCTGGTGATAATTTTGGACGCCGTGTTTGCCATGTTTCTGTCGGGGATCGGCGTGTGATCGTCGAGAATGGACGAGAGGTTGTGATCCGCGTGCGCGGGCTCGCCAAGAGCTTCGGCAGCCATCAGATTTGGGACGGGCTCAGTCTCGATGTTTATCGCGGCGAGATCCTCGCCATCGTCGGCGGCTCGGGTCAGGGCAAGTCGGTGTTGATGCGCGTCATCACCGGCCTGGTGAAGCCCGATTCCGGCGATGTCGGCCTGTTCGGACAGAACGCCAAGACGCTGTCGCCGCAAGATCGCCTCGATATCGAGCGGCGCTGGGGCATCCTCTTCCAGGACGGCGCGCTCTTCTCATCGCTCACCGTGCTGCAAAACATTCAGGTGCCGATGCGCGAGCATCTCGATCTGCCGCAGGCGATGATGGACGATCTCGCCTTCTTGAAGCTCTCCATGGTCGGGCTTCCGCCCAATGCGGCACATAAATTCCCCTCGGAGCTCTCCGGCGGCATGCGCAAGCGCGCAGGGCTTGCCCGGGCGCTGGCGCTTGATCCCGAGATCGTGTTCCTCGACGAGCCCACGGCCGGGCTCGATCCGATCGGCGCCACCGACTTCGACCACCTGATTCGCAAACTGCAACAGACACTTGGCCTAACGGTGTATATGGTCACCCACGATCTTGATACGATCTTCACCGTATGCGACAGGGTGGCCGTGCTGGCCGACAAGATGATCGTTCGGACCGGGTCGCCTGCCGAGTTGCAGCGCCATCCGAACCACCCCTGGATCAAGGAATATTTCTGCGGTGAACGGGCGCGCGCGGCGACGCCGGGCGAACGGCCGAGGATCCCGGCCTAAGACGGGTGCAAGTCCTAAGGAACCGATTTGATGGAAACCAAAGCCAATTACCTGATGATCGGGGGGTTCGTGCTCGGCATGCTGGCGCTCGTCTTCGTTTTCGTCTTTTGGATGAGCAATTTCGCCGGGGGCGGCAAGCGCTACTACATCGTGTTCGAGAGCTCGGTGGCGGGACTGACCACCGGCTCGAGTGTCGGCTTCAACGGCATTAGGGTGGGCGAGGTCCAGTCCTTCGCCCTCGATCCGCAAGACGCCCGCAAAGTGCAAGTTCTCATCAGCGTCCGCGACGACACGCCGGTACGGGAGAATTCCCACGCCAGCATCCAGTCGATGGGGCTCACCGGCGGGAGCGGGGTGCAGATCACCCCGGGCTCGCCCGATGCCCCCTTCTTGGTGGCGACGGCCGAGAATCCTATTCCGGTGATTCAAGCCGATCCCGGCTCGGGCCAGGGCGTGTTCGAAGCGGGCTCGGCGGCGCTAAACAACGCCAATGTCTTCATATCGAAGCTGAACGCTCTCCTCGACGAGAACGATAAGGCGATCCAGACCACGATGACCAATGTCGAACAGTTCACGACCATGCTGAACGCCAAGAAAGAAGATATTGGCCAAGCGATTACCGACGTGAAGGACGGTGCTCAATCCTTCAAGTCATTGTCGACCAAGCTCGAAGTCTCGCTTGGGGATAACATGGACGGGTTGACCCGCCAGGCTCGGGAAAGTGTTCAGGAATTTGGGAATTTCATGCGCGAGGGAAAGCGCACGGCCGTGACATTGAACCGGATTCTCGAGAAGTTGGAGGCCGATCCTAAGGGTTTTTTGCTTGGTGGAAACCAGGTCCCGGAATACACTCCAAAAGGAAGATAATGGACCCCTTGAGGTCCAACGGGGGTGTCTCCTAACCGGGGGCGATCGGTCATGCCGCGATCAGCGCCAGCGCTCGCTACGGGCTTGTTATGCCTGGGGCTCGTCGGGTGCGCCTTGGCGGCCTCGAAGCCGCCGACCACCTATGATCTGGTCGCGCCGCGCTCGTTCTCCGCTACGCCGCGTCCGGCGCCCTGGCAACTCGTGGTCTACGAGCCGACCACCGTGCACGCGCTCGAGACCAACCGCTTGATGGTGCGCCCGCGCGCCGACCAGGTCTCCTACTACAAGGGCATTGCCTGGAGCGACCGTCTTCCTCGCTTGGTCCAAGCGCGCATGATCGAGACCTTCCAGAATTCCGGAGCGGTGAAGGCCGTGAGTTCCTCGACCGGCCAATATGCTCTGGTCACCGACTTGCGCGCCTTCCAGATCGATGTGACGAGCGGCAAGGCGTTTGCCGAAATCGAGATCTTCGCCAAGCTCGTCAATACCAGCTCCGGCAAGGTGATGGCGACCAAGGGCTTTAGCGCGCGGGTGCCGGCCACGACCGATTCGCCGGGCGATGCCATCGCCGCCATGAACCAGGCTTTCACCGCGGTGCTGCAAGACACCACGACCTGGGTCGCCTCGCGCCGCGGCTAGCATCACTCTACTGCCGATGAGCGTCGGAACGGCGCGTCTCGAAGCAAGACGCAATTTGCCACGACCCTCCGCGCCGCATCGACACCCGCCGCCGGGCGAGAACCTTTCGACCGCTCAAACGCACAACCCCCACCTCCTGTTCGGGAAGCGGGGGCGAGGCTTAAGGGAGCCCTAAGCTCTAGAGCTAACGAAGCCGGCCGCTCGCATGCGCGAGCAACAGATAAACGCGTCCCGACTCGGAGGTCAGATAGTTCTGCAACATCCTCCCGTCGGGATCGGAGGCTTCCGCCTCGCCGAGCAGCCGCTCGAAATCGGCGATGTAACGATCGACGGTGGCGCGGAAGTCGGCCTCGCGGCCATAACGGCGGGCGATCTCGTCGAACGTGGCTTGGCCGTCGAGATTGTAGATGTGGCGTCCGATCACGCCGCGCTCTCCGGCCCTGAAGCGCTGCCATATCTGGGTCGCGGTGGAGTGGTCGATGGCGCGCGCGATCTCATCGAGCCGGAGCTGGCCGCCGGCCTG
>JACMJU010000041.1 GCA_014380485.1 Methyloceanibacter sp.
CGCGGCGTAGCCGACATTCACCCGGTCGAGGAAATTCACCGCGTAGCAGAGACAGAGAAAGGGGATGAGCCGGCGCGCGGCCTTGGCAATCGCCGATTGTCTCGCCTCGTCGGGATTCACCTCGCCCCTCCCCGCCGGACCCGTCTTGCCCGGCCTCGATCCGAGACGACCTCTCCGCCCCCGGATAGGCCAATGGCATGGCTGACCGGATCAACCCCGGCAAGAGTGAGGAGAAGAGCTGGCGTCGCCAGAATTCGACCCGCAATCGAGTATCCTCGGGTCCGCCAGCAAACTGATTCGCTCGAAGGAGGATAATCCATGGCCATTCCACTCGATGCCGCCGCCGCAGCCATGCGCGAGGCCATGCGCGAGACGGTCAAGCGCTATTCGCTGTGGTATTTGCTGCAAGGCGCTTTGATGGTGGTCGCGGGCGTGCTCGCCCTCATCTATCCCCTGCTCGCCTCGGTCGCCATGGTCTATCTGCTCGCCTGGGTGCTGATCGTCAGCGGCGTGCTCCAGGCGATTGGCCTGATCGGCGCCCGCGATGTGCCGCACTACTGGTTGCAGCTCATCTCGGTCGTGCTCGCCATCGTCATCGGTGTGCTTTTGCTGCGGCAGCCGGAAAGCGGGCTTCTGCTCATGACCGTTCTCTTGATCGTGTTCTTCATGGTCGAGGGCATCTCCAAGATCATCTTCGCGCTCACCATCAAGCCCTTCCCCAATTGGGGATGGGTGCTGGCGAGCGGACTCGTCGGCATCATGCTTGCGGTTTATCTGTGGGCCAACATGCCGGTGGGCGCAGAATGGGTGCTCGGTTTCCTTCTCGGCATTCTGCTCATCTGCGAGGGCGCGGCCCTTGCCTATCTCGCCTGGAAGGTTCGCACCGGCTGAGGCCTCCGGCGCCGCGCTTCACCGCGATGCGTTCTCTCGCCGAGGCGATGCGCTAGCGCGCCGGCGCCTGCGCCGTCTCGATATAGCGCGCGTAGACCCAGCCGACATCGGAAGTGGCGGGATCGATGACTTCAACCCAATTCCCCTGCCGGCCGGTCACACGCAGTTTTGTACCCTTCTCGGCCACCCTCAGTGTCTCCGCGGTGGATGAGGGCGCGGCGCGAACATTGGCGTAGCTAACGAGCTCGACCCATTCGTTCTGGTCGGCGGGAAGCGATGCCTCGGCTTCAGGCGAAGATAAGGCCGCCTCCGCAGCCCCCGGCTGCTCGGCCGTTTCCTCCGCCGTGGCAGCCGGCTCGTTCGCCGCAAGGTTAGGCCGCGGCTCGTTCGCCGCAAGGTTAGGCGCCGGCTCGGCGGGGGCCTCGGGTGTTTCCGTCGCCTGAACCGGTTGCTGACGGTTGGTGATGTCCTCCTTGAGCGCCTTGAGCTTGGACTCGGCATCCTTGACGCCGAGCTGCTGGGCGCGCTCATACCAGCCACGCGCCTCTTTGGGGTCGGCCTTGATGCCCTGAGCACCGATCTTGGCGATGAACTCGGGGTCGAAGGTGGCGCCCAGAAGAAGGGCGGCATCGCCGCTTCCGGCCTCTGCCGCGCGTTTGAAATAGGCGCGGGCCCCGGCGAAATAGCCGACATCGATCATCTTATGGCCGAGGGCGATAAGGTCGGCGATGCGGCCGCTTTCGTCCGACCTCAAGATCAAGTCCGCCCGCGGGTCTGGCGCGATGTCGAGCCTGGTCAAGGCGCTCGCAAGGATCGCGCCGTCGGCGGCCATCAACTCGACGCGCATATCGGCGCCCCCGCTCGCCGTCTCCGGCAGCTTGAGCTTCAGATCCCCAATCTCGTCGGGGGTCAGGTTCCACTCCGCGGTGCCATAGGGCCGGCCTTGCGAGAAGGTGGCGCCTTCAGGCATGGCCCGAATGGCGATGACGCTGCGCGCCGGCAGGGTCTCGTCCGAATCGATGGAGATGGTGAAGGCGATCTCGTCGCCCGACTTCGCCGCGATCTGGCCTGGGACCGTGAGCGCGATCTCGGGCTTCGCCCCGAGTAGGACGGCGGGCGCGGGCGCGACCGTGGCTTGCTGAGTTGCGGCGAGCGGCTCAGGGTCGGCACGAGATTGCACGTCGCCGGACCGCGGAATCGCGATCACCCCCTGCCACAGCAGGACGAGGATGACCGCCGTTGGCACCAAGGAAACGAGGATGGCGGCGATCAGCAGCCACTTTCCTGCCGAGGAGGCGCGGGCCCGTTCGGCGATTAGTCGCGGCATGAGCGCCGGATCGACCAGGGGCGGTGCCGGGCCGTCGGCAGGGAGCTTCTGCGCCGTCGGCGCGAAGCGCTCGGCCATCGTGGTTGGCGTCGGTTCAGGAAGCGGTGGCGCCACGGCCGAACCTTTGGGCGCGGGCCGCTCGGTCAGGTCGGTCGGCCTGACGGCGATGTCGGACGGATTGAGCATAAAACCCTCCTACGCATCACAACAAGAGAGTCGCAACGGTTGACGTCGATCAGTTTTGTTTGCGCCCCCTATTCCACTCGAGGAATGCACGAAATAGATCGGCGCGCTCCGCATCGGAGATCGGCGTGCTGCGGCTGTTGCTCGCTTGGGCGAGAAACGCGTCGAAATTGCTGCGCGCGGCGCTGTCCCTCTCCTTCGGCTTGGCGCGATCGATCCAGCTTTGTGCCAGCGGCGAACGTTGCCAGCCTTCGAGCGTCGCCGCGAAATTGACCTCGCCCCATTTGGGATGGCGCGGCGCCGCCAGGAAGGAATCGAAATTCGAGAAGAAACGGTCGACTAACTTGGCGATCTTCTTGTAGCGCACGGAATCGCTCGGCCAATTGAACGACACCAGCACCGCGCAGACCGACAGCGTATCGACCCGTCCGCCCTCGGCGATGAGCGCGGGGTAGTCTTCGTGGGTCAGCGTGGCCGGATAATACTCATCCTCAAGTGTCTTGGCGTAGGGGACAGCAAGCAGCTTGAGGCCGGCGGTCTCCTTGAGGTTGGCGAGAACCGGCGCCGGCTTGCCGGTGACCACGATGGTGGCGTCGATATCGCCGGTCTTGAGCTTTTCGATCGCGTCGGTATCGTTGAGATTGATCTCCTGCGGATCGACGCCAAGCGCCGCGAAAATTAATCGCCCGGTGATCTCTGCGCCGCTGCCCGCCGCTCCGAAGTTCACGTATTTCCCATTGAGCTCGCGGATGTCGTTTACGTCGGAGCGCACCAGAATATGCATCTCCTCGTTAAACAGCTTGGCGATATAGGCGATCCGGCCCTTGAGATTCGGCCCAAGCTCCCCCGTGCGCTCGAAATGCTTGAGCAGATTGGCCTGCGTGACCCCCATATCGACGTTGCGCAGGAACATCACGTCCTTGATGTTCTGCTCGGGCCCTTTGCCGACCATCGGCAGGACGCGCAAATTGTCGCCGTCGTCGAGCACCTCGGCGAGATCCTGAACGATGGCGAGGTCGGTTCCGCTCGGGCTGCCGGCCATGATCGTCACTACGTTCTCATTGATGCGCGCTCGGAATGTCTCGCGCGTGTTCTGAGCGGCGACGGTAACGTTGGTCTCGGAATTTCCCTGGTCCACGCCCCGTGGCGCCGCGACGGCGGCAACGGCGATCAGACAGAGTCCGCAAGCAAGGGCGATACGCATAACAAGCCCCCTTCTTAGCGCGCTTCCCTGATGACGCCGGCAAGGCCCCGTTTGAGCGCGCGATTGCGGGGTGGCCAGGTTACGCTCTGGGATTTGTTACGGTCGGGAGAGCAACGCCGCGTGCCACAGTCGAGCGCGGCATTCCCCCGATCGTGCTTCTATCCCTTAATCAGCAGGCAGAGGAAACGTTACATTTTAGTCATAGTCAAGTAATAATAAACCAAGATCACGACAATAACACTCTTTTGCCGCAGTGTTGACAGAAAGTAACTGGAACCAGGCAAGAATATGGCCAAGATATATCTGGGCCGGAACAACGAAAACTTAGTCGTTACAGCGAGTAAGCTGTATCGATTGACATGGGATATTGCGCAGCCAGACACCCGTCGCGAGTGGCCGCGATGAGGCTCGTCATTCAACGCAGGCGGTCAGATTTGAGTTCCCCGAGGCCTAAGGAAAAAGCGAGCGGGTCCACACATGAGTGAGGGCGGAGGCCGCTAGCCGCGCGACAGGCTGAGCCTGGCGGAGCCTCTGCCGCTCGTCACCGTGACCGAAAGGCGATTGCCCTTCTGGACGACGACGGTTCTGCCGCCGTGGCCCTGGCCCTGGAGCAAGCCGAAGTAGCGATTGGCGCCGGAGCTAACCACGCGTCCTGTCACCTCGTAGCGACCGGTCTCGGTGGCGCATTGCGAAGACACCGCGAAGGACTTCGCGCTCACTCTTGTGAACGTCACCCGGCAACGCACCGGATCGGCGCCGCCGCGATGGGTGACGATACCTGAGCCTCGCCACGACCCCTCAAGTGAAGCCGCCGCAAGCGCGGGCATGAACGCGGCGCTCAAGGCGATCAGAGAAACCATGAGAAAATGACGCATGGGGACCCCTCCTCCACGCTGGAATGATGGGGAATGAAAACGCGCAAGCGACCCTCTTGGGTCCATTATTCGCCCGTCGGGAGTCAAGCGCTAATCCGCGTCCATCTTGAGCGCGGCGATGAAGGCCTCTTGCGGGATCTCGACCCGGCCGAAGCTCCGCATCTTTTTCTTCCCCGCCTTCTGCTTGTCGAGCAGCTTGCGTTTGCGCGTAATGTCGCCGCCATAGCATTTGGCGGTCACGTCCTTGCGGAGCGCGCTGATGGTCTCGCGCGCGATCACCTTTCCGCCGATCGCCGCCTGGATCGGGATCTTGAACAGATGCCGCGGGATCAGATCCTTGAGCTTGTCCACCATGGCGCGGCCCCTCGTCTCGGCGCGGGCGCGATTGACGATCACCGACAGCGCATCGACCGGCTCGTTGTTGACGAGCAGCGCCATTTTCACCAGGTCGCCCTCTTCGTAGCCGATGAGGTGATAATCGAACGAGGCGTAACCGCGCGAGACGGATTTGAGCCGGTCGTAGAAATCGAACACCACTTCGTTGAGCGGCAGTTCGTAGACCAGCATGGCGCGCGAGCCGGCATAGCTTAAGTTCCTCTGCCGGCCGCGCCGGTCCTCGCACAGCTTGAGCACGGCGCCGAGATGCTCGTCGGGCACGAGAATGGTGGCCTCGATCCATGGCTCCTCGATCGTGGCGATCTTCTGCGGCTCGGGCATGTCGGCGGGGTTGTGCAGCTCCTTCATCGAGCCGTCGGTCAGGTGCACCCGGTAGATCACCGAAGGCGCGGTGGCGATGAGGTCGATATTGAATTCGCGCTCGAGCCGCTCGCGGATGATCTCGAGATGGAGCAGGCCGAGAAAACCGCAGCGGAAGCCGAAGCCGAGGGCCGCCGAAGTCTCCATCTCATAGCTGAAGCTGGCATCGTTGAGGCGGAGCTTGGCGACGGCCTCGCGCAAATCCTCGAACTCGCTGGCATCGACTGGAAACAGGCCGCAGAACACGACCGGCTGTGCCGGTTTGAAGCCCGGGAGCGCCGCGTTCGCCGGCTTCTTCTCGTCGGTGACGGTATCGCCCACGCGGGTGTCGGCGACCTCGCGGATCGAGGCGGTGAAGAACCCGATCTCGCCCGGCCCGAGCCGGTCGCGCATCTCCTGCTTCGGCCGGAAGATGCCGAAGCGATCGATCTGATAGGCGGCGCCCGTCGACATCAGCCTGATGCGCTGCCCCTTGTGAAGGATGCCGTCGACGATGCGGACCAGCACCACCACGCCGAGATAGGAGTCGTACCAGCTGTCGACGAGAAGCGCCTTGAGCGGCGCGCGCGCATCGCCCGTGGGCGCTGGCAGCCGCTGCACGATCGCTTCCAGCACCTCCTCGACGCCCCTGCCGGTCTTCGCCGAAATCTCCAGGGCATCATGGGCGTCGAGCCCGATCACGTCCTCGATCTGCTGGCGCACGCGGTCAGGCTCGGCGGCGGGCAGATCGATCTTGTTGAGGACCGGCACCACCTCGTGATCGTTGTCGAGCGCCTGATAGACATTGGCCAGCGTCTGCGCCTCGACCCCTTGGGTGGCGTCGACCACCAGCAGCGAGCCCTCGCAGGCCGCCAGACTCCGGTTCACCTCATAGGCAAAGTCGACATGCCCCGGCGTGTCGATCAGGTTCAGCTCGTAGAGCTCCCCATCACCCGCGCGGTAGTCGAGGCGCACGGTCTGCGCCTTGATGGTGATGCCGCGTTCGCGCTCCAGATCCATGGAATCGAGCACCTGCTCCTTCATCTCCCGTGCGGTAAGGCCGCCGCAGAGCTGGATCAGCCGGTCTGCCAGCGTCGACTTGCCGTGGTCGATATGGGCGATGATGGCGAAGTTGCGGATGCGGGAAAGCGGCGTCGTTTCGGATTGACTCATGCGCGGCTTGGTACGGGAGCGAGGCCCGAAGGGTCAAGCAAGCGTTCAGCAAATGCGGCGAAATGGCGAGAGGGAGCGCCCTATTGTGGTAGCGGTTCGGGTCTAGAGAAGCCGCATCATAGAAACCAAACGGAGAGACCTAATGCTAAAAAGAATGATCTTGGCGGCGCTGGCGACCGCCTTTGTCGCCGCTTTCGCTCTGCCCGTTCAGATCGCACCAGCCGCCGCCGAGGGGATGTCCTGCAAGCAGGCGGCAAAGGCGAAATACGCCGACGACCGGAAGGCGCGCCGCGCCTACAAGAAGGAGTGCAAAACTGCCTATAAGGCCACGCAGAAGGCCTAGAATCGCAGTCTCGCGCGTTGATCGCTCTTGAGAGAGGGGCCGATGCGGCCCCTTTCTTGATTGTTGAAGCCTAAGCGCCGCGGGAGCCGCTTCGCTTTGGAGTGCAAAGCCTCGTTGAATCGACCGAAAAGCTCCAACATTTCGCGGAATCGGCAGATCGGGGACGAAGCAGGTTGACGAGGGCGCCCAAAACAAGCTTATTCCGCCCTGTTGTCACGTCGTCACGCACGGGAGTAACCTTATGCTTAAGAAAGTGTTTTTGGCCGCAGCGATGTCCCTCCTCATGGTCGGCGTCACCCTGACCGCCGCGCCCACCGAAGTGTATGCCGGGAAGGGCCATTGCTTGAAGCAGGCGAAGGCGAAATACGCCGACGACCGGAAGGCGCGCCGCGCCTACAAGAAGGCCTGCCACGCGCATCACAAGGCCATGAAGAAGGCCCACAAGAAGAAGTAGGCTCGCTTTGCGATTCAGAGGGACCCGCTTCGGCGGGTCCCTTCAATTTGCCGGCTCATATGCCGGCATACCACTCATAGCCTAAATCCTCCCAGAAACCGCCGCGACCGCCCCTGATGCTTGCGAGGCTGTCGACCGCCTCCACCCGCATCACGTATTTCGCCATCTTGTAGCCGAGCTGCCGCTCCACGCGGAGCCGCAACGGGGCGCCGTGCGGAACTGGGAGGGTCTGGTCGTTCATCTCGTAGGCGAGAATGGTCTGGGCGTGGAAGGCGTCGGCGAGCCCGATCGACTCGTAATAAAGGTCGGCCTCTGTGCCGGTGCTTCCGAGCGTATCGGCGCAGTAGAAGACGATATAGCGCGCGCTCGGTTTGAGCCGGGCGCGCTCGAGCAGGCCGCTGAGCTTCACGCCCTTCCACTTGCCGATGCAGCTCCATCCCTCGACGCAATCGTGCCGGGTGATCTGGGTGCGTGACGGCAGGGCACGAAGCTCCGCAAGCGATAGCTCGAGCGGCGCCTCGACCAGTCCTCCGACCGACAACTTCCAGTCGGCGAAGCCGGTTTTTGCATGCGCCACATAGATGGGATCGTCGGGATCGGTCGAGCCGTTCGCCCTGAACGCGCGTGAGAGATCAGCCGCGCCATATTCGCGCGCGAGCGCCTGCGGCGAGAGCAGGGCCTCCTGGGTGATGCGGGTCAGGGTCTCGCCGGAATCGAGGATGCGCTTGACCCAGGCTTGGTCCGAGAGCTCCTCGCACCCGCCAAGAAGCGTCGTGCTCGCGGCTGCGAGACCGCGCGCGAGGAAGCCGCGCCGGTCAAGCCTGCGCTCCGCGCTCATGACTTGCCCTCCATAGGCTCGACCACGTAGCGGCCCGTGATCATGGAGCGGAGATTGTTCAAAACGCCCGTGATCAGAACCATGACAAGATGCACGACGACGAAGATCACGATACCGGTCGCCGCGATGAAATGGATGGTGCGGGCCGATTGCCTCCCGCCGAACATATCGAGCAGGACGGGGAAGGCCGCATCCATGCCGGGCGACATGGCAAGCCCGGTCAGCAGCATAAGCGGCAACAACACCAGCGCGACGGCGAGATAGGCGAGTTTCTGGAGCACGTTGTAGCGCTTGGCGTCCTCTCCTTTCGGAAATTTGAGCCGCGCATGTTCGAGGATCGAGGCGCCGATATGGCTGAGTTCATGGCGCGAGGGCGCGAGATCGCGCCTAAGATGGCCGCTGGCGAGGCTCCATAAGAGATAAGCGAGCCCGTTCAGCAGGAACAGCCAGGCGAAGAAGAAATGCCAGCGGCGCCCCATGGCAAGGTCGCGATGGCCCGGCAGCGTTGCCCACCACGGGACGCCTCTTCTGTCGTACCCGCTTTCGGCATCGCCGCTCAGTCCGAACACACCCGTGGTCGGGATCGCGTAGCCGAAAATCGTGGTCACGCCCCTTAGGTTTTCGCCGTCTTCGACCGTGTCCATCGCCATGACGGGATCGTCGAACTCCGATTTCGAGCCGAGATAGAGCGCGGGATGGGCGTTGAAAATCTGCAAGCCGCTCATCAGCAGGACGAGCAGCACAAGTGCATTGACCCAGTGCGTGATCCGCACCGTGCCCGAATGGCGATAGATGACTTCACCCGGCTTCATGATCGAGTTACGGCCGCGCCGTGCGTCTGGATGCAACGCGGAGCTTAGGCCACGCTCCGAGGTTCGCCATCAAGGGGAGGAGGGGAGGGCGGCGACTCCAACAGCGCCGGCGCTCAACTCGGTTTGCCCCAGATCTCGGCGAGCCGCTGCGCCCGGCCGCAGCCATACTTGTAGTACTTGTAACTCACCGGATTCTGGTTGTGATAATCCTGGTGGTAGTCCTCGGCGGCGGTGAAGGTGGTCGCCGGCTTGATCGCGGTCGCGACCGTTCGCTTGTACCGCTTTGCGATCTCCTCTTTCGTCGTCTCGGCCAGAGTCTTCTCCTCGTCGTCGTCGACGAACACGACGCTGCGATAGGCGCTGCCCTGGTCGCAGAACTGTCCGTCCGGGTCGAAGGGATCGATGTTGCGCCAGAAATGGTCGAGCAGCGCGGCGTAGGTCACCTTGGCGGGGTCGTAGGTGATCTTGACCGCCTCCTGGTAGCCCTCGTGATCGCCGTAATTGGGGTTCGGCTTCGTGCCGCCGGCATAACCCGAAATCGTCTCGGTCACGCCGTTCACCTGATCGAAGGCATCCTCCACGCACCAGAAGCAGCCGCCGGCGAAGATCGCCGTCTTGGTCGCGCCGGCACGCGCCTCGTATGGGCCGCAGGCAAGGACAAGGACCGCAAGGAACGCGGCGATCAGCGCGGCACAGACCGTTTTGGCGATCATGGAATCTCTCCAGTCCGAGTTCGGAGTCACAATATGAAGTGCCGGAGGCAAGGCAAAGTGGCTCTCGCGCGACCGTGAAATGAATTGATGCCGGCATCGTCCCCGATAAGCGCTTGGGCGGGCTTGGGCATCTGGGCTATTGAGGGACGATGCAGCAGCGCCTGTCCTCCGCGCCGAGCGAACTCAAGCGTGCCTATGACGTGGTTGTGGTCGGATCCGGCTATGGCGGCGGCGTCGCCGCTTCGCGGCTCGCACGCGCGGGCCAAAGCGTCTGCGTCATCGAGAAGGGCAAGGAGTTTCTGACCGGCGAATTTCCCAGCCGATTGCCGGAACTGCGCCGCGAGTTGCAGCTGAACGGCGGCAAGCTGCGCTCAGGCTCGCGCACGGGCTTGTTCGATTTCAGGCTCGGCACCGACATTCATGTCCTTGTCGGCTGCGGTCTCGGCGGCGGCTCACTCATCAATGCCGGCGTCGCGCTCAAACCCGATCCACGCGTCTTCGCCGATCCCGGCTGGCCCGAGGAGGTCAGCGGCGACGGGCTGCTCGAGCTTGGCTTCATGCGAGCCGCGTCGATGTTGAGGCCTACGCGTTACCGGGACGCCGCGGCGCTGACCAAGTACCGCGCGCTCGAGGCGGCGAGCGCGGCCTTCGACGTGGCCCCGGTCGCCGCACCCGTCGTGGTGAGCTTCGAGGATATCGTCAATCCGGCGGGAGTCGCGCAACCAGCCTGTACGCTCTGCGGCGATTGCTGCTCGGGCTGCAATGTCGGCGCCAAGAACACGGTCGCCATGACCTATCTGCCCGACGCCAAGGCGCATGGCGCCGAGATCTTCACCGAGCTCAGCGTGAGCCGCATCGCCAAAGGAGAGGGGGGCTGGCGCATCTATTTCGCGCCCTCCAACGATCAGGAGTCGGACCCGGCCTTCGTCGATGCCAGATGTGTCGTGCTGGCCGCCGGCACGCTCGGCTCGACCGAAATTCTGCTGCGGTCCCGCACGCACGGGCTTTGCCTCTCCGACCGGCTCGGCGAGCGGTTCTCCGCCAATGGCGACATCATCGCCTTCGCGCTCGGCGGCGGCGAGAGAGTGAACGCGGTCGGCGTTGGCCACCCGCCGAAATTCGTGGGCGACGCCGTCGGCGCCTGCGTCGCCGGCCAGATCGAGCTCACCGATGGTGAGGCTCTCGATCGCGGCATGATCCTCCAAGAAGGCGTGCTGCCCTCGGCGCTCGCCCCGCTGCTTCCGGTATTCTTTATCGCCGGCGGCCGGCTGCTCGGCGCCGCCCAGAGCCTGATCAAAGGGGTCTATCAAGGCCCGCTATCCCATCTTCACACCTTCTTCGTGGTCTCGCACGACGAAGCCGCAGGCCGCATCACGCTCGACCATGACAGCGCGCAGGTTCACTGGCCGGGCGTGGCCGACCAGCCGGTCTATGCCCGCGTCGATGCCGCCCTGACCAAGGCCGCCGCGGCGGTCGGCGCGCGCTATATCAAGAGCCCGCTCGCCGCGACCAGCATGGGCACGAAGCCCGCGACCGCTCATCCACTCGGCGGCTGCGGCATGGCCGAGAATGCGGAGCGCGGTGTGGTGAACCACAAATGCCAGGTGTTCGACGGGAGGGGAAGCGACGTCCATGCCGGACTTTATGTCTGTGACGGCGCGGTGATCCCGCGCTCGATCGGCGTCAATCCGCTCCTCACCATCACCGCGCTCACCGAGCGGGCGATGGTGCACCTTGCCCGCGACCACAATCTGGGGTTCGATGCGTCTTCACGCATGCCTCAAGAAGCCGACCAGGCACTGAGTTGAGGAGTGACCTGACCGTGGCACGCGGCTGGCTGAAGTCTTTTGGGTTAGCGGCCGGTGCGGCGCTCCTTCCGGCTGCCGCCGGCTTGCTCTATGCCGCCACAAGCGCGGCGCCTTGCGATCGGCCGGAGCGCACTGCCGCGATCGACGCAAGCCAAGCCACGCCGGCGCAAACCTCGCCCGACCGCCTCACCATCGTGCTCGTCGGCGATACCGGCTTCAATACGACCGACGCCAAGGTCGATGCCGAAGGTATCTACAAGGGCAAGCAGGTGACGAGCTTCACCGACGCGCTTGCAGGAGTGGCCGGCGCGGTGGATGGCGATCTTGCCTTCGTCAATCTCGAGACCGTGGTGACCGACCGCAACGACCTCGGTCCCGAGGGCAGGGGCAAGGGGACGTTCCACTTCAGGAGCCACCCGGCCGCGCTCAAGGCGCTGATCGATTCCGGCTTCAACCTGTTCGCGCTCGCCAACAATCACGCTTATGACTATGGCGCGCAAGGTATCGAAGAGACGCTTTACCACCTCGCCCTCGCCAATGCCGAACGGCCCATCGCCGTTGCCGGCATCGGCAGCAATTTCGAGGAGGCGATCCGTCCCGGCTGTCTCGACCTCGGCGGCGCGCGTTTCGCCTTCTCGGCGATCGGCATCATGACCGGCGATCAGCCGCAATCCCGCGCCGGTCCGAACAAGGCCGGACAAGCGTCCTACCGCGACCGGCCTGACTTCGTGGCGGCCGTGGACAAGCTCGTCGCGATGCCGGCCGATTATCGCATCCTCTCTATCCATTACGGGGTCGAAGGCCGCGTGGTGCCCGACGAACGGCAGCTCGCCGATTGGCGAAGATTCGCGGCGGAAGAGAAGGGGATCGATCTCATCGTCGGCCACCACCCGCAGGTGGCGCAAGGCGTGGAGCTCAACGGCAAATCGCTGATCTTCTACGGCCTCGGCAATTTCCTGCATCCCGGCGCCGCCGTACCGACCCGCTTCGGCCTCTGCCGGGATTACGGGCTGATGGCCAAACTGCATCTTGCCCGCATCGACGGCGCCTGGCGGGTCGAAGCGATCGAGGCGATCCCGCTCACCAACACGCAAGCGCGGCCCGAACTTTTTGCCGCGGCGGAGGGGACCAAGCGCATCTATGCGCTCAATCATCTTGCGGCCGGGCTCGATGACGGCAAGAACGCCAAGGGCGTGCGCTTCAGCCCCCGAGCGGACGGCTCGGGGCTTTATTGTGCGGACGGCGCGGCCGCGCTTGGCGGAGAGATCGGGACGCTGTGCCAAGGCTGGCAGCAACCAAGCGAACCCGACAAGGCGGTTGCCGCCAAGATCGCCTCGGCTTGCGCCGACAAGCCGTTCTACGGCAAGCCCATCCTGGTCAAACGCAAGGTACCGCAGCGCACGCGGCGGAACCCATCGCCTTCTCCCTTCGGCCCAGCCGGTCCGCAATAGGTACCCCTGCTTGGGGAACGGCTAGCGCCGCAGCTCGCCGGCGGTCGCTTTCTTGACCGCGGCGACGATCCTTTCCGCCACCGCCTCGATCTCGGCGTCGGTCAGCGTCTTCTCGCGCGGCTGGAGCGTCACCTCGATGGCGAGCGACTTCTTGCCCTCCGGCACACCTTGCCCGGTGAACACGTCGAACACGCCGACATCGCTGATGAGCGCGCGGTCGGCGCTCAAGGCGGCGCGCACCACCTCTCCGGCGCCAATCTCGGCGTCGAGCAGGAAGGCAAAATCGCGCCGGACCGGCTGGAGATCCGAGGCTTCGAGCGCCTTGCTTTCCCTTTTCTGCCGAGTGGCGGGAACGGCATCGAGATCAAGCTCGAAACCGGCAATCGGGGGATCGATGCCGAGCCTGGCGAGAAGGTCGGGATGGAACTCTCCGAAAATGCCAAGCAGGGTCTTAGGCCCGAGCTTGAGCGCGCCCGAGCGGCCGGGGTGAAACCATGAGGACGCCTCGCGCGTAACGGCAAGGCTCGCCTGGTCGAGGCCAAGCGCTGCGAGTGCTGCGATGGCGTCGGCCTTGGCGGCGAACACATCGGCGGCAGGGGCTTCTCCCGACCAATGACGGCCCGAGCCGGCAAGGGCCGAGTGGCCGAAGCGAACGCCCGCCACCGCCACGAACTGATCCTGAGGCTCGGCGCCCCGATAGGCTTGACCAAGCTCGAACAGGGCGCCATCGGCAACGCCTCTGTCCCGATTTCTCTGGGCGGCGGCGATCAACCCAGGCAGGAGCGAAGGCCGCATCTGGGCAAGCTCGGTCGAGATCGGATTGCTCAAAGTGAGTTCGGCTTGCCCGCCGCCGAACAGTTCCGCGTGCTCGGGCGGAATGAACGACCAGGTCACCGCCTCGACGAGCCCGCGGGCCGCGAGCACGCGCCGCGTGAGCCGTTGCCGCTTCTGCGCCTCGGTGAGCACCGGTCTTGCCACGCCCGCGACCTGCATCATCGGCGTTGCAGGAATCGCATCGACGCCGGTGAGCCGCACCACCTCCTCGACGAGATCGGCTGGTCCGGTGAGGTCGGGGCGCCATGAGGGGGGCGTCGCCTTGAGCTGCTTCCCCTTGCCGTCGAGCGCGATGCCGAGCGCGGCAAGCTGCCGCTTGATCTCGCTTGCGCCGAGATCAAGGCCGGAGAGCCGCTTAACCAGAGCAAGATCGAATTTGAACAACTTGTTGGTCTTGGGCGGCTTGCCGGCGATGGTGATCTTGCTTGGCGCTCCACCGCAGGTTTGCAGCACGAGATCGGTGGCGAGCTCGAGCCCCGGCACTACGAAATCGGGATCGACGCCGCGCTCGAAGCGGTACCGCGCGTCTGACTGGATGCCGAGCCTCCGCCCGGTGCGCGCGGTGCGCCTGGGATCGAAATAGGCCGACTCGATGAAGACGTTGATGGTCGCCTCGGTCACGCCCGTCTCCTCGCCGCCGATCACCCCGCCAAGCCCGAGCACGGCGCGATCGTCGGCGATGACGCACATGTCGTCGTCGACCTCATAAATCTTGCCGTCGAGGCCAAGGACTGTCTCGCCCTTGCGGCCCAGCCGCGCGCGGATCGCGCCATTGAGCTTGTCGGCGTCATAGACATGGAGCGGGCGCCCGCGGTCGTAGGAAATGTAGTTGGTGATATCGACGAGCGCGTTGATGGGGCGAAGCCCGATGGCCTTCAGGCGCCGTTGCAGCCATTCGGGGGAGGGACCGTTCTTGACATTGCGCACCAGCCGCCCGGCGAAGACCGGGCAAGCATTGGCTCTGTCGTTGTCGAATTCGAGCTCGATCGGAATGGGATTGGCGAAGCTGCCTTTGACCGGCCTGACATGGTCCTTTTTCAGCGTGCCGAGACCGGCGGCGGCGAGATCGCGCGAAATACCGCGCACGCCGAGGTAGTCGGGACGGTTCGGCGTGATGGCGACCTCGATTACCGCGTCGTCAAGCCCGAGCGCCTTGGCGGCGGGACTCCCCACTTTGGCCTTGGCATCGACCTCGATGATGCCCGTATGCGCGTCGGACAGCTCAAGCTCGCGCTCGGATAGCAGCATGCCGTGGGACTCGACCCCTCTGATCTTGGCCTTGGTGAGCGTAAGGTCGATGCCGGGCACGTAGGCGCCGACCGGCGCGAACACGCCCTTCATTCCGGCCCGCGCGTTCGGCGCGCCGCACACGACCTGAAGCCGTTCCTTGCCGGTATCGACCTCGCAGACGCTGAGCTTGTCGGCGTTAGGATGCTTCTCGCATTTGATCACTTCGGCCACGCGGAAGGGCGCGAAGCTGGTGGCCGGATCGAACAATTCCTCGACCTCGAGCCCGATGCGGGTCAGCGTATCGGCGATCCTCTCGACGCTCGCTTTGGTGTCGAGATGCTCTTTGAGCCAGGAAAACGTGAACTTCATGGCTCAGGACAATCCGGCGGCAAGCGTCGGGATGGCGAGCGGCGGGAAGCCGTAATGCTTGAGCCAGCGAAGATCGCCCGCGAAGAAGGCGCGCAAATCAGGCATGCCGTATTTCAGCATGGCGATGCGGTCGATGCCGAGCCCGAAGGCGAAGCCCTGATAGCGATCGGGATCGAGCCCGACATTCTTGAGCACGTTGGGGTGGACCATGCCGCAGCCCAAGATCTCGAGCCACTGATCGCCTTCGCCGATCCTGATGGCGTCGCCGTCTCTGGCGTAACCGATATCGACCTCCATCGACGGCTCGGTGAAGGGGAAGTGGCTCGCGCGGAAGCGCATCTTCACCTCTTGAATCTCGAAGAACGCCTTGCAGAACTCCTCCAGCACCCATTTCAGATGGCCGAGATGGGTCTCCTCGTCGATCACCAGACCCTCGACCTGATGGAACATCGGCGTGTGGGTCTGGTCGGAATCGCAACGATAGACCCGCCCCGGCGCGATGATGCGCAAGGGCGGCTTCGTCTTGAGCATGGCGCGAATTTGTACCGGGCTCGTATGCGTGCGCAGGAGCGCGCGCGTGCCGTCGGCGGCGGGTGCGAAATAGAACGTGTCGTGGTCCTGGCGCGCCGGATGCTCGGGCGGCATGTTGAGCGCGGTGAAATTGTTGAAGTCGGTCTCGATGTCGGGGCCCTCGGCGATCGCGAAGCCCATGGCGGCGAAGATCTCGGTGATCTCGTCGGTGACCTGACTGACGGGATGGATGCGACCCTCGGCGAGCGGACCTTCTGGCACCGGGAGCGTGACGTCGGCGCGCTCTTGGGACAGCTTCTCGGCGGTTGCGGTGCGCGCAAGTTCTCGCCGCCTTGCCTCGAGCGCCTCACCGACCGACGTCTTCAGGCTGTTGACGACTTGGCCGTAGGCTTTGCGCTCATCAGGCGGCAGCGAGCCGAGCGCCTGCATCAGCTCGGAGATGCGGCCCTTCTTGCCGAGCGCGGCGATGCGGACCTCTTCAAGCTTGTCGAGGTCGGACGCTTCCGCGATGGCGTGAAGCAGCTCGGTCTTGAGACTGTAGAGCTCAAGCGCGCTCATGGCTCAGGCTCCCAAGGCGAGGCCAAGCCCGCTTCGCGGGGGCTTTAGGCCCGCGCAGCGGCAGCAGACGCGGCCTCGACCAGGCCCTTGAAGGTCTGGGGCTCGCGCACGGCGATGTCGGCAAGCACCTTGCGGTCGAGTTCGATGCCGGCCTTTTTCAGACCGTCGATCAGCCGCCCATAGGTGAGGCCGTTGACGCGCGCCGCGGCATTGATGCGCTGGATCCACAATGCGCGGAAGGTGCGCTTTTTCACCTTGCGGTCGCGATAGGCGTATTGGCCGGCCTTCTCGACCGCCTGCTTGGCGACGCGAATAGTATTCTTGCGGCGGCCGTAATAACCCTTGGCCTGCTTGATCACCTTGCGGTGGCGGGCATGGGAGGTAACGCCGCGTTTCACCCGGGACATGACGGTGCTCCTTCGAAACTCGCCCCAAGCCTAGCGGCTATAGGGCAGGAAATGCTTCTTCACGATCTTGGCGTCCTCGTCCGACAGCACCATGGTCCCGCGCGCGGTCCGGATGAACTTGGTGGGGCGCTGGATCATGCCGTGACGCTTGCGCGAGGCCTGGCATTTCACCTTGCCGGTCGCCGTGACTTTGAAGCGCTTCTTGGCACCGCTCTTGGTCTTCATCTTGGGCATTTGGCTTCCTTGGTTTGACCCTGGTCCCAAGGCCTGGGACGGCGGGGTGCATTTCGACGATTGGAAAGCATGCGAGCCGCCACGGCATGCCCCGCCGGGCGGCTCCTTCGCGCGACCTTATAGGATCGGTCCAGGCGCAAATGCAAGGGAATCCCGCGTCCGATCGCCTAGCGGGGCGCGAGCACCATCACCATCTGCCGCCCTTCGAGCCGCGGCTCCGATTCCACCTTGGCGATTGTCGAGGTGTCCTGTTTGACCCGGTCGAGCAACCTGGTTCCGAGCTCCATATGCGCCATCTCGCGTCCACGGAAACGCAAGGTGACCTTGACCTTGTCGCCCTCCTCGAAGAACCGGACGATCGAGCGCATTTTCACCTGATAGTCGTGAATATCGATGTTGGGCCGCATCTTGATCTCCTTGATCTCGACGGTGCGCTGTTTCTTGCGCGCCTCGGCGGCCTTCTTCTGCGCCTGGTATTTGTATTTGCCGAAATCGAGGATCTTGCACACCGGCGGCTCGGAATTGGGCGAGATCTCGACCAAGTCGAGACCTGCCTCGGCGGCGCGGGCGAGGGCCTCGGCGGTGGCAACCACGCCGACATTAGTGCCGGCGGCGTCGATGAGCTGGATGTTTGGAGTGTCGATGCCCTCGTTGATACGGGGCCCCCCCCGATCGGGCGTAAGCTTCGTCGGTCGCCTTACGATGTTGTGCTCTCCTCTTTGCGAACGGCGGCGGCGGATCCCTCTAGAAGGCGATTCCGCGCCGCGGTTCGAATTGACACGGTTCGAGTGTTCTACAGCAACGAAATTGCGCGTGACAAGTCAAGCCGCACGCTCCCCTGGGACCATCGAGGACCTCGCCGCGAGGCGAAATTCGTTGGCGGGCGCCGTACCCCGGGCGAAGTTGACGGCGAGGACCGCATAGAGGGCCGCAAGACCGGTGAGCGCCATCAGCCAGCTTTGCCACATTCCCCATCCGGTCGCGGCGATGGCGAAGAAGGCGGCGAATTCCGCGAGCATGAACGCTTGCAAGTTCCGCGCGAGCTGCCCGATATAGCCGATGACGGCGCTTCCAGCCGCCAACAACAAGATTGCGCCGACGACCCCGAGCTCGTACCAGGTCTGCAAGAACGCGTTGTGCGAGTGGAACCCCACCGTCGCCGGCAACGCGCGTCGGTTCGCTTCGTCGACCAAGACCCGGCCCTGAGGTCCCTGCTTTTCCATGGCATTCAGCTTGCGCGCCGATTCCAGCCCGACGCCAAAGAAGGGGTGCTCGGAGACTTTCCCGGCGGTGTGGCCCCACAGCGTGATCCGCGCCTTCGCCGAATAGGGAAGCCAATCCAAGCGGTAAAGCTCTTCTTTGGCCGCGAGCGAGGCGAGGGGAACGACCAGCATTAACACCAGGCACCAGCAAACCAACAACGTCCGCCTGACGGGTACCGTCCAGAACCGAGCCAGCACGAAAACCGCAGCGCTGACGACAAGCGCAATCTTCGATGTCTCATGCTCCGAAAACATCGTTGCGGCGGCGGTTCCTGCGATCAACACGGCGATACCGATATTGCGCCACGGTTTGTCCGCGAGCCGCGTCAGACAAAGCAGCGCCGGCCACAGCATCAACAGCATCACGGCAACGTTGCGATTGAGCTCGAACGCCGCAAGTCTGACGATCCGCCCGTCCGCGACCCCCATTTTCCTGAAACTGCTGGGCCGGGTGATCGGGAGCATATTGAACAGGAGACGAGTCAAGCTGCTCTCGGTTGCGAGCTCAACCAGGACAAACGCGAGTCCCACGCTTATCCCGACGAGAAAAGCAATGACGGCGATTCTAATTTGTTGGTCGTTCCAACCACCAAGTGCGCGGCTCGCGGCAAAGGTCATCGTCACGACCAGGGCGAACCACAGCACCTTGCTGAATGCCCGCGACGGGTCGAGCGACCACGTCGCGTTGATCAAAAGGTAAAGCGCCACTACGGCGAACAGCGCGAGGACGAGATCAAATTTTAGAAGCTCGCTTGCACTCTGCCGATGCAATAGCGCTATTGCGACGCATCCACACGACAGGAGAATGAGCGCGGAGACCGTTGCAAGCGGTGCGAGTAACGTGATGCATGGCGCGAGAAAGAAGAGCAGGCGGATAATAGCGGGCTCGCGCCGTAGGATGAGATTGGCCGATGACGCCATTCGTGGATCGCCCTCCCCGGTGTGCACGATGCCCCGCCCGAGCAATAACACTTTCCGAAAAAGGGTGGAAGCCGTCGGCCGCTAAGCGCCTCGTGGGGGCCCCTTCGCGACGTGCTCGTCAAAGGCTGCGGCAAGACGCGTGCCGAGGAGCTCGTCATAGACCGCGAGCGTGGCACGCTGCATCTCAGCCAGCGTAAATTTGCTGGCAACATGGCGGCGTCCACGGGCGGCGATGGCGGCGCGGTCTTGTGGCGACAGGGCCAGTGCCTCGGCAAGGCGCGCGGCGATCGGATGAGGATCGTCACAAGGAACCACCCAACCGGTGTAAGCGTGTTCCCCTCGGCTTGCCGCAAGGATCGTTTCCGGTACCGCTCCAATATCGCTCGCAATGACGGGACAGCCCATGGCCTGGGCCTCGATGCTGGTCCGGCCAAAGGCCTCCGCGCTCGTCGATGCGATAACCGCGACGTGAGCAAGCGCAAACGCCGCCGGCATATCGTCGCAATGACCGACCAACTTGACGCGGCCCGCAAGTCCCGATGTCGCTATCAGGCGATCGAGCTCTTTACGGTAGGCTTCGCGTCCTTGCGCGTCTCCGGCCATGACGATGACAGCGTTACCCAACCGGTCCTCGTTCCGCAATTGTCGCGCCGCTTCGATGACAACGGATTGGCCCTTCCAGCTGGTCAGGCGCGCGGCCTGCAAGACGACAGGTTGCTCTTTACGGACCTCCCAGGCGGCACGCAGCCGGGCTAGGCGATCCTCGCTCACCGTCTCCGGCGAGAATCGCGCGAGGTCGACGCCGCGATAGATGGTACGAATGCGCTCCGTTGCCACATGATGCCGGGACGCGATGAGACCGGCGGTATAGTGCGAATTGGCGATGACGCGATCGCCGCGGGCCATGACGCTGTTATAGGCGCTCTTGAGCGGGCCGGGACTTCCATAGGCGCCGTGATAGGTGGTGACGAAGGGACGCCCGGTCCGTCGCGCGGCGAGAAGCGCACTCCAGGCCGGCGCCCGGCTTCTGGCATGGACGAGATCGACGCCGCGCTCCTCGATGAGGCGGGCGAGCCGGCGCGCATTGGCGAGCATGGCGAGGGGGTTCTTGCTCGCCATCGGAAGAAGGACGATCTCGCCGCCCGCTTCGGTCAGCGCGGTTGCCATCCGGCCCCCTTCGGTGGCAACGAGGGCCGAGGCGCCGGCGCGGGTGAGCGCTTGCGCGATCTCGACGGCCGCTTGCTCGCTGCCTCCGGCATCGAGGCGCGGCACGACCTGCAATATGGTCACCTCCGGCATGGCATGAGGTTCTTAGGATGGGCGCTGACGATCCGCAATTCCTGGACTTTGGCGAGGGGCCGGAACGCCGCCGCCTCGCCTATCGCTTTGCCGATGCGGAAAGAGGCGGCGGCCTGGGACTCATCTGGCTTCCCGGCTTCCTCTCGGACATGGCGAGCACCAAGGCGCTCGCTCTCGCTTCGTGGGCCAAAGAGCATGGGTTCCCGATGCTCCGCTTCGACTATTCGGGCCACGGCCTGTCGGAAGGCGATCTCCGCGACGCCTCGATCGGCGCCTGGCTCGCGGAGGCTTCCGCCATGCTCGAACTCCTTTCCGCCGAGAAGGGGCGCGCAATCGTGATCGGCTCCTCGATGGGCGCCTGGATTGCGCTCCTTCTCGCCCGCAAGCTGGCGCAAGAAGGGGCGGCAAGGCGGCTCGCGGGTCTCGTGCTGATTGCTCCCGCCTGGGACATGACCGAGCGGCTTATATGGAATCGGATGACCGAAGAGGCGAAAGCAACACTTGCCCGGGAAGGCATCTTCTATGAGCCCTCCCGCTATGGCGATCCCTATCCCATCACCAAGCGCCTGATCGAGGAGGGGCGGAGGCACCTGATTGGCGGCGCACCCCTCGATCTCGATCTGCCGGTGCGCATCCTGCAAGGCATGTGCGACCCTGACGTGCCCTGGAACCATGCCCTCGAACTCGTCGAACGGCTCCGCTCCGGCGATGTCGAGCTGACCCTCATCAAGGACGGCGATCACCGCCTGTCGCGGGAACAGGATCTGCGCCGTCTCGAATCGACGGTGGCCGCGCTCGTGGCGACTTGTGCCGCTCCGCTGTCTCCGCTCTCCCCTTGAGGGAGAGCACGCGCCGTTTGCGGCGCGGTGAGGGGTAAGCGGGCGATAGCCCGCGTCGAAAAGATTCACCCCTCACCCTTTCCGCCATTCGTCGCGCTTTCGCGCGCCGGGCGGGAAGCCCTCTCCCTGAAGGGGAGAGGGGGATCTTCGGTCACCATCGGGCAACCGAGCGTCTTCTCGAAAGCCTCGCGCAACTCGTCCTCGGTCTCGACGGTGAGATAGAGGCCGCCATTCCGTTCGGCCAGGCATTTCGTTTCGAGGAGGCTTTGCTCGCCCATCCAGGTGTAGCCCTTCACGCGCAGGCCGATGACATGGACGGTGAGCGCCGCCGCCTCGCCGCTGAGCGCCTTGCCGAGATCGCAGGGCGAGCCCCCGCAGGTTTCCTCGCCGTCGGTCAGGAGCACGATCAGGCCCGGCCTGGAGCGGAAATCGAGCACCTCGGCGGCCTGCGCCACCGCCGCAGTCAGCGGGGTCTTGCCGGCGGGCGTAAGGGCATTGATCGCCGCCATGATGCGCATCGCAGAGTTCGCTTCCGGCGCCAGATCGAGACGAACATTGCACTGGTTCCAGACACCGGGACCGTAGGTGATGAGACCGACACGGCGATGGCTTGTGACGCTGGGGAGGATGTTGGCAAGGGTGGAACGCACCTTGTCGATGCGGCTCACCATGCCGGCGGTCTCGCTGCCGTAGCCCCAGCCATTGCCGGACATTGATCCGGACGCGTCGAACACGATCATGGCGTCCTCGGTGCAGGGCGCAGGTCTCTCCATGCCCTGGACCGCCTGAACGTAGGTGACAATTGCCAGCGCAGTGGCGGCAAGTTGGAATGAAAATGACATCATTCTCGCCGGAGGCTCACGCCTCGACGTAGTCGGCGATGCTCGTGGGAGCAGGGACCTCAAGGCCCTCAGCCTTCAGCCCTTCGATATGGAATCGAATCGCAGCGCGGATTTCCTTTTCCACTGCGGCGACGGTCCCGCCCGTAGCCACGCAACCGGGAAGGTCCGGCACATACGCCGAGTAGTTTCCGTTGGCCTTCTCGATCACGACCGCGTAGCGCATCACCGTCTCTCCTTGAGGCCAGCCTGCTTGAAGATGCTGTTCAGCGTGCCGGGCGCCAAGTCCTCTGAGGGCTTGCCGGCTATTGTAACACGACCGGGTTTGCTCGGATGGCGATATTGACGGTGACTGCCGCGCGTCGCGACAAGATACCATCCATCTGCTTCGATGAGCCGAATGCCCTCACGGACCTTCATTGTAACCGGTCGGCGAGCAGCGCGGCGAGACCTTCGCGGTAAGTGGGATAGCGCAGCTTGACGCCGAGTTCGGACTTGATGCGCGCGTTCCTGATCCGCCGGCTGCCCTCATAGAAACTCCGCGCCATGGGCGTGAGATCGGCCTCGGCGAACTCGACCTCCGGCGGCGGCAGCACACCCATCAGCTTTGCCGCGTAAGCCACCACCTCGCCGGGCGCCGCCGGCTCGTCGTCCGCGACATTGTAGATCGCGCCGGCTCGCGGCTGCGCGATCGAGGCTTCGAGCACAGAAGCAATGTCCTCGACATGGATGCGGCTGAACACCTGGCCGTCCTTTTTGATGCGACGCGCCGTGCCCGCTCTGAGCTTGTCGAACACGCTTCGACCGGGCCCGTAGATCCCGGCCAGCCGGAACACCTGCACCGGGATACCGGTGTCTCTCCCGAATTTGAGCCAGGCGCGCTCGGCTTCGACCCGCGCGTCCGCGCGCGCGCTGTTGGGCTTGGGCGGCGCACTCTCGTCGACCCAGCCGCCTTCCTGATCGCCATAGACCCCGACCGTCGAGAGATAGCCGATCCATTTAAGCGAAGGGAGCGCCGCGATCTCATCGCGGTACCCCGCCAACACGGGATCGCCCCCGGCACCCGGCGGGATCGAGTGGAGGAGGTGGGTCGTGCCCGCAAGCAGCTTCGGCAGCCCATCATTGCCGGGCTCCCCGGCAAAGCGGATGACGGCATGACCCTCGCGCTCGAGCCGCGCGATCTTACCGCCGTCGCGGGCGGTGCCGGCGACTTGCCATCCCTTGGCGGAAAGGCGCCTCGCCAGCGCTAAGGCCGAGAAGCCAAGACCGAAGGCAAACAGGCGGCTCATGCCGCTGCCCCCATCCATTCGTTTCTGACCGCTTGGTCGGGCTCGGCCGAGTAACGTGCGTCGCGCAAGGCATGGAAGCGCCGAGGTGCAAGCCGCCCCAGCGCCCATACCGCCATGGCGCGCACGAGCGGCGAGCCGTCGCCAAGTCGCGCCTCGACCAGAGGCGCCAGCAGAGAGTCGCCGGAATTGCCGGCGGCGATGAGCACGTTGCGCAAGAAGCGGTCACGGCCGGTGCGCTTGATGGGTGTGCCGCGGAAGCGGGCGCGGAAGGCGGCATGGTCGAGAGCAAGAAGCTCGGCGAGCGGCGGGTTGTCGCTTCCCCCTCTCGCGCTGAGCTTCGCCTCGCGCGCGCCTTGCGCGAACTTGTTCCAGGGACACACGGCGAGGCAGTCGTCACAGCCGAAGATGCGGTTACCCATCGCCGCGCGGAAGTGCTGCGCGATATGTCCCTTATGCTCGATGGTGAGATAGGAAATGCAGGCGCGTGCGTCGATGCGGTAGGGCCCGGTGAAGGCATGCGTGGGGCATATGTCGAGGCAACGCCGGCAGGCCCCGCAATGATCCTCCTCGGGCGCGTCGGGAGCGATCTCCGCGGTGGTGAAGATCGAGCCGATGAACAGCCACGAGCCAAACTCGCGCGAGACGAGATTGGTGTGCTTGCCCTGCCAGCCGAGTCCGGCGCGGGCGGCGAGCGGCTTCTCCATGACCGGCGCGGTGTCGACGAAAATCTTCACGTCGCCTTGAGTGAGTTCTTGCACGCGCGCGGCAAGCGGCGTGAGCTTCGCCTTGAGCAAATCGTGATAATCGTCACCTTGCGCATAGATCGAGATCGCGCCGTGCGATTTTTCTTCCAGGCTCGCGAGCGGATCGGAGGTCCCTCCGTAATTCAATCCGAGCACGATCACGCTCTTCGCTTCGGGCCAGAGCGCGTGCGGGGCCTTGCGACGCTCCGCGGTCGTGGCCAGCCACCCCATGTCCCCGTGGCGGCCCTCGGCGAGGAACGCGTCAAGCGCCTCGTCCGCGCCTTCCACGGCGTCGGCGGAGGCGAAGCGCACGGCGTCGAAGCCAAGCGTCTTGGCCTCCCCGGCGATCCTTTGTTTCAGTGTTTCTGCCATGCCCAACCATGTCGGGGCGGAGTCCTCAAAAGTCGAGGTCCGCATAGGTCCCCGAAGGGGTGAAGCCGGCGACGCGGTCCTGGAGCAGGGGCCGGAACGACGGTCTCGACTTCAACAGCACATACCAATTCTTGGCCGACTCATGCTCCTCCCAAGGCACTTCGCCGAGATAGTCGAGCGCCGACAAATGCGCCGCCGCGGCAAGATCGGCGAAGCTCATGGCCTCGCCGGCAAGCCAGCTTCGGGTCTCGGCGAGATGGCCGATATAGGAGAGATGATAGCGCAGATTCTCGTGACCCGCCCGCATCGCCTCCATGTCAGGCGAAGCGCTGCGCGGCCCGAACCGCCTGAACACCTTTTCGTCGACCAGATAGGAGGTGACCTCGTCGTAGAATTTGCCATGAAACCAGTCGACCAGGCGCCGCGCCTCCGCCCGCTCCGCTTCGTCGCCCGGGAACGGCTGGAACAAGCGGATGTCGCGCTCGTCCGCGGTGTCGCTCAGAAATTCCGAGATGGCATAGGCGCCCACGATCGGGCCGCGCTCGTCGGTGACGAGGACCGGCAGCGTTCCGGCCGGGTTAAGCGCCACGAATTCCGGCCGCCACTCCCATGGCCGCTCCTCGGCGAGCTCGGCCTCGACGCCGCACTCGGTTAGCGCGAGCCGGATCGACCGGGAGAACGCGCAGAGCGGATAGTGCAGGAGCGTCGCCATCGACCCGTTGGCCGGCCAGTCGTTGCAAAATGAATCGCGCGAGACTGGAGCCTCGTATAGAACCTGCACGCGCAGGGAACAAGCGGGGAGCGGGGAAACCCATGACGGTAGAGCAGATTATCGTCCTTGCCGTGGTGCAGGGGGTCACCGAGTTCCTGCCCATTTCGTCCTCCGGGCATCTGATCCTGGTCCCCAAATTGATGCATTGGCAGGACCAGGGGCTGGTGGTCGATGTCTTGACCCATCTCGGCACGCTCTTCGCCATCCTCATCTATTTCTGGCGCGACGTCTGGCGCATCACCCGCGGCGCACGTGAGCTGCTCAAGGGCAACGTCACCGAGGAGGGGCGGCTTGCCATCTATATCGTGCTGGCCAGTATCCCCGCGGTAGCCTTCGGCATTTTCCTGAAGAAGTACGGCTACACCGATCTCGAACGCAATGTCGCGGTGGTGGCCTGGAACACGATCCTCTACGGCATCTTGATGCTGATCGCCGACATGGTCGGTCCGCAGAACAGGACCATGTCGAACATGACGCTGGGCAGCGCGCTCCTTGTCGGGCTGGCGCAGGCCTTGGCGCTGATTCCCGGCACGAGCCGGTCGGGCGTGACCATCACCGCCGGGCGCTTCCTGGGCTTCACCCGTCCCGACGCCGCGCGATTCTCCTTTCTTCTGGGCATACCGGCCACCGCGGGCGCAATCGTTTTCACGGTGGGCGACGCGGTGGCAAGCGGGGAGCCCATTACCAACGACGCGCTTCTTTGCGCGGCGCTCACCTTTGTCGCCGGTATTCTCGCCATCGCCTTCCTGATGGGTTTGCTCCGGCGCATCAGCCTGCTGCCCTTCGTGATTTATCGCATGGTGCTGGGCGGCTTCCTGCTCGTGCTGCTCTATACCTGATCGCTCAGGGTTGCGGTCGGTAGTTGGAGAACTGCCCGCGCGGACGGAACTGCTCGAGATAGCCGGGCACGACTGCGGCAACGGCCACGGGCTCGATGCCGAGCCCTTCGAGTGTGCGCCCGCTTCGCTTGGCGCCTTCGCTCACCACAGTGTCGGTTTGAAGCAGGCGCACCTGGTCGATGGTGAGCGGCGGAGTGGGAAGAAATTGCAGGAACGCCGCCGGTAGCTTGGCGAGCCAGAATGGCAGTGGTACCAGCGGGCGCCTGCGCATCGTATAGGCAAGGACGCGCTCCATCACTTGCTTGAGGGTCAGCACCTCCGGCCCGCCAAGCTCGTGGGGCGCGCCTGCTTTCGCCTTGCCGGTAAGACCGGCGAGGACGGCCTTGGCCACGTCCCCCACGAACACCGGCTCAAACCTGGTCCGGCCTCCGCCGATGAGAGGGAGCACCGGCGCAAGGCGCGCGAGAGCGGCGAAGCGGTTGAAAAAATCGTCTTCGGGCCCGAACACGACGGACGGCCTGAGGATGACGGCATCGGGAAACACCGCTTTGACCGCCGCCTCGCCTCGGGCCTTGGTCCGCGCGTAGACCGATTGCGAATCGGGGCTCGCGCCGATCGCCGAGACATGGACGAGCGCTTTGGCGCCGGTCGCCTGTGCGGCTTCCGCCACATGACGCGCGCCCTCGTCCTGCACGGCGTTGAAAGTCTGCCTACCGGTCGGGAACAGGATGCCGACGAGATTGACGACCGCGTCTGCGCCTTGCGCGGCGGCAAGAAGCGAGTCGGGATAGCGCACATTGGCCTGGACGGCGTTGATCTGCCCGACCCCCCCAAGCGGCTGGAGATGGCCGGCAAGTTCAGGACGCCTGACCGCCACCCGCATGCGCGCGCCGGTCTTGGCGATGGCGCTGACCACGTGGCGGCCGATGAAGCCCGAGCCGCCATAGATCGTCACGAGCGCCCTGTTGTCGAGAGTGATGGCCACGTCCTGCCTCGCCACGCTGAAGTTCGCCGGCGCAGCAATACACGAGGGGGCCGAACCCTGTGAAGCGCCGCTCACCGATTGACGCCGGAGCCCTGCGCAGATTGACTTTCGGGAGCCCCGATCGTACCTCAAAGGGCCTCCAGCCCAGGTGGCGGAACTGGTAGACGCGCTAGCTTCAGGTGCTAGTGCCCGCAAGGGCGTGGAAGTTCGAGTCTTCTCCTGGGCACCATTCCCGCTTTTTTAAGCGCCTCGCGTTAAGGATACGGCCGCCAAGGAGCGCTTCACGCTTGAGCCTGCAACCGACCCTCGAACTCTATAAGGGCGATCTGCCGCAAGGCCGCTTCGGCGGCGGCTCGGTCGCCATCGACACCGAGACGTTGGGCCTCAATCCTTATCGCGACCGGCTCTGCCTGGTGCAGCTCTCCGAGGGCGACGGTCGTGCCGCTCTGGTGCAGTTTGCCAGAACTTACGCCGCCCCCGAGCTTAAGCGGCTCCTCGCCGATGAGAGCGTGCTCAAAATCTTCCATTTCGGGCGCTTCGACATGGCCGTGCTCAAGCACCATTTCGGTGTGATGCCGCGGCCGGTCTATTGCACCAAGGTGGCCTCGCGGCTGGCCCGGACCTTCACCGACCGGCACGGGCTTAAGGATTTGTGCAGGGAATTGCTCGGCATCGAGCTGTCCAAGCAGCAGCAATCATCCGATTGGGGGGCGGCGGAGCTCAGTCCGGAGCAGCTCAACTATGCGGCGAGCGACGTGTTGCATCTGCACGCTCTAAGAGAGAAACTCGACGCCATGTTAAGGCGCGAAGGGCGCGAAGGGCTCGCGCGGGCCTGCTTCGAGTTCTTGCCGGTCAGGGCCGAGCTCGACTTGAGGGGCTGGTCCGAGATCGATCCCTTCGCCCATTAGCGGCTGGAAAAAGGCCTTTCGGCCTGAGCTTGCCGTCGCAATGTCATCAAAGTCCTGCGGCTAGCTGGTGCGGCACCCGGATGCTCGGTGCCTTGAGATTGGACGGGAAGATGGCGGTTGAAGCGAATGTCGTTCCCGGCGGCCGGCGGTACCGAATCCGCACGGCCGAAGAGCGCATGCGCGCGTTTAAGAGTGCCGTCCGCCACACCAGGCTCGTCGGCCTCCTGCGCAAAATCCTCCCCGTCCTCGCGGTGCTGATCCTCGCCTCCTATTTCATTTCTTCGCGGCTTGCCGTCGGCGTCAGCATCGGCGACATGACGGCGAGCGTCAGTGGCTTCGAGATCACCGATGGCAATCTGCGTATGGTCAATCCCAAGCTCGAGGGCGCCGACAAGAAGAACGGAAAATATGTCATCGGCGCCGATTACGCCGACCAGGACATCAAGAACCCCAACTTGATCAAGCTCCACGCCATCAAGGCCGATCTCGCCGCGGCCGATGGCGGCTGGTCGCGCATGGCGGCCGCGCGAGGTTTGTTCGACAACAAGACCGGCCGTCTGGTGATGCGGGACAAGATCACGATCGCCACGAGCTCGGGCGTTTCCGGTGACCTGAAACACGCTTCACTCGACACCAAGAACCAGATCCTGCGTTCGCATCGGCCGGTCTCTTTCGTCTTGCCCAGTGGCACCGTCAGGGCCAACGCGCTCACATTCTATTCCGCCCAGCACACGCTGACCTTCCGCGGCAAAGTTGTTGTTCACTTCGTCAGGCCGGAGAAGGAGGAGAAGCCGGCGCCTAAGGCGGAAGCGGCCGCGAAGCAAACTGTCCCCGCAACGCCGGAGGCGGAAGCAGCCGCGCAGCTGCCGCTGCCCCCGATGCCGGAGGGAACGAGCGTTCCATGAGCAGCCCTCTCTTGCTCCGCGCGATTGCCGGATTGGCGGCGCTGGTCTTTGCTCTCTTCGTCACCCCGCTCGCCAACGCGCAGACCGTCACCAACGCGTTCGGCGGCCTTTCGGAGAGCTCCAAGGATCCGATCGATATCGAGTCCGACGTGCTCGTGGTGCACGACAAGGAGAAATACGCGACCTTCAAGGGCAATGTGAAAGCGGTGCAGGGCGGCACGACGCTAAGCGCCAAGGAACTCAACGTTCACTATGTCGGCGGCGACAGGCTTGGCTCCGGCGACAAGGACGCCAAGAAGGAGGGCGGCGAGGCGAGGGAGGCGGCCCCCGCGACCAAAACGGCCGACGCGCAAGGCGGCGCGAAAGCAGCGAAGGGCGACAACGCCCAGATCACCAAGATCGAGGCCAAGGGCGACGTCGTCATCTCCAGCGAAAAGGACCAGACCACCACCAGCGATTGGGCCCTCTACGACGTGCCGGGGCAGTTGGTTACTGTCGGTGGCAATGTGGTGTTAACGCAAGGCAAGAATGTGCTAAAGGGGGACCGGCTCGTGATCGATCTGAAAACGGGTGAAAGCCGGTTCGAGCATACGGGTGATGCCGCGGCCGGAGGTCGTATCCGTGCGTTGTTCATGCCGAAGGATGCTGCCAAGGGCGAGAAATCGGACGACGCCGCACCGGGTGACGCCAAGCCCGCCGCCGCACCCGAAAAGGAGGCGGCTTCGAGCAAAAAGCCCGACGCGGCCGGCGCCGGCGACGATTGGCCGGCGGACAACGACCCCTCCGACGACCTGCCGTGGCCGCTCAGCCCGGACAAGCGGCCCTGAAGGCATCCGTGGTGAAATGTTAACCTGCCGGCGCTTCATCTAAGGAGCGAAAGGGGTAGTGGGCAAATTGCTGTCGTTTCCAGGCCGCCAAGCAGCCACATCACAAGGGGGCACGGCCTCCGTGGCGGCGCCCGGCCAAAGGCCGGGGGCCGGCCTCGATGCCGCCGCCGGCCGGCTCACGGTCCGCTCGGTGGTCAAGAGCTTCAAGAAACGCACCGTGGTCCGCGGCGTCAGTCTCGATCTTTGCCGGGGCGAGGCAGTCGGGCTGCTTGGACCGAACGGGGCCGGCAAGACCACCGTGTTCTACATGATCACGGGCCTCATTCCCGCCGATGAGGGCTCGATCACGATCGACGGTATCGACGTGACCAAGCTGCCGATGTATCGGCGGGCGCGGCTCGGCATCGGCTATCTGCCGCAGGAGGCTTCGATCTTCAGGGGGCTCACGGTGGAAGAGAATATTCTCGCCGTGCTCGAGACCGTGGAGCCCAACAAGCGCGAACGCCAACTCCAGCTTAACGCGCTGCTCGATGAGTTCCGCATCACCCGTCTCAGGACCTCGCCCGCCATGCGGCTGTCGGGCGGCGAGCGGCGTCGCGTCGAGATCGCCCGCGCGCTCGCTACGCGTCCATCCTTCATGTTGCTCGACGAGCCCTTCGCCGGCATCGACCCCATCGCCGTTAACGACATTCGCGCCTTGGTGCGCCACTTGACCCAGCGCGGTATCGGCGTCCTGATCACCGATCACAACGTGCGCGAAACTCTCGAACTCGTCAGTCGCGCCTATATTATTCACGACGGCATGGTGCTGACCCACGGTACCGCGCAGGAGATCATCAACAACGAGGAAGTACGGCGCGTCTATCTCGGCGATCAGTTCAAAATCTGAGTCGCCTGGCGTGACGTGAGTTCGACGATGGCGATCACCACAAAGCTCGAACTCCGTCAGACCCACAGCTTGGTCATGACGCCGCAGCTGCAACAGGCGATCAAGCTGCTCCAACTTTCCAACCTGGAGCTTGCCAGCTTCGTCGAGGCCGAGCTCGAGCGCAATCCGCTGCTCGAGCGCGCCGAATCCGACGAAACCGGCAGCCCCATGGCCGAGCCCGCCCCGGGGCCGATGCCGGTCAGGGAGGAAAGCGAGGCACACGGCGCGCCCGGCGAGGTCGTATCCGAAACAGGGGACGGCGATGACGGCGAATGGATCGATCTTGAGGCGGGCCGCAGCCGCGCCGAAGATCTCGATGTCGAACCGCAAGACGTCTTCCCCGACGCCGACGGCTTTGCCCCGGGAGCTCTCAAGGATTCCGGCTGGAGCGCGCTCGGCCAGAGCGCACGCGCAAGCTCCGGCGAGGATCCGAACCTCGAAGCCTACGTGGCCGAAGAGCGGACGCTTAAGGATCACCTTACCGACCAGCTCGTTCTCGCCTTCGCCGATCCTGCGCGCCGCTTGATCGGTCATCATCTCATCGACATGACCGACGAGGCCGGATATCTGCGCGGCGATCTTGCCGGTCTTGCCGAGCTGCTTGGCGCGCCCCTCGAGCTCGTCGCGGAGACGCTCGCGGTGATGCAGGGCTTTGATCCCTGCGGCGTGTTCGCCCGCGATTTGCGCGAATGCCTCATGCTTCAGCTCAAGGAGCAGGATCGCTGCGATCCGGTGATGGAGGTTTTCGTCGAAAACCTCCATCTCCTTGCCGACCACGACCTCGCCGCGCTGAAGCGTGCCGCCCGCGTCTCCGACGAGGACCTGCTCGACATGATCGGGGAGGTGAGGCGGCTAAATCCCAAGCCCGGATTGCGGTACGGCTCAGCCCCGGCCCAGCCCATCGTGCCCGACGTGCTCGTCCGCGCGCTTCCCGACGGCAGCTTTCATGTCGAGTTGAACAGCGAAACGCTGCCCCGCGTCCTGGTCAACCGGTCGTACTACGCGAATGTCTCCAAATCGACGACCCGCAAAGAGGACAGGAGCTATCTCGTCGACTGCTTCCAGACCGCGAATTGGCTGGTGAAGAGCCTCGACCAGCGCGCGCGCACCATCCTCAAAGTGGCGCAGGAGATCGTGCGTCAGCAGGACGCCTTCTTCAGTTACGGGGTGCGGCATCTGCGACCCTTGAACCTCAAGACCGTGGCCGACGCGATCGCCATGCATGAATCGACCGTGAGCCGTGTCACCGCCAACAAATACATGGCGACCAATCGCGGACTGCTCGAGCTCAAGTATTTCTTCACCTCGGCGATCGCGGCGACCAGCGCGGGCGACGCCCATTCATCCGAATCGGTGCGCGACCGCATTCGCGCGATGATCGAGGCCGAGGCGGCGGGAGGCGTCTTGTCAGACGACAAGATTGTCGAACGGCTGAGAGACGACGGTATCGATATCGCTCGCCGCACGGTTGCAAAGTACCGCGAGTCGTTGCGTATACCCTCCTCGGTGCAGCGCCGAAGGCGTAAGCGGATGGCCGCCGACGCGCGCCTTTAGGCACCCCATAAGCCACTGGGGATAAAGGAGAATCCTGTAAAGGGGGACAGGTGAAATAGATGGTTTGACACCTCGGGATGCGCGGTCTAGCTTCCCGCCCCGCGGTGAAGACCGGACGGCGATTGGGTCCAGAGCGCGCAACCTTCGCTATGGGAAGTTCGGTCCCGCACGAGAGCGGCGTGCGCCCCGGGGACACGGTGGGAAAGGGCCAGTCGGCAGTCTTCCGCGGGCAATGACGATACAAGTAACCGGAAAGAATCTGGACGTCGGTGAGGCGTTGCGCAGTTACGTTCAGGAGCGCGTGACCCACACTGTCGAGAAGTTCATCGGTCGCGAGACCACGGGCCATGTGCGCATCGAGAAGGAGCACGGGGAGTTTCGGACCGACTGCACCATCCATTTGTGGCAAGGGATGAGCCTCGAGGCGCATGGCAGAGCGCCTGACGCCTATCAGAGCGCCGATCGCGCCCGTGAGCGGCTCGAGAAGCGGATCCGCCGCTACAAACGGAGGCTAAAGCGGCGTGGTGGCGAAACTCCGCGCAAGCAGACACCTGCGGCGGACTACGTGATTCAAGCCGCTGAGGGTCGTGAAGGGAACGAAGAGCTCAATCCCGTCATTATAGCCGAGGCCGAAACGCCTGTGCACGAAATGGCGGTGAGCGACGCGGTGATGCAGATGGATTTGTCCGACCGGTCCGTTGTGGTGTTTCGCAACGCAAGCCACGGTGAAATCAACGTGGTCTACCGCCGCGCCGACGGCAATATCGGGTGGATCGATCCTGCGGGGCCGCTGCGCTCAAGTAGCGAAGCGGTAGCGCATCAAAAAAAGCGCTCGAGTAGCGAAGCAGTAGCGCATCAACGGACCAAGAACGCGCGCAAGCGAGGCTAGGCGCACGCAGCGCCTGTGTCGCGACCGCCATCGGATGGGATAGACAGATGCTGCTAGGTGATTTCATCTCCCCCGACTCTGTCGTGCCGCTGCTCAGAGCGAAGACCAAGAAGCAGCTGCTTCAGGATCTTTCCGTCCGCGCCGCCCGTCTCACCGGGCTTTCCGAGCGCGACATCTTTGATGTCTTGTGGCAGCGTGAACGGCTCGGCTCGACCGGGCAGGGCCAGGGCATCGCCATTCCCCACGGCAAGCTTCGGGGGCTGAAGCGCATCGCCGGCCTCTTCGCCCGTCTGGCCGAGCCGATCGACTTCGATGCGGTCGACGGCCAGAAGGTCGATATCGTGTTCCTTCTGCTCGCACCGGAGGGCGCCGGCGCCGATCATCTCAAGGCGCTCGCCCGCATCTCGCGGCTGTTGCGCGAGGGGAGTGCGGTAGACAAGCTCCGCGCCTCGAAGGATGCCGCCGCGCTTTACGCGGTCTTGACCGAGGGCGAAACCTCCTCCCACGCCGCTTAGCGCGGAGCGAGTTCGGCGATCAGTTCGTTGGTCGCCTTCGCCATCGCATCGAAACCCGCCACACTGAACGCGTTGATCGAGACGAACACGCCGATACCGCGGGAGGGCGCAAACGCCACATAGCTGAACTGGCCTTGCAGCCCGCCGGTCTTATTGAAGATAAGCGGCATGTTGCCGTCCGCGTTCTGAACGACCCAGCCAAGGCCCATCGCGTCCATGCCGCCCGTTTCATCCAAGCCGAACACGGGGCTAAGCCCGTCGCGCGGCAGATAGATTGCATGGTCGAGAAGGCGCATCTCGGCGTCCTTCGCGGCGAAGCGATCGAGATGCCAGCCGAGCCAGCGCAAGATGTCGTTGGCGGTGGAGTAGAGCCCGCCGGCCCCCTGGATAATCGGCGCCGTCTCGAGGAAAGGCAGCTGCGAGCCGTCGAAATTGTGGCCCCGCATGGTGCGGACCTTGTCGGCATCGGTCAGATCGAACCGCGTATCCTTGAGCCCCGCGGGGTCCAACACGCGCTCCTTGAGCAGGTCGGCATAAGGCTTGCCGGCCGCGTTCGCCAAGGCTTGCGCGAGGAGGTCGAAGCCAAAATTGGAATAGAGAATGCCGGTGCCCGGCGGAAACAGGAGGGCGTCGGGCGTCAGCGAGGCGATGTAGTCCGCCTTGCTGCCCATCAGGGTCGGGCTGTCCCCCGCCGCCTTGACCTCGGCCTCGCGCGGCAGACCCGAAGCGTGGGTGACGAGGTCGATCAGTCTGATCGATTTGCCGTCGCGCTCGGGGATCTTCACGTCCCAGCCGAGCCGGTCCTGAAGGGTGTCGGCGAAACCGACTTTGCCGTCGGCTACCATCGAGGCGAGCGCAGCACCACAAAATACCTTTGTGATCGAGCCGATGCGCATCAGCGTGTCGCCGTCGGGCTCCTTGCCGCTGCCGTCGGCGATCTCGCCGAAACCGCGCACGACCGTCTCGCCGTTGTGAATTACGCCGATGATGAGACCCGGAGGCTTGGCGCCGAGATAGATGAAGGTTCCGGCAAAATCGACCGCCTCAGCGAGGAGCTTGTCCTCGGCGCGTGCGCTTGGAGCGCCAAGCATCGAGATGCCAAGCATCGCAATAAAGGCGAGCGCCAGCCCTGTACGCATGGTCAAACCGGCAATCGTCATGTGCCGAACCTCGTGGTTGGTTGGCCGACGCTACGAGAAAATCTCTTCGTATGTGTCAGCGTGCTTGAGATAGGTCCAATCGCCGTTGGCTTCGAGCAGAAGGCGGGCGGGACGGGGGAAAGAATTGGCGTTGGAGGCGAAGAAGGTGGGATTATAGGCGCCGGTCGAGGAGATCAGAAGCACGTCGCCGCGTATCACCTTGCGTGGAAAGGCGACCTTGAGACGCGACAGCATATCGCCGGAAAAGCAGAGATTGCCGGCGATGAAAGTCTCGAACGGCCGCGGATCGCTCCGCTTCAGCCCGGTGGCAAGCGCCCAGTGGCGCGCCGGCAGCGCCACGATCGGCTCGCAATAGTTCACGACGCCGAGGTCGAGGCTGATCAGATCGTGCACGTCTGCGATTTTCTTTTCGAAGGCGACGCGCGCCAAGGTGATGCCGCTGTCGCTGACGATCGAGCGCCCCGGCTCGATCATCAAGGCGGGGCTTCCCGCCGCGGCAAGCGCATCGGTGGCCTTCATCGCGCGATCGTTCACGGTGATGTCGTTGGTGAGGATCGCCTCCAGCATCGTCTCCTTGGGATATCGCGCGGTGAACAGCTCTCCTTCCCAAGCCTTGGTCGGCTCGCCGTCGGGGCCCATGGAGAACCCGCCGAGCGCATTTCCCCAGAGATAGACCTTGCTCGGGTCGCCCGCTTTTGCCGCAAGGAAGCCGTCGCGAATGCGTGCCAGGATGTCGTCCCACTCATCTTGCGTGACATAGGATACGGGAAAGCCGCCGCCGATATTGACGGCCTCGAACGCATGCCCCGCCGCCTGAAGCAAGCCGCCGAGCTCGAGCAGCTTGCCCAAGACCAACTGATAGGCGCCAAGGTCGGTGATCTGGCTGCCGATATGGGTGTGGAACCCGAGCACCTTGACAGGCATCTCACCGATGCGCGGAAGGAGCGGGGGGATGTCCGAAATGAGGATGCCGAACTTGCTCCACTCGCCTGCGGTGAAGATTGCCGGAGACGTGACGTTGTCGAGGGGGAACCCGGAGACACGCAGCACCACGCGAGGCTGCCGGTCATGGTTTGCTGCAAGCTCGGCAATGCGATCAAGCTCGGCGATGCTGTCGGCGATGATCAGCATGTCCTTATCGATGGCGAGATTGAGAAGCCCGTCGTCCTTGGCGTTCCCGTTCACGTCGAGCTTGTCCGGCGTAACGCCCGCCTCCAGCGCGCAACGGGTCTCGTAAGGGGAGGCGACATCGATCCCGACACCGGCTTCCGCCGCCAAGCGAAACACGGCGGGATGGGTCGATGCCTTCCCGGCATAGCGAACCTCGCCTTTGGGATAAAGCCTTTCGAAAACGTCTTTATACGCGGCGAGGTTGGCTCTGATGTCCGGCGCATAGGAGACGTGGAGAGGCAGGCCGAATTCCTCGATCCACCAAGGGAGCGGCCTTCCGCCCAAGACCAGCTCATCGCCCGACGCATCGATGAAGGCGGTGACGTCGGGAGAGCCGGGAGCCGCAGCGCCCGCTTGACCGGCGCGGGAGGCGAGCGCCGCCATGGCGAGCGTGACTGTGGTCTGGCGCAAAAAATCCCTTCGCGAATACCCTCGCATCCCAGCAACTCCTACGCAAATGACGCATCGCGAGCGCAGGGAGCCTATCACGGCGACCGATGAGAGGAAATGTCAGCGCACGCTCACCGGCACCGGATTGTTCTCGATGGCGTTGGCATTGGCTGCGGCTCGAGCCCGGCCGGTGAGCAATAAGTCTGTTTTCTATGGGTTCGAGGGCGGCGCCGGCCAGGAGTGGTCGGGGCTGATGATCTTCACGATCTCTGTGACCAAATTCCAAACTCCTATCAGGTCGACGCTTGAATTGACGATGACGACCATCGTGGTGCGCTCGGGGGGAAGGTAATAGGCGTAGGTCTGGTAACCCGAGATATTTCCGTTGTGGCCTATCCAGCCGTTCTGGTTCTCGACGCCAAGCCCCACAGCGAACCCGTACCCTCTGACGGTGCAAGCATAAAGGACTGCTCGCGCTCGCGCTGGGTGGCCGGCGAGAGCAACTTGCCGGTGGCCAGGTCACGCGCCCAGATATGCAGGTCGTCGACCGTCGAAACCATGTGCACCGCGGCCCATCCCCACGAGGGGTCCCAGTCCGTCGTGTCCACCACCTTGCCTTCGGGCGTTTTCAAGTAGCCGTGGGTGTGCGGTGACGGCAATGCAGCATCGGTGGGGAACAAGGTGTGCTCGAGTTTCGCGGGTCGCGTGAGGTGCTCTTCAATATAGGTGTTCAGCGACTGGCCGGAGACCTTCTCGACCACCAGGCCGAGGAGCACGGTGTTGGTGTTGGAGTAGTCGAAATCGGTACCCGGCGGGAAGAGCGGCGGATGGCGGAAGGCGATTTCCAGCACTTCCTGGGGTGTCCAACGGCGATGCGGCTGGCTCGGGAGCATTGGGTTCGTCACATCCGAGTAGCTGAAAAGCCCGCTGCGCATGGCCGCCAATTGGCGGATTGTGATCTTGTCTCCGTTGGGGACACCGGGCACATATTTGCTGATCGGATCGTCGAGTCCGAGCTTTCCTTCATCCACCAATTGCAGAATGGCGGTGGTGGTGAAGCTCTTGGTCACGCTGCCGATGCGTGTATAGAGGTCGGTGGCCATGGGTTCGCCTGTGGCTGTGTCGCGTACCCCGAAGGCCCGGACATAGGGCGCCTCGCCATCCTTCCAGATACCGACGATGGCCCCCGGAACCGAGGCTTTCTCCATCTCCCTAGGAATCGTTTCGGTGAGCTTCACATCACGCGCAGCTGGTTCGGACGCCTTTGCATTGAGACCGTCCGGCACGGGCGGCGATTGTCCATCTGTGGCGACTATAGTGTCAGTCGCAAGTGCAGCCTGGCAGAGCAATCCGCTCAGGAAAACGCAAAGCATTGTTGCGTGCACCGTCCATCGCATCGCCGCAACTCCTGACGCAAAATGAACTTCGCAACCCTGACGACAGCCAGGGGCGCCGGGAGCTTACCACTGCGACCGATGAGAGGAAACGTCAGTGCACGCTCACCGGCACGAGATTGTTCTCGATGGCGTTGGCAATGGCCGCGTTGCGGCTGTCGGTGAGCGCGAGCGGCGTACCGTCGGCGCCGAGCAGGGCATAGAGGTCGATGCCCTTCGGCGCCTCGGACAGCGCCGGAAAAAGGCGCTCGGCAGCGTCGGGATCGAGCTGCTTGATATAGGCGACCTCTCCGTCGCCAAGCTGCGCGAATTCGCTCCGGCTCATGGGTGCGCGCGTCTGGCGATCTTCTTCTTTTTCGAACTCATTCATCTGTCGTCTACTCCTCCTGAAGAGGGGATGGCGAAGTTACGGAGCAAGCGTATCGAAGGTTTCAACCGGCGGCGCTGATTCCGATCTTCATCACGCGCTTATCCTTGTGCGGCCGGACCAGTTCGATGGCCAGAAGACCATTTTCGAGCTCGGCCTTGCGGACCTCGACGCCGCTCGCGAGCTGAAAGCTTCGCTTGAATTGCCTGGCGGCGATGCCGTGATGCAGATAGTCGCGGGACTGCTCCTCGCGCTGCTTGCCGCGAATGGAGAGCGCGCCGTCCTCGGTGCTCACCTCGAGCTCATCGGGGGCAAAGCCGGCCACGGCAAGCGTGAGGCGCAAGGCCTGAGGCTCTTCCGGCAGTAGCTCGACATTGTACGGCGGATAGCCGGCGTCGGGCGCCTTGCCCGCACCGCTCATCCCGTGGGGACCCGTAAGGTTCAGCCAGAGACTGTCGTCGAGGAGTGTCATGCGCGACATCGAGCGAAAGCCCTTCTTGGTAAGCGGCCGCGCCATGCCGGGCGTTTGGCGAGGCCCTGACGGCGCCTCTTGGGCCAAGGCTCGGCCCCGCCTGCGAGCACCCAGCCTTGGGTCAATCCGCCTTCGGATATGGGGAATTGCCAAACCAATTCAAGCGGAGCGGAAGCGCCGATCACCCCTTCGTGTTTCGCTCCTACCGCTTATCGGTGGCTTGCACTAAGCTTGCATGGACCGGACGTATCCTTGCGCTCGATTCCATGATCTGGCACGTCAGTTCCACCAGCAGCGACGCTCACGACGGCCGCTCCAGCGGCACCGCCTTCAAGACGCTCGCCGAGGCTGTCGCGGCCGCCAAGCCCGGCGATACGATCCTGATCGCACCGGGCGCCTACGACCAAAATCTTCCCGTTCACGTCAGCGCGGCGCGCTCCGCCAATATCGTCGTCGCGGTGGCCGGGAGCGAATAAGGCCTCAGTCCGCATCGCCCGGCGCGCCGTCCGCAGGAATGGGCGTCCGGCCCAACGCGCTCTTGGGCGGACCGATCATGAGCGTGCGAAACTCGGCTTCGCCGACGACCCGCGCAATCTCCCGAAACGCAAAGAACGGTACCAGCGCGATGCACAACAGCGCCGTGACGCATAGGGCGCCGACCGGGCCTCCGCCGCCGATCTGAGGAAAGCTCTCGGCGGCGCCTTTGCCGTGAAACAGCCCGACGCCGATTTCCTCCAGGATATAGGCGCCCACCAGCAACACCGAGAACGCCACGGATTTATAAGCGATGGGGACGATCAGTGGCCGGTTATGAAACCGCTCGGCGAAGCGCAACTTCTCGGCGATGAGCATGATCTTGCCCAGGACCAAGGCATTGACAGCGGCAAGGCCATAGAATCGGAAGCCAATATTGTTGCCGGCGAGCACGACCCACTCATGCACGAAGAACACGAGAAACACGAGCCAGAGATAAGCAAAGATCATGAGGAACTCTTTCAGCTCATCGAGGAGCCTGGCCTTCAGGCTCCGTTTGGGCGACTGGGCTTCGCCGCTGCTGGTCACGGCGGCGGCCTCTTCTCCCGCTTCGAGGGTGGGACGGTAGCCTGCCTCTTCGGTCGGCGGTTGCTGCCGTGCCGCGATCGCAGGCGTCGCTCCGAGATCGCAGACGTCGCGCACCGGCTTCCACGACGAGAAGCCCTGCCTCCACAGAAGGTCGTCGGTCTTGAGCCCGCCGCGTTCGGCGAGAAGCAGCAATTCGCGATCCCCGATCGGACCGTATCGTTTGTCGCCACGCGCCAAGTACCACGACGGCGCGCGTTGCATGACCTCCCCGGCCAACGGACTCTGTTGCATGATTGCCCCCCCGCGGAACTTCCCCTCTGCCAGGCTATCGTACCGGCAGGGGCCGGTCGAGCAAGTCTATCCTTCGCCCGGGCCGTATTTCTGGACTTTGGGCGGGGTCGGAACGGCGGGATGGACTCTGATAGGCCGCCCGGGTTAAATCGATCGGGGCCATAACGCTGTTGTTAGGGGGTTCATGTGATCAAAGTGATCTTGGCAAGTTTGCTGCTCGCGTTCGCGCTTCTCTTCGCCCATCAGCCGGCGAAGGCCGAGTGGCTGTGCGGAGTCGATCGATGCGTCTGGGTGACCTATGACGTCGACGAGCCGGCCTATGCCCTTTCTTGGGGTCCACCGATGATACCCAGCTGCTATTGGAGGCGAGGCGTCTTCGGCCGCTGGAAGATGATCTGCCCCGGAAGATGATCCGCCCGCGCTAGATCGCGCCGGCGCGTCCCGCGTTCAATGCCGATCTGATCGCCGGTGCAACGCCGCGCCGCGCTTTGCCGTGCGCGCGCCGATGCCGCGATCTCATAAGCGGACCGGTAGGCGAGCAACGCATTCAATCCAGCACTAGAACCTGCCGACTGTTATCGACTGACCAGGAATTGAACTTGCTTAGAAAGCTCTGTCCCAGCAGGAGGCTTCCTGTCACGTCCGCCACCGCGCCGATAACGTTTTCGATGGTACGGTCGCCGACTTTCAACATCCGAATGCGGAACGTCGCAGATGGAACCGTAGAGCCATCCGCCAGGACGTATGTCTTGGTGCCCAGGAAATCGCTCTCTTATTCAGTGTGCCGGTACGTAAGAGTGTCATGACGACATCGGCTGGAATGAGGACATCAGAGGCGCCACTATCCAGCGTAAAATTTAGTTCGATGACACCATTGATCAGCACCGGAACTCTGAAGGTTCCTGCTTCCCTAACCAAATGGACTTCTGTAGCGCCGCTTGATGCTGACGATCGGGCTTTGGGGCTGGAGGTCGGGCGAGAAGAGGTCTCTTTACTTTCTACACTTGCTACAAATTGGCCGTTCGACCGCGAGCCGACCTCTTGCCAAGTACCATCCGCCGCCCTGCAGGCGATGCCGTTGTATGACCATACTTGCTCGCCAACAAAGACGGTATGATCGAAGGATCGGCATAGTGAATTCTCTCGCTGGTAGTCTCCACCCGCCAACACTTGGCCGTGGTTTTGACTGGCAGGATCGCTCCATTCGCTGACGCTGCCAGTCTCGCGCACCATTGCCCGGTTAAGGGCCTCGGTGAATAACTGTCTATCGCCGGGGTCCAGAGCAGGTCTTTTGTCGATCACGGCTATCTGCGCTGAGGCGGAAGACATGATCAGCATTGCGGCGATGAAAACGATGGATCTCATGCTGACGCCCTCGCCCCGCGCGGTGTTGTTGTCAGTCATGGGAGCCTCCCTCTATAGGCTCGCAATAAAAGGCCTAGGCGGCTAGGGCCTATGTTAGCAGACCGTTAGCAGGGAGGGATCGTGCCACGCCGCGGGCGGCTAAGTGATTGGGAAATTTGGTGGAGCCAGGCGGGATCGAACCGCCGACCTCGTGAATGCCATTCACGCGCTCTCCCAACTGAGCTATGGCCCCTTCAGAAACCCGAAAATCCGAAACGGAAAGCCGGAAGCCGGAACGACGGGCAATCGGCAAAGCGCCAATTTCAGGTTTCGGCGATTGCCTTCAATTAGGCCGCGCCACCGGGACGTTCAAGCGAAATGCATGGCAGGGCCTAAGCCCTCTTGTTCTGGCTCTCGGGTTCTCGCCTCTCGGCGTCACGTCTCCTCGCCCTTGTCGCCGCCGACGATGCCTGTCACGTCGGCCTCGCCCTCTTCCTCTTCTTCGAGGAAGGCGTTGTCGTCGTCTCCCGGCGGAATTTCGGGCGCGTCATCGCCAAGATCGACGATCTCCTCATCCTCCGCGATGACGGGCTCGGCGCCCGCCTCCTCGACCTCCTCCAGACTGATGACCACGGGGGTTTCGACCACGGGGGGAGGCTCGGGCACTACCACCTTCCTCGGTTCGGCCGGCTGAGCGCGTTCACTGCGGCGCGACGGCGCCATCGTCACTTGATAGACGGCTTGGCAGACGGGACAGGTAATGGGCGTTCGGTTCAAGTCGTAAAACCGCGCCCCACAGCTCGGGCAAACGCGCTTGGTCCCCCGTGCGGGTTTCGACATTGATACCCCTCGATGCTGGTCCTGATTTGCGCTCCCCATTGCCACGCCGCATCTGTGCTGTCAAAAGCTATCGAACGCTCGAAAAAACCCGACTGAGACCCTATGAAGCAGCCCTTGACCGCAAGCCCGTCCGCACGCCTTTCCGGCCGGATTCGGGTGCCGGGCGACAAGTCGATTTCCCATCGCGCGTTGATCCTGGGCGCTCTTGCCACGGGCACGACCCGCATTGCCGGGCTGCTCGAGGCCGAGGATGTCGCCGCTACGGCAAGCGCTGTGGCGGCGCTCGGCGCCGAGGTGGAAAGATCGAACGGCACCGTTGCGGTGACGGGCCAAGGGGTTGGCGGCTTGCGCGCACCGTCCGCGGCGCTCGACTTCGGCAATTCCGGCACCGGCAGCCGCCTCATGCTCGGCGTCATCGCCGGCCACGACATGCAAGTCGAACTCACGGGCGATGCGTCCTTGCGGCGCCGCCCGATGGGCCGTGTGCTCGCTCCCCTTTCCGCCATGGGCCTGCAAACCGACGCCGGCGAGGAGGATGCGAGGCTTCCGCTGGTGGTCCGCGGCACAGGGGACCTGCTTCCCATCGTTTACGACCTTCCTGTGCCCTCGGCGCAAGTGAAGTCCGCCGTCCTTCTCGCCGGCCTGCACGCGCCGGGGCGCACCACGGTGGTCGAGCCTCTGGCCGCACGCGATCACACCGAGCGCATGCTGGGCTTCTTCGGAGCCGAGATCGCGACCGAGGATCACGGGGACGGCGCGCGCGCAATCACCGTGTGCGGCGATGCCGAGCTTCACGGCGCGAGCATCGCCGTGCCGGGAGATCCGAGCTCGGCCGCCTTCATCATCGCCGCGGCGCTGATCTGCCCGCGCTCCGACATCGTGGTGGAGAACGTGCTTCTCAACCCGACGCGAAGCGGCTTCATCGAGACATTGCTCGAGATGGGCGCGAATATCGAAATTGTCGACCGAAGCGAGGAAGGCGGCGAACCAGTAGGCGACCTCCGCGTGCGAACGAGCGCGCTTAAGGGCGTTCGCGTGCCGCCCGAACGTGCACCCTCGATGATCGACGAATATCCGATCCTCGCATGTCTTGCCGCCTTCGCCGAAGGCGAAACGGCGATGGAAGGTCTTGCCGAGCTGAAAGTGAAGGAGAGCGACCGGCTCGCCGCCACGGAAGCCGGCCTCGCCGCTTGCGGCGTCTCTGTCCGCATCGCGGGCGACGGCCTTTTCGTCGAAGGGAGGGGAGAGGTCAGAGGCGGTGCTCGCGTCGAGACGAGGATGGATCATCGCATCGCCATGGCCTTCCTCACGCTCGGGCTCGGCGCGCGCTCCCCGGTGACCGTCGACGATGTCAGCATGATCAGAACGAGCTTTCCCGACTTCGTGCCTTTGATGACCAGGCTCGGCGCGACCTTTGCATCATGCTGATCGCGATTGACGGCCCCGCCGCCTCCGGCAAAGGCACTCTCGGCAGGCTCATCGCCGCCCATTACGGCCTCGCCCATCTCGACACCGGCAAGCTCTACCGCGCCGTGGCGCGCGATGTTGTGGCGATCGGGGCTGCTCCCGCCGATACAGAGGCCGCTTTCGCCGCGGCCAAGGCGCTCGACCTTGCGACCTTGGACGATCCCGCGCTGATGGACGGCAAGCTCGGCGAGGCCGCCTCGCTCGTCGCGAGCTACCCCGAGGTCCGGGACGCGCTGCTCGCCTATCAGCGCGCCTTCGCCCGGCGCTCAACCGGCGCTGTCCTCGATGGTCGCGACATCGGCACGGTCATCTGCCCCGACGCCGACGTGAAGCTGTTCGTCACCGCGAGCGCCGACATGCGCGCCGCGCGCCGCTACCGCGAGCTGCGCCAGGCCGGCCACAACATCACCGAGGCCGATGTCCTGGCCGACATAAGGCGCCGCGACCACCGCGACAAAAACCGCGCCGCCGCCCCCTTGCGCCAGGCCAAGGACGCGTACTTGCTCGATACCACGAATTTGGATATAGACGCCGCATCCAAGGCAGCCATCGCTTTGATCGATGCTGCGATGGGCCGTGCTGGGCAGGCCGGTTGAGGCTGTGCCCCATGTCGCACAGACCCATCACTTTTCGATGATTTCCGCGAGGGTTAGCGAGCGGAGGAGGGGGCAGCCCGGAGCTTGCCCCCGCAGTCTTTCGCGATCCTGCCCCGCCGGACGGGAGACGTGTATGATGCGACGCCGAGTAGGAGCCTAGATGACCGAACCGCAGACGAGCGTAAGCCATCCGAGCCGCGACGAGTTCGCGGCCCTTCTTGAGGAGTCGCTCACTGCTACCGCGCTCCAGGAAGGCAGTGTGGTCAAGGGCACCATCGTCGGGATCGAGAAGGATGTTGCGGTTATCGACGTCGGGCTTAAGACCGAAGGCCGCGTCCCCCTGAAAGAATTCGGCGTATCGGGCCGATCGCCCGACCTCTCCGTCGGCGATGAGGTCGATGTCTATCTCGAGCGCGTCGAGAACTCGGCGGGCGAGGCTGTGCTGTCGCGCGAGAAGGCGCGGCGCGAGGAGAGCTGGACCCGGCTCGAGGAGAAATACAAGGCCGGCGAGCGCGTCGAGGGCGTGATCTTCAACCGCGTCAAAGGCGGGTTCACCGTCGATCTCGACGGCGCCGTGGCCTTCCTCCCCGGCAGCCAAGTGGACATCCGCCCGATCCGCGACGTGGGTCCCTTGATGAACATGCCGCAGCCCTTCCAGATCCTCAAAATGGATCGCAGGCGCGGCAATATCGTCGTGTCCCGCCGTTCCGTGCTCGAGGAGACCCGCGCCGAGAAGCGAAGCGAAATCGTAGCCCGTCTCGAAGAGGGCCAAGTCATCGACGGCGTGGTCAAGAACATCACCGACTACGGCGCCTTTATCGATCTCGGCGGCATCGACGGGCTTTTGCATGTCACCGACATGGCGTGGAGGCGCGTCAACCATCCGAGCGAGATCGTGAATGTCGGCGACACGGTGAAGGTGCAGATCATCCGCATCAACCCCGAGACCCAGCGCATCAGCCTCGGCATCAAGCAACTCGAGGCCGATCCATGGGAGGGCATCGCCGCCAAGTTCCCCGTGAGCTCGCGTTTCAAGGGCACAGTCACCAACATCACCGACTATGGCGCCTTCGTCGAGCTTGAGCCCGGCGTCGAGGGGCTGATCCACGTCTCGGAGATGAGTTGGACCAAGAAGAACGTTCATCCCGGGAAGATCGTCTCGACCAGCCAGGAAGTCGAAGTGCAGGTGCTCGAGGTCGATCCCGACAAGCGCCGGATTTCGCTCGGCCTGAAGCAGACCCAGGAGAATCCGTGGGTCGCCTTTGTCGCCAATCATCCTCCAGGCGCGACCATCGAAGGTCAGATCCGCAACGTCACCGAGTTTGGCCTGTTCATCGGCCTCGATGGCGGCATCGACGGCATGGTGCATTTGTCGGATCTCGACTGGACCAAGCCGGGCGAAGAAGCGCTCAAGGACTACAAGAAGGGCGATAGCACCAAGGCGGTGGTGCTCGAGGCCGATTCCGAAAAGGAGCGTATCAGCCTCGGCATCAAGCAGCTCAGCCCCGATCCCTTCGCTTCCGGCGCGCCGTCAACCAAACTGAAGAAGGGGTTGCGGGTGACTTGCGAAGTGGTCCAGGTCAAAGACAACGGCATCGAGGTCAAGCTTCTCGATCACGACCTCACCTCCTTCATCCGGAGATCCGACCTGTCGCGCGACCGCTCGGAGCAACGGCCCGATCGCTTCGGCGTCGGCGAGAAGTTCGATGCGGTCGTCACCCAGGTCGATGCCAAGACCCGGAAAATCTCGGTCTCGATCAAGGCGCTGGAAATCGCCGAAGAGAAGGAGGCCGTGGCCCAATATGGCTCGACCGACTCCGGCGCGTCGCTCGGCGATATCCTCGGCGCGGCGCTGAACAAGGCGAAAGGCGAGGACGACGAGGAGGAGGCCAAGCCCAAGCGCAAGCGAGCCGCCAAAGGCGACGCCGAACCCAGCGCCACGCCGGAAGAGTGAGCGCGGCGCGTGATCTTTTTAGAACCTAGACCCCGTCATGAGGCGTCGGGTCCGTGCGTGAGGACGAATGGCTCTCGACGCTGAAAGCGTGATCGATCGCCGCCGCCTCAAGCGGCGGCTGACGGTGTGGCGGATTGCGGCCGTCACGCTCGGACTGATCGCCCTTGGCGTGTATCTTTTGGGCGACCGCAATGTCGCCGGTTCGGCGGGGCTGCTTCCCCATGTCGCCCGGGTGACTGTGTCCGGCATCATCACCGACGACCGCAAGATGAGCGAGCTGATCGACAAAGTGGCGAAAGCCGATCAGGTCAAAGCCGTCATCTTCAATATCAATAGTCCCGGCGGCACGACAACCGGCGGCGAAGCGATGTACGACGCCGTCCGCCGCCTCGGCGAGAAGAAACCCGTGGTCGCGGCGTGCGGGACGCTTGCCACCTCCGCCGCCTATATCGTGGCGCTCGCCACCGACCGCATCTTCGTCTACGGCAACACCATCACGGGCTCCGTTGGCGTGATCTTCCAATGGGCCGAGGTGACTGAGCTTTTGCACACGCTCGGCATCAAAGTCGAGGAGGTGAAAAGCGGCCCGTTGAAGGCAGTGCCAAGCCCGTTTCAGCCCGCCGACGAGCAGGCGCGGGCCTTGACCGAGGAGATGGTTCAGGAGGCGAAGGTCTGGTTCGTCGATCTGGTGAGTAAGCGCCGCAACATCGAGGCGCCGTCCATTCCGGGCCTCACCGACGGGCGTATCTATTCCGGGCGTCAGGCCGTCGAACTGAAGCTCGCCGATGAGATCGGCGACGAGAAAACGGCGATGAGCTGGCTGGCCAAGGAACGCAAGATTCCGCCGGGGCTCAAGATCGTCGACTGGAAGCCGGCGCCGGAAAGCTCCGGCCTGTCCGGCTGGCTGTTCCAGTCTCTGGCCGCCACGGTCGGCCTTTCGGCGGAGAGATTAGCTGGCGTTGCAGGTCAAATCTCGGCTACCCTCAAGCTTGACGGTCTTGTTTCCGTTTGGCACCCTGCGTCTAACTAGCGGGGGACGTGCGGCCCGGGCCCTTGAGGCGCCAGGCCAGGTGGGGCTTTCAATGATCAAATCGGAATTGATTCAGAAGGTGGCCGCCGCCAATCCGCATCTCTTTCATCGCGACGTCGAGCGCATCATCAACATCGTGCTCGATGAGATCACGGGCGCACTGGCGCGCGGCGACAGAGTGGAGCTGCGCGGTTTCGGCGCCTTCACGGTGAAACATCGCGCGGCGCGTCAGGGGCGCAATCCGCGCACGGGGGATACGGTCTTTGTCGAGGACAAATATGTCCCGTTCTTCAAGACTGGCAAGGAATTGCGCGAGCGCCTGAACCCTGACGGCACCCGTTAGCGGGTGCGAACGAAGGCCCTGGGCAATGTGGCGTAAACTCGTCCTCGCCCTCGTCGTCGTTCCCCTCGGCGTGGTGCTGGTCATTCTCGCCGTCGCCAATCGCAAACCCGCACACCTCGTTCTTAGTCCTTTCGGGGGAAGCGAGCCCGGCCTTTCGCTCGAGGCGCCGCTGTTCCTGTTCCTGCTTGGCACCTTTGCTGTCGGTCTCGTCGTCGGCGGGATCGCCACTTGGCTCGGCCAGGGCAAATGGCGGCGCAACGCACGGGAAGGGGCCCGCGAGGTGAAAGAGTGGCGCCGTCAGGCCGATCGGCTCGAAAAGGAACTTGAGGGCACGGGGCACGCGACCGATCGCCCGCGCCTGACCGTGAATTGATCCCCGCGGTCGATGGACGCGCTCACCCTTTTCGGCCTGCTTGCGGTCATCGCCATGCTGATCTTCTACGCGCTTGAGGACCGCAGCACCTGGTTCATCCTGGCCTTCGCGGGGGCCTGTGCGCTCGCCTCGATCTACGGCTTCCTCCAGGGCGCCTGGCCCTTCGGCGTCGTCGAGGCGATTTGGGCCGGCGTGGCCGTTTGGCGCTGGCGCGGCAAGACCCTGCGCGCAGAGGCGCCGCGCTAACCGATCAGAAGGGCAATTGCTGCGGTGCGGTAGACTTTACACCCTGGATTGGCATAGGGTGGCCGGCGCGAGCCCTTAAAGCCGCCGAAAACCTCACCCGAGAGCCAAACGTGCCGGCTAAGGTCAAAATCTGCGGCGTGCGGACGCCTGCCATCGTCGAAACCGCGGCGGAAGCGGGTGCCGACTACGTCGGGTTCGTGTTCTTCGAAAAGAGCCCGCGTTGCCTGACGCTCGCGGCGGCAAAGTCTCTCGCCCGGGCGGCGCGCGGCAGGATCGGAACGGTCGCCGTCCTGGTCGATCCCGACGATGCGTTCATCGATCGCGTGGTCGAGACCGTAGGCCCCGACCTCCTCCAGCTTCATGGCAGCGAGACCCCGGAGCGCGTGGCCGCGATCAGGGCGCGCGCAAAACTGCCGGTGATGAAAGCCGTGGCGGTCGCCTCGGCGGCGGACGTCGCGGCCGCCCGCGCCTTTGCCGCAAGCGCCGATCATATTCTCTTCGACGCCAAGGCCGGCGCCGGCGCGCCGCTTCCGGGCGGCAACGGTGTCGCCTTCGACTGGAGTGCGCTTCAGGGCTTCGGAACGCCCTTCGCGCTGTCGGGCGGCCTCACCCCCGACACGGTCGGCGAGGCCATCACCGTGACCGGGGCAGCTTTCGTCGATGTCTCCTCGGGCGTCGAGCGCGCCCCTGGCGAAAAGGACGCCGAACTGGTGAAGCGCTTCATTCGGGCGGCGAAGGGAGCGGTTCCACAGGCAAAGGCCAAGGCCTCATGATCGCGCGCACCGAGCCGAACCCGTTGAACACCTATCGTGCCGGCCCCGACGAGCGCGGGCATTTCGGGCTCTATGGCGGCCGCTTCGTCGCCGAAACGCTCATGCCGCTGATCCTCGATCTCGAGCGGGCCTATGCCGAGGCCAGAGCCGATCCCGCCTTCCATGCCGAGCTCGCCGATCTTCTCACCCATTACGCCGGGAGGCCGAGCCCGCTCTATTTCGCCGAGCGCCTGACCTCGCATCTCGGCGGCGCCAAGATCTATTTCAAACGCGACGAGCTCAACCATACGGGCTCGCACAAGATCAACAATTGCCTCGGCCAGATTCAGCTTGCCCGCCGCATGGGCAAGACGCGCATCATCGCCGAGACCGGGGCCGGCCAGCACGGCGTGGCGGTGGCGACGGTCGCAGCCCGGTTCGGCCTTCCTTGCGTGATTTACATGGGCACCACCGATATCAAGCGGCAGCGCCCGAACGTGTTTCGCATGAAGCTGCTCGGAGCCGAGGTGAAGCCGGTGACGTCCGGCTCCGGCACGCTGAAAGATGCCATGAATGACGCGCTTCGCGACTGGGTCGCCAATGTGCACGACACGTTCTACATCATCGGCACGGTCGCGGGCCCGCATCCTTATCCCGCCATGGTGCGCGATTTCCAATCGGTGATCGGGCGCGAGACGCGCGAGCAGATGCTGGAGCGGGAAGGGCGGCTCCCCGACACGCTCGTTGCCTGCATCGGCGGCGGCTCCAACGCCATGGGCCTGTTCCATCCCTTCCTCGACGAGCGGTCGGTCGCGATCTACGGCGTGGAGGCGGGCGGCTATGGCCTCGAAATAATGAACGGACATGCCGCATCGATGAGCGGGGGCAAGCCCGGCGTGCTGCATGGCAATCGCACCTATCTTCTTCAGGACGATGACGGGCAGATCCTCGAGGGCCATTCCATCTCGGCCGGCCTCGATTACCCCGGCGTCGGCCCCGAGCACTCCTGGCTCAGGGACCCCGGCCGGGTGAACTATGTCGCCGTGACCGACGAAGAGGCGCTCCAGGCCTTCCAGCTCTGCACGCGGATCGAGGGGATTATTCCCGCGCTCGAGCCGGCCCATGCCTTGGCCTATGTCAAGAAGCTTGCGCCGACTTTGCCGCGCGACAATCTCCTGGTCATGAACATGTGCGGTCGCGGCGACAAGGATATCTTCGCCGTCGCCGAGCACCTCCACATGGAGATGTGAGTTTGACACGGATCGACCGACGATTTGCCGAGTTGAAACGGGAGGGGCGAGCCGGGCTCGTCACGTTCATCACTGCCGGCGACCCCGATTACGACACTTCGCTCGCCATCCTCAAGGCCCTGCCCGCTTCAGGCGCCGATATCATCGAGCTCGGCATGCCTTTCTCCGACCCGATGGCCGACGGGCCGGCGATCCAGGCCTCGTCCCAGAGGGCGCTGAAATCGGGCCAGACCATGGAGAAGACCCTGAGCCTGGTTCAGGCCTTCCGCGCGGTGGATGACGCCACCCCCCTAGTGCTAATGGGCTACTACAACCCCATATATGTGTATCCCGTGGACGGTTTCGTCGCCGACGCGGTCGAAGCGGGAGCGGACGGTCTGATCGTGGTTGACATGCCGCCAGAGGAGGATGCCGAACTTCGCCCCGCCGCCGCCGCAGCCGGCCTCAACTTCATTCGGCTCGCAACGCCGACAACCGACGCGAGGCGCCTTCCCGCGGTGCTCGCCAATACCAGCGGATTCGTCTATTACGTTTCGATCGCGGGCATCACCGGGACGAAGGCGCCGGACTTAGCCGAGGTCAAGGGCCATGTCGGGCGCATCAAGGCGCAAACCGGCCTGCCGATCGCCGTCGGCTTCGGGGTGAAGACGGAAGGGCAAGTAAGCGCGATTGCCGGGCTTGCCGAGGGTGTGGTGGTGGGCTCCGCCCTCGTCACCGCCATTGCCCAGAGTCTTGATCAAGAGGGCAACGCCACACGCACTACGCAGCCGCACGTGCTCGGCCTAGTCGAGCGTCTCGCGGCGGCACTGCGCCATCCGGCCGAAGCCGCAGTACTTTAGATGAGAGATTTTGAGCGCGTTCAATTTTTGAGAGTTTGCTAGACCCGTGAACTGGATCAACAGCGTCGTCAGGCCCAAGATCCGCAGCATCCTTCGCAAGAAGGATCTGCCGGACAATCTTTGGGTCAAATGCCCCGAGACGGGGCAGATGATCTATTACAAGGACCTCGAGGCCAACCAGTTCGTCGTCCCGGGCTCCAATTACCACATGCGCATGTCGGCCGGGGCGCGACTCAAATCGGTCTTCGACGACGCCGAATACGAGACCTTGCCTCTGCCCGAAGTTCCCCTCGATCCGCTCAAATTCCGCGACGAGCGCCGCTACACCGACCGGCTGAAGGACGCCCGCAGCAAGACCGGTCTCGCCGACGCGATCCTTGCCGGCGCCGGGCGGCTCGAAGGCCAGCCGATCGTTGCCGCGGTACAGGACTTCGACTTCCTTGGCGGTTCGCTCGGCACCGCAGCGGGCGAGGCGGTGATCGCCGTCATGCGCAACGCTGTCAGTCGCGACACGCCGTTCATTCTTTTCGCCGCCTCCGGCGGCGCTCGCATGCAGGAAGGCATCCTCTCGCTGATGCAGATGCCGCGCACCACCGTCGCCGTGCAGGAACTGCGCGAAGCGAAGCTGCCCTATATCGTAGTGCTGACCCACCCGACCACCGGCGGCGTGACCGCTTCTTACGCCATGCTCGGCGACATCCATATCGCCGAGCCCGGGGCTCTGATCGGCTTTGCGGGTCCGCGGGTCATCGAGCAAACCATTCGCGAGCAGCTGCCGAACGGCTTCCAGCGCGCCGAGTATCTCCACGATCACGGCATGGTGGACATGGTGGTGCATCGCCATGCGCTGCGCGGGACGCTGGCGCGCATCTGCCACCTGTTGACCCGCCGCGATGTAGCCCTTTTCGAGGCCAAGGACGGCAAGCTCGCGCGCGCTGCCCCGCCCTCGACCATCGCGCTGTCCGGCAACGGCCTCGACACCGCTCCAACCGAGGAGAGCGAGGACTTGACGAGCGGGGCCGGCAATGGCGCTAATCCTGATCTGCCGCACCGCGTCTAAGGGCACGGGGGATTGACTCAAATTCCGCACAGCGTCGGGCGCGCTTCGTCCCGCCCCCGGATCGCATCGAGCGACAACCTGCTCGAGCGGCTGAAAGAGTTGCACCCGCAGTCGATCGACCTGTCGCTGGGGCGGATCGAACGCCTGCTTGCCGCCCTCGGCCATCCCGAAGAGAGGCTTCCCCCGGCACTGCATGTTGCCGGCACCAACGGCAAGGGCTCGTTCCTCGCCTTCACTCGGGCCATCGCCGAGGCGCTCGGCAAACGGGTGCACGTCTATACCTCGCCGCATCTCGTCCATTTTCATGAACGCATCGTGCTCGCCGGGCCGCACGGCTCCGCGCCGATCGCCGAGGAGGTGTTGGTCGATTGTCTCGCCCGCGCCGAGGCGGCCAATGACGGCGAGCTGATCACGCTGTTCGAAATCACCACGGCGGCCGCCCTCCTGGCCTTCTCCGAGAGTCCTGCCGATTTCTTGCTGCTTGAGACCGGTTTGGGGGGAAGGCTCGATGCGACCAACGTGGTGGCCAGGCCCGCCCTGACCACGATCATGCCAATCTCGATCGACCATGTGTCTTTTCTCGGCGAGACCTTGACGGAGATCGCCGGCGAAAAGGCGGGCATTCTCAAGCCGGGTGTCCCTTGCGTGGTCGGCCGGCAGGAGCGAGAAGCATTTCGGGTGATCGAGGCGCGGGCGGAAGGGGTTGGTGCGCCGCTTCATGTCGCCGGCCGCGATTTCGACATGTACGAGCAGCACGGGCGCCTGATCTTTCAAACGCCGAACCGGCTCATCGACCTGCCTCTGCCGCGCCTCAATGGCCGCCACCAGATCGACAACGCCGGAACGGCCATTGCCGCTGCGGATCTCCTGTTCGGCGCGGCGCTTACCACGCGCGCGCTGGAACAGGGCCTCACCCGCGTCGAATGGCCGGCGCGGCTCGAGCGCCTTGGAGCCGGCGGGCTCCATGCCTACGTCGCCAACGGCACCGAGATCTGGCTCGACGGCGGCCACAACCCGGCCGGCGGTCTTGTCATCGCCCAAGCGCTCGCCGAACTCGAAGAGCGCGTGCCGCGCCCGGTGCATCTCGTCTTCGGCATGATGGAGACCAAGGACGCGCACGCCTTCATCTCCCCCTTCAAGGGCCTGGTCGAACGCATCTATACCGTGCCGATTCCCGATGAGCCCAACGCCTTCGGCGCCGATGCCCTGGCCGGGATCGCGCGCGCCGAAGGCTTCGACGTGACGGCCGCTTCGAGCGTGCCCGATGCGCTTCTAAGGTCGCAGGCCGCGCTTCCGGGACCCGGGCGCGTGCTGATCTGCGGCTCGCTCTACCTTGCGGGCCACGTGCTCAAGCTGCACCGGCTAGACTTCTAGGCCGCTAGGCGTCGACCGTGCCGCTGATCCAGGCGGCTAGATGATTTTTCGGATAGGCGCCCTTGAGAGTTCCGGCCACCTCGCCGTCCTTGAACAGGATCAGCGTCGGGATCGCCCGCACATTGTAGGTCGAAGGGGTGCGCGGATTCTCGTCGATATTGAGCTTGGTGATTCTCACCTTGCCGTTGAGCTCCTTGGCGATCTCTTCGAGAGCGGGGGCAATCTGCCGGCAGGGACCGCACCATTCGGCCCAGAAGTCGACGACCACCGGGGTCGCGGATTTCAGCACCTCGGCTTCGAACGTGTCGTCCGATACTTTTTCCGTTGCCATTTGCTTCTCCTGGTCGCCGGGTGCCACGAGCGGCCTGCCCTCGGGTCAGGCCGGGAACCTAGGTATGCCCCAAGATGCCGTCAAGGCTCGATGGACGCGCCGAAAAGACGCTGTTCGGCGGCGTCAAGCGAAGTTGATGGGATTTCCATGAGCCTCGGGCCATCGGTCCACAACAGCGCCGCCTTCAAGGGACGCCCCGGGAACAGGTCCTCGAGCGCCTTTCGATAGCCGGCAAGTTGCGCGATATAGGCGGGAGCGATCTCGTTCAAGGTCCTCGGCGCGGGCCGGTTGGTCTTGTAGTCGAGGATGAGAAGGCTGCCCTCGACCAGGGCGAGGCGATCGATTTGGCCTTCGAGGTCGTAGTTCCCTATCCGCGCCACGACCGGGACCTCGGCTAGGCTTCCCGGCTGGAACAGCGGCGCGAATGCGGCATCTCTCACGACGGCAAGACACTCGCCGACGATCTCCTCTCTCAAGGTGAGGGCAAGATCGGCGCCGCGCACGGCGACAAAATCCCGCGCCGCGCGCTCCTGATCGCGGGGCTCAATCTCGGGGAGATGCTGCAACAGCGCGTGGACGAGCCGTCCCCTGGCGTAGCGATCCTTGTCGGCGAGAGCGCGCGGCCCGAGCGGATGTTGATCGGGGAAAGCCTCCACTCCCGCCTCGCCCATAGCGAGCCGCGAAGGAGCAAGCCGCTGGCGCGCGCGTTCGAGCGGCGCAGGCGCGAGCGCCCAATCCGGCAACGGCTCTGCCGGGGGGTCCTCGCGCTTCGTATCGGCCTTTGGGGCGCAGTTGTCTTGCGCGCACGCCATTCTTCGTACCGGCTTGCCGTCATGGCCCTCATGCTCGTCGAGGGTACCCAGCCCATCCTTGACGAGGTCGTACCAGGAGTGGTCCTCGCGCCTCTGGACGCCCTGCCAGCCGCAGACATAGAGCCGATCCTGCGCGCGCGTCATGGCGACATAGAGGAGGCGGTGATATTCCTCACGCTCCGCTCGCTCGACGATCCTCTTGCTGTCTTCCAGCGCCGAAAGCTTGGTATGACCGGGAGGCGGCCACACCAGATGGCTCACCTCGCCGGGAGGCGCGCCCGCACGCGGGATGGGATAGAGCCTCGGCCCTTGCATGCGCAACTTGGCGCAGGTGTCGGGCAGGAATACGATCGGTGCCTGCAAGCCTTTGGCGCCGTGCACGGTCATGATGCGAACCTCGTCGCGCTCCTGCTCCATGTCGCGCTTGATCTCCACGTCGCCGGCGCGAAGCTGGTTGACGAAGCCTTGCAGTGACGGCGCGGCCTCGCGGTCATAGGCGAGCGCCAGATCGAGAAACTCGTCGATCGCCTCCGCCGCCTCCGGTCCGAGGCGCGTGAGCATGCTCTTGCGCAGCCGTTGCCCGTCGGCGCCGAGCAATTCGGAGAAGAATTCGTAAGGCGGTAGAAAGTCCACTCGTGCAAGCCACCGCGAAAGCCTGTCGGCGGCGTCGGCAAAGCGCTGCTCGTCCTTTGCCTTGGCTCTTAGCGCCGACCACAGCGAACCGGACCGCCCATGCGCGAGCGCGAACAAGTCATCGTCGTCGAAACCGAAAAGCGGGCTCTTGAGCACGACGGCGAGCGCCAGATCGTCCTCCGGCATGAGCAGCACGTCGGCGAGCGCCACGAGGTCCTGCACGGCGAGTTGATCGGTCAGCTTCATGCGGTCGGCGCCGGCGACCGGCACACCGAGCCGCTTCAGCTCGCGGATCATGGGCGTGGTGAACGGCTCGCGGCGGCGGACCAGGATCAGGATATCGCCGGCCTTGACGTTGCGGCCTTGCGCGGGAAGTTCTTCGCCGCGGTCGAGCCATGTTTTGATCCTCGTCGCGATCCGCTTGGCGAGCGCATCGACCGCGCGAGCGCCCGCCGGTTCCTCGTTCCAGGGTTCGAAGGCATCGGCGGGCTCGGCCGGCTCTTCGGTCTCGACCGTCCACAATTCGACCAGCCCCGCTTGGCCGGTGCGAAAAGTCTGGTGCGTAATGGTTGCGCCGTCCTCCCAGATCAATCCGTTGGTTGCCGGCGCGCGGGCGAAAACACCATCGACGCCTTTGAGGATCGGCGCGGTCGAGCGAAACGAGAGGGTGAGCGGCACCTTGTGCCAGGTCAGCGAGAGCGCCCCGGCTTTTTGCTGGAAGGCGCGGCCGAACTCGCCGAACCGCACCGGGTTCGCGCCCTGGAAACTATAGATCGACTGCTTCTCGTCGCCGACGGCGAACAACGTGCGGAGTTTGTCGCTTCTGCCCGCGCCGGCGAAGAACTCCGCCGCCAGGCTCTCGATGATGGTCCATTGCACGGGATTGGTGTCCTGCGCCTCGTCGACCAGGATGTGGTCGACACCGCCGTCGATCTTGTAGAGCACCCAAGAAGCGGCGTCTGCGCGCGAAAGCAGGTTCTGGGTCTTGACGATGAGGTCGTCATAGTCGAGTGCAGCCTCGGCCCGCTTTCGCCGCTCGTACTCGGCCCGCACCGCCTCGGCGATGGCAATCACCGCGGCGCTCGCCTCGGCCATGCGCAAATGCGCGAGCTTGTCATAGAGGCCGGCGAAGGCGGCCTGCGCGCCGACAAGGCGGGCCGCAATGACCGGCTCCGTCCTGGCGAAACCCTTGGTGCAAATCTGGTTTCGGGGCTTTCCGTCCAGCGTGAGGAGCATTGCCGCCAGCGCCGCAGCCCGGCGGTCTCCCTCCCTCACTTTTGCCTCGCGAAGATTGGCTTCGGCCTCCTTGTCCGTGCCGGCGGTTGAGCCGAAGCCCGCGAAGGCCGCGATGGCTGCATCGATCTCAATGTCACTCAGGACGCCTGCGAGCTGCGCGAGCAGCGCCGCTTCCTCGACTTCGCCCACACCGAACAGGCGCTTGAGCGCCAACCCCTCGGCCTCGGCCCAATCGGCGCGGCCGGCGTGATAGGCGGCCATAAGGGCAAGCTCCGCACGCTTGGCGATCACGGTATCGATCACCTGGCGCAAATAATCGCCCGCGGTGAGCGCTAGGACCTTGGCGAGAGCCCGACCGAGGTCGCCCTCGCTGTCCTCGGCAGCGCGGGCGAGCGTGGCGTCGAAAGCGGCGCGCCGCATCCGGGTCTGCTCGCGCTCGTCGAGCACGGAGAAATGCGGCGTAACCTGCGCTTCGAGCGGGAAACGCTGCAGCAGCCGCTCACAAAAGCCGTGGATGGTGTGGATCTTGAGGCCGCCTTTGGCTTCGAGCGCGCGCGCGAACAGACGCCGCGCGATACGCAAAGTCTCCGCGTCCGGCTCGGAACGCGTGAGTTCGGAGAGTTTTTTGCCTAGGACGTCTGTTCCGATCGTTGCCCAGTCGGCAAGCTCGCGCAGCAGGCGGTTCTGCATCTCCGCCGCCGCGGTCTTGGTGTAGGTCAGGCACAGGATGGATTCCGGTTTGAACCCTGAAAGCAGCAGGCGGAGAACGCGCAGGACCAGCACCTCGGTCTTGCCGGTGCCGGCACTGGCCGACACCCAGGCAGAGGCTGAGGGGTCGGAGGCGCGCGCCTGATTGGCGTCGGCCTCGGGCGGAAGCGGCGGGCGCGGGCTCATCCGAAATCCTCCTCTGCCTCCTGCGTGAGCCACTCCTTGATGCGGGCGAGGTGCTCATACTCGTCGTATTTGTAGATGCGGCGGAAAGCCGGCGCCGACCGTCGCCCAACCTCGTAGGGCGTCGCCGGGTCGGCATAGCGCGCGACGAGCGCCGTGAGTTTCGCCCGCGCCTCGTGGGCGAGAATGGAGGGAGCGGTATTGGCCGCCTCGCGCTCCTCGCCGCCCTCGTTACGGCCCGAGGCGCTGATATAGACGAGACCGCTGACGGGGCGCCGGCCGAGATCGGCGAAGCCGCCCTCCTCGGCGATCAGGGCTTCGAGGGGAAGTTGCGGCGCGAAGAGTCCATCGACATGGCTTGTCACGGGAAGCTTGCCGGTCTTGTAATCGTAGATCACCGCCGATCCGTCTGCCGCGATATCGATGCGGTCGGCGCGCGCGGTGAGACTGAAGCCGGTGTTGAGATCGAGTACGCCGTCGGCCTCGGTCATGATGCCTGTCACGCCGTCCCGCCGCGCTGGCTCCGTTAGTGCGAACCATCGCGCGAAGCGACGGAAAGCGGGGCGCCAAAAGGCCCTCACAACGGGCGAAACGCCCAGCGCCTCAAAATGCCGGTCGGCGATCCGGCTCAGCGCCTCTTCGGTATCGTCGGGGAGCCGATCGGGATGATCGCGCGAGAATTCCTGCAAGGCGCGATGGATGATCTGACCGCGCAAAGCCGCGTCGGGCTCGGCGCCGAGCGCTTTCAGGGGTTCGAGTTTCAAGATGTCGCGCGCGAAGATCTCGTACGGATTGGCGATCCATCGTTCGATCCGGGTCACGCTCAATTTGCGCGGTCGCGCTTCCGCCGGCGGTCTCGGCTGGGGCGGCCTCACGGGCTCGAATGAAGGCGCGTGGTCGCGCTGCCGGGCCCATGAGACCCAACTCTGGAGGGGTAAGATTCTATTCTCGAGGCCTGCCGCCTTGACCAAAGCCAGCAGCCGCTGCAGCCAGCGCGACGGCACGGTCGGCACCCCGTCCACTTTGAGTGCGCGGGTGAGATAGACCTCGCGGGCGCCGAGCGCTTGGGCGAAATCGTGAGCGGCAAGGCCGAGGCGGCGTTCAGGGGGAGCGAGCCCGAGGGCGTCGCGCATGGGCCGGCTGAGCCATGGACCCGCGTCCTGAGGCCGTGGCCATACCCCTTCATTGAGGCTGCCCAGGATCACCAAATCGGGCTGCTGGAGCCGTGCTTCGAGCGGGCCCCAGATGAAGAGGCGCGGATGGAGCGCCGCGCGCGGCCGCACCACTTCCCCGGCGACGAGGCTCCGATAGAAGGGCGGATAGTCGGCGGCGGGGAGCGCGAGGCCGTGCCCCGCGTCGATCAGTTCGGCCAGCAGCACCGAAAGGGCTTCCCCGGCATCGCCCTGCCACAGCCCCGGCGACGAGCCGCCTTTATCGCGTGCCAACGCCTCTGCTGTGGCCGCATGAGCCTCGGCGAGGCGCGCCGCTTCGTGCGGTGAAGGCTCTGCCGCCAACGCGGCGAGCGGCGCAAACGCGGCTTCGAGATCCGCAACCAGGCCGAGCGCCGCTTCGTGTTCCTCAAGGGTTAGCGCGCGAGGTCCGCGCCTCCGCCCGCTCCGCGCGGCCTGAAGCGCCGCCCGCGCTCCGGTCAGGCCCTCGCCGACATAGATATCGCGGAAGGCGCCGCGTTCGAGCGCCCGCGC
>JACMJU010000042.1 GCA_014380485.1 Methyloceanibacter sp.
CTGCCGCATTCCGCTCGGATCGGGGCCCAAGGCCAAGCGCGTGGAGGTTCGGTTCCCCGATCCCGGCGCCAATCCTTATCTCGCCTTCGCCGCCATGCTCATGGCCGGTCTTGACGGGATCGAGAACAAGCTCAACCCCGGCGATCCAATCGACAAGAATCTCTACGATCTGCCGCCGGAGGAACTCGAGAAGGTGCCGACGGTGTGCGGCTCGTTGCGCCAGGCTTGCGAGGAGCTCGACAAGGACCGCGCCTTCCTCAAGAAGGGCAACGTCTTCACCGACGACGCGATCGACTCCTATCTCGAACTCAAGATGGAAGAGGTGGAGCGTTTCGAGATGTTCCCCCACCCCATCGAGTTCGACATGTATTACAGCGTCTGAGGCCGGCGGCGATTTCGCAAAAAGTTGGGGCGGTCGCTCTCATGGGCGGCCGCCCCACTTTGAGCCCGGCCTGCCGAACCTTCTCCGCGTTCCCCCGTCGGCGCGGCAGCAAGGTTCCCGCCAGGCTCCCCCAAATCCGCATCGTTTACATCAGACAGTACCCCGCGTAGAGCAGCCCTCCGCCGAGGATGGTGTAAATCCACGACTTGTGTTCCTCGTACCAGCCGTCGACCACGGGCGTCCGCCCGAAGATCAAGAAGCGCCCGAGTGAAACCGTGATGAGCGTGGCGATGGCGGCCAAGAGCCAGTAGGCGATATTGCCCTCACCCCGGGCTAGGCCGGTATCGGCCAGAAGCCATTGACCCTCGCTCGCGCCGATCGTGATGACGGCCCAGATGGAGGCCGCTCCAAGCGCCGCCAAGGTGGCGTAACGGATGACCATGACGCTTAAACTCCGCCGCTTTCGACACGAATTTTAGCGGTCGCCCGTAAAGAAACGGGAAAGCGGCAGGCTTAAGCGGAGGTTAACGCCGCCGCACAGCAGAGAGCGCGATCAATCCGAGAGTCAGGCCGCCTTCCACTTGATGGAGCAGCCGATCGAGGCGATTTGCTCGCGGGGCCCGTGCCCGGTCAGCGCGATCTCCTTCATCGCTTCCCAGAGATCGCGGCGGACGCCTAAGGGCGCTGCTTCTTTACGGCTTTCATCGAGGCGTCCCCGATATTGCAGCTCGAGCTTGGCGTTGAAGCCGAAGAAATCGGGCGTACAGGCGGCGTCATAGGCGCGCGCGACCTCCTGGCTCTCATCGTAGAGATAGGGAAAGGTGAAGCCATGCGCCGCGGCGAAGCGCTTCATATTGGCGAAGGAATCCTCGGGGTAGTGCAAGGCGTCGTTGGAGGAAATAGCGACGGCGTTCACGCCAAGCCCGCGCAGCTCGTTAACGTCGCGCACGATGCGGTCGATCACCGCTTTCACATAAGGGCAGTGATTGCAGATGAACATCACCAGCGTGCCGTTCGGTCCCTTTAACCCATCGAGGCTGTAGGTTTTGCCGTCGACGCCGGGAAGGCGGAAGGCGGGCGCCTTCCAGCCGAAATCGCAAATCGGAGTCTCTGCCGCCATCGCGCCTTTCCGCTTCGCAAATCTGTTACGGTGCGGGTCTAGTCTCCGCCGCCCCATCGTGACCGAGATATCGCATATGGCAAGAAGCGACGGCTTCTGCAACAGGGCCGAGGCCTATGAGGCCCACGACAATGTGCCGCTCAGCCCGGCGGAGGCCGACGCCATCGGCGACGTCATCCTGCGGCGCTACAGCCGCCGAGAGGTGATGCGCGGCACGCTCGGGGCCACAGCCGCCGCGGCGCTGTTCGGACCGGCGCTTCTTGCTGAGCGCACCGCCCATGCCGAAGAGGAGGTGGATCGTTTCGCCTTCGCCGAAATCCACGCCGGCGTCGATGGCACGCACCATGTCGCTGACGGGTATCGGGCCGACGTGCTGCTCCGATGGGGGGATCCGCTGTTTCCCGACTCGCCTCCCTTCGATCCGCTGCGCCAGAGCGAAGCGGCGCAATTGAAGCAGTTCGGTTACAACAACGACTACGTTGCCTTCCTTCCGTTGGATGATAAGGGCGGGCGCGGCCTCCTCTGCGTCAATCACGAATATACCAACGAGGAGGTCATGTTCCCCGGCATCGTCCGCCAGGACTTGATCTGCTTTCCCGATATGACGCCGGAGCTGGTCGCGATCGAAATGGCGGCGCATGGCGTCACCATCGTCGAGATCGCGCGTGACGAGGATCGGTGGCGGCCCGTGCTCGACAGTGCCTACAACCGCCGCATCAGCCCCGCCAACACGGCGATGACGGTCGATGGACCGGCAGCCGGACATGAGCGGATGAAGACGGGCGCCGACCCGTCAGGCCGGAACATCCTCGGCACGCTCAATAATTGCGCCGGAGGGGTCACGCCGTGGGGCACCTATCTCACCGCCGAGGAAAATTTCCACGGCTATTTCTGGAGCGCGCTCTGCGCGCAAAGCGGTAAGCCGCCCGCAGGGCTCGGCGGCGCTCAGGCCAAGAGCTATGACCGCTACGGGGTGCCGGGCCTGTGGCAGGCCTGGGGCAAGTTCGTCGACCGCTTCAATGTCGACAAGGAGCCGAACGAGCCGAACCGCTTCGGCTGGATCGTCGAGATCGATCCCTTCGACCCGGCTTCGGTGCCGGTGAAGCACACCGCGCTCGGCCGCTTCCGCCACGAAGGCGCCGAATGCATTCTCAACAAAGACGGGCGCGTCGTCGTCTATAGCGGCGACGATGCCCGCTTCGACTATGTATATCGCTTCGTCTCCGGCGGAAGATACGCTCCTGACGATCGCGCGGCGAATAGGCGGCTTTTGTCGGAAGGAACGCTGTCGGTCGCGCGATTTGACGCCGACGGGAGCGTCACTTGGCTCCCGCTCGTGTTTGGACATGGCCCGCTCACGCCGGAGAACGGATTCGTCGACCAGGGCGACGTGGTCATCGATGCGCGCATCGCCGCCGACCTGCTCGGCGCCACCCGCATGGACCGGCCCGAGGACGTGCAGCCGAATCCTGTCACCGGCCGCGTCTATGTGATCCTGACCAACAACAAGGATCGCCAAGCCGGGCAAGAGGACGCCGCCAATCCGCGGGCGGAGAATGTGTTGGGCCACATCATCGAGATGATCCCGCCCGACGGCGACCACGCCGCCGGCAGTTTCGCGTGGGATTTGTTGGTGCGCTGCGGCGATCCCTCGTTAGCAGAGGTCGGAGCGCGGTGGAATCCGACGACGTCCGACAATGGCTGGTTCGCGTGCCCCGACAACGCCGCGGTCGACGCGCAAGGGCGGCTCTGGATCTCAACCGACCAGGGCGAGCCCTGGCCTACCGGACGAGCCGACGGCCTCTATGCGCTGGAAACCGAAGGCGCGCGGCGGTGCACGGCGAAGCTTTTCTTCCGCTGCCCGGTCGGCGCGGAGCTGTCCGGCCCTTGCTTCACGCCGGACCAGGAGACGGTGTTCGTCGCCGTGCAGCACCCGGGTACCGACGCCACCGACCGCTATAAAGGGTTCGAACGGGCTTCGACCTTCGCCGACCCTGCCACGCGCTGGCCGGATTTCGATCCGAACATCCCGCCCAGACCGTCGCTGCTCGCCATCTCCAAGGTGGGCGGCGGCAAGATCGGCTGAGGCCTCGGCCGGTTCTCGCTCTTGAAAAAGCCGCGGGCGCGTGCGAGCTAACTTCGTTCCCTGTGCAGTTGAGATTCGTGGAGCCCCTGGTGTCGAAAAGACCCATGCGCAAAGCCGCCACATCGCGCGACCTGTTCGCCAAGCTCGATGACGAGCCGAGGAAAAGGCCGGTCAAGCCGGGCAAGCAGCCGTCGCAAGGCCGCGCCCCGTCCCGCGCCGAGGAGGCCTACACCGCCGCCGATATCGAGGTGCTCGAAGGGCTCGAGCCGGTGCGCCGGCGCCCCGGCATGTATATCGGCGGGACCGACGAGAAGGCGATGCACCACCTCTTCGCCGAGGCGCTCGACCACGCCATGGACGAGGCGGTGGCGGGCCACGCCGATCATATCGGGGTCGCGTTCGAGCCGGATGGCTTCCTCACCGTGACCGATAACGGCCGCGGCATCCCGGTCGATCCGCACCCGAAATTCAAGAAGAAATCCGCGCTCGAAATCATCATGACCACGCTGCATGCGGGCGGGAAATTCAACTCCAAGGTCTACGAGACGAGCGGCGGGCTACACGGCGTCGGCGTCTCGGTCGCCAACGCGTTGTCGGAGACGATGGAAGTCGAGGTGGCGCGGGGCCAGAAGCTCTATCGCCAGAGCTATACGCGGGGGAAGCCTGACGGCCCCTTGAAGAGCCTCGGCGCGATCAAGAACCGCCGCGGCACGCGCGTCCGCTTCAGGCCCGACCCCAAGATCTTCGGCAAGGGCGCCGCCTTCAAGCCGGCGCGGCTGTTCCGCATGGCGCGGTCGAAGGCCTATCTCTTTCGCGGCGTCGAAATCCGATGGTCGTGCGCCAACGCTCTGCTCGCCGGCGACAGCGAGACGCCCGAGAGCGCCGTCTTTCACTTCCCCGGCGGGCTCAAGGACTTCCTGGCGAGCCGCATCGAAGGCCAGGAGACCGTCACCAAAGACGTGTTCACGGGACGGATCGAGAAAACCGAAGGCTCCGGCTCGGTCGAATGGGCGATCGCCTGGATCGCCACCGACGACGGCTTCTTGAGCTCCTATTGCAACACCGTGCCGACGCCGGACGGCGGGACCCATGAAGCGGGACTGCGCGCCGCGCTCACCAAGAGCTTGCGAGGCTATGGTGAGCTCACCGGGCATAAGCGCGTAGGCCAGCTAACGGCCGACGACGTGCTCGGCACGGCTGGGGCCATGTTGTCCCTGTTCATCCGCGAGCCCGAGTTCCAGGGCCAGACCAAGGACAGGCTCGCAAGCCCGGAAGCCGCCCGCATCGTCGAGGGCGCCGTGCGCGACGCCTTCGACCATTGGCTGACCGGAAACCCGTCGCAGGCGAACCTTCTGCTCGATTGGGTGGTCGACCGTTCCGAAGAGCGTCTCCGCCGGAAGAAGGAGAAGGAGATCGGCCGGCAGACGGCGACGCGGCGATTGCGGCTTCCCGGCAAGCTCGCCGATTGCGCCGTAAGCGGCGCGCAAGGGACGGAGATCTTCATCGTCGAAGGCGACTCGGCCGGTGGCTCCGCCAAACAGGCGCGCGACCGTGCGACCCAGGCCGTGCTGCCCCTCAGAGGCAAAATCCTCAACGTGGCAAGCGCGAGCTCGACCAAGCTTGCCGACAACCAGTTGTTGAGCGACCTGATCCAGGCACTCGGCTGCGGCACCGGGTCCCGCTATCGCGAGGAGGATTTGCGTTACGAGAAGGTCGTGGTCATGACCGACGCCGATGTCGACGGCGCCCATATCGCCTCCCTCCTCATCACCTTCTTTTACCGCGAGATGCGCGAGCTGATCGCGGGAGGTCACCTTTATCTTGCCGTGCCGCCGCTCTATCGCTTGAGCCAGGGGGCAAAAATTTTTTACGCCCGCAACGACGCGCATAAGGACGAATTGATGCTCAAGGAATTCAACGGCAAGGGCAAGGTCGACGTTTCACGCTTCAAAGGCTTGGGCGAGATGATGCCGAGGCAGCTCAAGGAAACGACCATGGACCCAAAGGCGCGCTTGCTGCTCAGGGTCGAGCTCGCCGACGACGACAAGAGCACGGGTAAGCTGGTCGATCAGCTCATGGGCAACAAGCCCGAGGCGCGCTTCCGCTTCATTCAGGAGCGCGCGGCGTTCGCCAAGCCGGACGAACTGGATATTTGAGCTAAAGCCAGCGCGGCACGCGCGTCTTGTATTTGCGGTAGGCTTCGCCGAACTGCCGCTCGAGATAGTCTTCCTCCCGCGCCACCACGCCGCGCTGCAAGATGACCAGAACCGGGATTAGCAGCAACAGCACCCACATACTGGTCAGCACGATAGCGAACCCGAAATAGGCGAGCACGAAACCGACATAGATCGGGTTGCGGGTGAAGCGATAAGGCCCGGTGACGACGAGCGTCGTCGCCGGCTCCCCCGGAACGACGCTGGTCCCGGCAAAGCGGAAATTGCGGACCGCAAGGGCGACAAGGGTAAAACCGATCAGGACAAAGGTCAGGCCGGCGGTGAGCGCAAGGGCGTTCGCCGATCCCGGCCCCGGCCCGATCGGAACGGCGAGGCTCAGCACGGAACCGAGCGCGAGCGCGCCGAGAAAGAGCAATGGCGGCATGACCGCCACTTCGGCATGATCGGTCGCATTCATGGCGCTGACGCCCCTTCGCTCGCTTGCGTTTGCTCAAAAAAGCCTCGAACGGTCTATTGGTTGCAGCCTTAATGCCGCTTCACAAGGGGCGCCGAGCAAATTTGCCACTTGCGCCGCGAGGCTTGGCCCCTTATCTGAGAGCCAAGCAATAGCAGGGCATAATCATCGCTTCGCTTCCGACGTGTCTTGCGCAAAGGCTGCGAATCATTGCAGCAAATATTTGCGCCTAAAGAAAGAAATACGCGTGGCTACGGGTCGCGCGGAAATTTGCTAACGCATGAGCTTCTCGAATCTTGGTCTAAGCCCCAAAGTGTTGTCTGCCGTTGAAGCGGCAGGCTTCGAAACGCCCACCCCCATTCAAGATCGAGCCGTGCCCGTGGTCGTCGCCGGCCGCGACGTCCTCGGTATCGCGCAGACCGGGACCGGCAAGACCGCTTCCTTTGTGCTGCCGATGCTGACCCGGCTCGAGCGCGGCCGCGCACGGGCGCGCATGCCACGCTCGCTGATCCTGGAGCCTACCCGCGAGCTCGCCGCGCAAGTGGCCGAGCATTTCGAAATTCTCGGCAAGAACCACAAGCTCACCGTGGCGCTGTTGATCGGCGGGGTGTCCTACGAGGATCAGGATCGCAAGCTCGATCGCGGCGCCGACGTGGTGATCGCCACGCCCGGCCGGCTGCTCGATCATTTCGTGCGCGGCAAGCTCCTGCTGAACGGCATCGAGATCCTGGTGGTCGACGAGGCCGACCGCATGCTCGACATGGGCTTCATTCCGGACGTCGAGCGCATCTGCAAGCTCCTGCCCTTCACGCGGCAGACCCTGTTCTTCTCCGCCACCATGCCGGCTGAAATTCAGCGCTTGGCCGACAAATTCCTGCACAGCCCCGAACGCATCGAAGTCGCGCCGCAGGCGACCGCGGCGGCGACCATCGTGCAAAGGCTGAAGAAGGCGCCGGACGATCCGGCGGGAAAGCGCGAGGCGCTGAGGGCTTTGATGCGGGAGGTCGACGTCAAGAACGCCATCATCTTCTGCAATCGCAAGAAGGATGTCGGCATCCTATACCGCTCGCTCCAGCGCCATGGCTTCAATGTCGGCGCTTTGCACGGGGACTTGGATCAGCACCAGCGCACAGCGACGCTCGATGCCTTCCGCAGCGGTCAGATCGCCTTCCTTGCCGCGAGCGACGTGGCGGCGCGCGGTCTCGACATTCCCGAGGTGAGCCACATCTTCAATTATGACGTGCCGATTCACCCGGAAGACTATATCCATCGTATTGGGCGGACGGGACGGGCCGGGCGCGAAGGCTTCGCCGCCATGCTGGTGAGCCGGAGGGACTTCAAGGCGCTCAAGGCAATCGAGAAGCTGCTCCGCCACGAGATTCCGTGGATCGACGGGGCGCCGAGCGAAGAAGAGCAAAGAGACGCCGCCGAGACGCGGCCGGACGGAAATGGGCGGCATCGCCGCGGCAACCGCTCAAGACGCGATAAACGCCCCTCAGGCTCGGGCCCGCACACAGGCCATCCCGCCAAAAATCACGCGCCGAAGGCGCGAGCGAGCGCTCCGCCGAACGTCCATCACGGCAAGGAGCGGGATCATCGCCACAGCGACCGGCCCAAGCATGAGCACACTGGCGAGCGTAAACCCGCTCATGGTCACGCCGCCCCACCCAATCAACCCAACAAGCCTCAAGCGGCGCCTCAGCCGTCCCGTTCGCGGCAGCAGGGCATGGGCGATCACGTGCCCGCCTTCATGATGCGCCCGGTTCGGGTGACCTAGGCGAAGCGAATAATCCTAGAATCTCACTAGCGCAACTCCGGCGGCTTTCGTCATTCCGGCGCAAGCCGGAATCCAGCCGGACAGGCACAGCGCACGGGCACTGGATACCGGCTTTCGCCGGTATGACGGGCTAAGAGGACTGTCCGCGGACTTCGGAGCTGTCTTGCGCAGACTCGTCGGCGGACTTTAGCATGACCGACTCGCCGCAGCCGCAGGCGGACGTCTGGTTCGGGTTGTTGAACACGAAGCCGGAGCGCATGCGGTCGGTGCGGTAATCCATTTCGGTGCCGAGCAGGAACATCACCGCGGTCGGATCGATCAGGAGCGTGACCCCCTTGTCCTCGATCACCTCGTCATGGGGCTTGCGCGCTTCCGCATATTCCATCGTGTATTCCATGCCGGCGCAGCCGCCGTTCTTCACGCCAATGCGCACCGCTTCGACCTCCTTGCCGGAGGCGGCTTGAAGCGCGCGGATGCGCTCGGCTGCGGCATCGGTGAGGTGCATCACTTGGGGGCGGGGATGGAGGGTCATGGCTGGAAGTTGGGATAAATCGAGCGCGCGTTCAAGGCTCGTCTCAGAACATATTGAGGGCGAGCCGCGCCTCGTCCGACATGCGGGCCGTGTCCCAAGGCGGGTCGAACACGAGCTTGACCTTGACCTGGCCCACGCCCGGAACCGAGGAGACGGCGTTCTCCACCCAGCCCGGCATTTCCCCCGCCACCGGGCATCCCGGCGCCGTCAGCGTCATGTCGACCTCGATATTGCGGTCGTCATCGACCTCCAGGCGATAGATCAGGCCGAGCTCATAAATATCGACCGGAATCTCCGGATCGTAGACGGTCTTGAGCGCTGCGATCAAATCGCTCTTGAGCCGCTCGAGTTCATCGGGAGGAAGGGCTGAGCCCGTCCCCTCCTCGCCGCCCGTGGCCCCGACGCAAGCCTTGATCTCGGCAGGCTCGCCAGCTTCCGCCTCGGGCTCGCCCGCGCGGACAGCGGTATCGTCGTTTTGAGTCTTCTCAATCATTTCGGCGACGACCTTAAGCAAACATCTCATGCGCCTTATGCAGCGCCTCGACCAGAGTATCGACCTCTTCCATCGTATTGTACATGGCGAAGGACGCGCGGCATGTCGAGGTCACCCCATAGCGGGCAAGGAGCGGCTCGGCGCAATGGGTGCCGGCCCTGACCGCCACCCCATAACGGTCGAGAATGGTGCTGACGTCGTGCGGGTGGGCGCCTTCCATATTGAAAGCGATGATGCTGCCCTTGTCTTTGGTGCGCCCGTAGATACGCAGCCAGTTCAGCTCGCCGAGGCGCTGCATGGCATAGTCGAGCAGCGAATCCTCATGAGCCTTGACGCGCTCGCGGCCGACGCTCTCGACATAATCGATTGCCGCGCCGAGACCGATCGCCTGGACGATGGCCGGCGTGCCCGCCTCGAATCGGTGCGGCGGCTTGCCGTAGGCCACATTCTCGGTGGTGACCCAGGCGATCATCTCGCCGCCGCCCTGGTAAGGCCGCATGGCCTCCAAGTGCTCCTTCTTGCCGTAGAGCACGCCGATGCCGGTCGGCCCATAGAGCTTGTGTCCGGTGAAGGCATAGAAATCGACATCGAGGTCCTGCACATCGACGGGAAGATGCACGGCCCCTTGCGCGCCATCGGCGAGGACGGGGATGCCGCGCTCATGCGCGATCCGCACCACTTCTTTGAGCGGCACGATGGTGCCGAGCACGTTGGACATGTGAGTCAAAGCAATGATTTTCGTGCGCGGGCTGATAAGCCGCTCGAACTCTTCGAGCAGAAACTCGCCGTTCTCCGAGACCGGCGCCCATTTCAACACCGCCCCTTGGCGTTCGCGCAGGAAGTGCCAGGGCACGATGTTGGAATGGTGCTCCATGATGGTGAGAAGGATTTCGTCCCCCTCCCCGATATGGGGCGCGCCATAGGAAGAAGCGACCAGGTTGATCGCTTCGGTGGCGTTGCGGGTGAAGATGATCTCCTCGTCCGAGCGCGCATTGACGAAGCGGCGCACGGTCTCGCGCGCCTGCTCGAAATGGGCGGTGGCGAGATTGCTGAGATAATGCAGCCCGCGATGCACATTGGCGTATTCATGCCCGTAAGCGCGCTGGATCGTGTCCAGCACGAGCTGCGGCTTCTGCGCCGAGGCGCCATTGTCGAGATAGACGAGCCTCTTGCCGTTCACCTCCCGGGATAGAATGGGGAAGTCGGCGCGGATCGCTTCCACGTCGAAGGGGGCGCGAGCCGCCTTCAAATCCTTGACCGAAGGTGTGAGCACGGTCATCGGCCGCTCCGTCACTCGACCCTGACGCCGAGCCAGTCGGCCGAGGCGTGGCCAAGCGCTTCGCGAAGCGCCTCGTCCTCGACCTTTTCGAGCGCCTCGCCGACAAAGGCCTGGATCAGGAGGGCGCGGGCTTGGGACTCGGGGATGCCGCGCGCCTCCAGATAGAACAGCAGTTCCTCGTCGATCTGACCGGAGGTCGACCCATGGCCGCAGACCACGTCGTCGGCGAAAATCTCAAGTTCGGGCTTGGAATCGAACTCCGCCGTCTCCGACAGGAGCAGCGCACCCGCCATCTGCTTGCCGTCGGTCTTCTGCGCGCCGGGCGAGACGATGATCTTGCCTTGGAACACGCCGCGTGCCTCGCCGTCGAGCACGCCCTTGAACAGCTCGCGGCTCGTGCAACGCGGCACGCGGTGCTCGACAAGCAGCGTCGTGTCGCAGTGCTGCCTGGCGCGCAAGAGAAAGGCGCCGGAAATATCGGCCGCCGACCCCTCGCCGGCGAAGCACAGATAGACCTGATTGCGTGTGAGGCTCGCGCCGGTCGAGAACTGGAAGGCGTCGTAGCGGGCATCCGCGCCGAGCTCGACCAGCCAGGTTGAAAGATGGAACGCGTCGTCGCGGTCACGCTGCACCTTGACGTGCTTGACTGCAGCCTTGGCGCCGATCCTGAGCTCCGTTGCCGCGTTGCGCTGAAGTAAGCGGAGGCCGAGGCTGCCGAAACTTTCCACCAAAGTGGCCGCGCTGCCGGTTTCGGCGACGACGACGTTGCGGGTGAAGATCGAGGCGGGATCGCCCACGCCGTCGAGTTGGATGAGGTGAACGGGCTTGTCGAGGATCACCCCCTCCCCGATGCGCAAGGCGATGCCCCCCGTCATCAGCGCGGCGTTCAGCGCGAGCACGGCGTCGTCCGCGCGCGGGTTGACCTGGGCAAGCGTCCTTTTCAGCCAGACCGGCGGTTTCTCGAGAGCCCGCGCCAACGACACCGCTTCGACACCGGCCGATTTCAGGCCGGCGAGGTCGGAGAGGTCGGCTCTGAGATCGCCCTCGACGACGACGAGACGATAGGCGGGAAGGCTCGCGATCTCGGCGCCAAGCGCCTGCCCGAGCTCGGCCTCGCTTACGGCCGCGCCATCCGCCTTGACCAGCGGATTGACCTCGGTCAGCCGCGCGCGAAGGTCGGTATATTTCCAGGCCTCGACGCGGCGATGGGGCAGGCCAAGCCGGCCATAGGCCCCGATGGCCTTAGCCCTCAAGCCAGAGACAAAGGGATCGCGGGCGCCGGGAAGCGCGTCCTCAGCCGTCTCGAACAAATCGAGATAGGCCTGTTCGGCCTTGGTCCTGAATTGCTGGACTGGGAGGTCCATCGCACCTTTCCTTTGGGCCGCTCGCCGCTACGCAGCTTGCCGCTAGGCCGCCTTGCCGTCGAATTCCGTGTAGCCCGACTCCTCGAGCTCGAGCGCCACCTCAGGCCCGCCGGAGCGTGCCACCCGCCCGTCGGAAAGCACATGCACGCGGTCCGGCACGATATAGTTCAGGAGGCGCTGATAGTGGGTGATGACGAGCATGGCCCGCTCCGGAGAGCGGAGTGCGTTTACGCCCTCGGCGACGATGCGCATGGCATCGATGTCGAGGCCGGAATCGGTCTCGTCGAGCACGCAAAGCGACGGCTCGAGCAAGGCCATTTGCAGGATTTCGTTGCGCTTCTTCTCCCCGCCGGAAAACCCGACATTAAGCGGGCGTTTGAGCATCTCGGGCTCGATCTTGAGGGCTTGCGCCTTCTCGCGCACGAAGCGCAAGAAATCGGGGGTCGACAGCTCGGCTTCGCCACGCGCCTTGCGCAGGGCGTTCACCGCCGTGCGCAGGAAGGTCATGGTGGCGACGCCGGGAATCTCGATTGGGTACTGGAAGGCGAGAAACACCCCGGCGACGGCGCGCTCGCTCGGCTCCATGGCAAGCAGGTCCTCACCCTTCCAGGTGACGGAACCCGCGGTGACCTCGTATTCCCTCTTGCCGGCCAGCACGTAGGCGAGCGTCGACTTTCCGGAGCCGTTAGGGCCCATGATGGCGTGCACCTCGCCCTGAGGAAGCGTGAGGTCGAGGCCATTGAGGATCTCGCGGCCATCGACATTGACGTGCAAATTCTTGATCTCAAGCATTACGTCGTTTTCCCAACTCTCTGATAATGACTCTTTTTTCGCCGGGACGCGGCCTGAGCCACCTCTCCTTGGTAGTCGCCGACGGGACGAACCCGGCCCGGCAACGCCGCGTCGAGCGACCGCCTGTATCTCAGGCAGCCGGCGAGGAATTCCGGCCAGGGCGGCACCGCCGGCAGAGGATCGGTCTTCTCGGGCAGAAGCCCCCAAAGCCGGGGGTGATGCCAGCAAAGATCATGACCGCTCGAATCGCGGTGCTCGCGGATGCCCGCGCGCAGGCGCGTGACCTCGCCGATCAGGTCCCGGCGCGACATGGCCTCCAGATCGCCGTCAAGCTTCGCTGCGCTACCCAACGCTGCCCTCCAGGCTGATGCCGATCAGCTTCTGCGTTTCAGCCATGAACTCCATGGGGAGGTGCTGGAGCACGTCACGCACGAAGCCACTGACGATCAGCGCCACCGCCTCCTCCGCCGACAGGCCGCGGCTCAGGCAGTAGAAGAGCTGATCGTCGGAGATCTTGGAGGTGGTCGCCTCATGCTCGAAGGTGGCGCTCGCGTTCTTGGCCTCGATATAGGGCACGGTATGGGCGCCGCATTTGTCGCCGATGAGCAGCGAGTCGCAGTTGGTGAAGTTGCGCGCGTTGGCGGCCCGGCGATGCGCCGAGACCAGCCCGCGATAGGTGTTGTTGGAATGCCCGGCGGCGATGCCCTTGGAGATGATGCGGCTCGACGTGTCGCGACCGAGATGGATCATCTTGGTGCCGGAATCGACCTGCTGATAGCCGTTGGAGATGGCGATTGAGTAGAACTCGCCGCGCGAGCCGTCGCCGCGCAGGATGCAGCTCGGATATTTCCACGTGATGGCCGAGCCGGTCTCGA
>JACMJU010000043.1 GCA_014380485.1 Methyloceanibacter sp.
GCTCTCGGGCACGATCCAGAACGACATTCTCAAAGAGTTCATGGTGCGCAACACCTATATCTACCCGCCCACACCCTCGATGCGCATCGTGTCGGACATCTTTGCCTACACGTCGAAGCACATGCCGAAGTTCAACTCGATCTCGATCTCCGGCTACCACATGCAGGAAGCGGGAGCGACCGCCGACCTCGAGCTCGCCTACACGCTGGCCGACGGCGTCGAATATGTGCGCGCGGGCGTGGCCGCCGGCCTCGATATCGATGCGTTTGCCCCGCGGCTGTCGTTCTTCTGGGCGATCGGCATGAACTTCTTCATGGAGATCGCCAAGATGCGGGCCGCGCGCCTTCTCTGGGCGAAGCTGATCAAGGAGGAGTTCGATCCGAAAGACCCACGCTCGCTCGCGCTCAGGACTCATTGCCAGACGAGCGGTTGGAGCCTCGCCGCGCAGGACGTGTTCAACAATGTCGTGCGCACTTGCGTCGAGGCCATGGCGGCGACCCAGGGCCACACCCAGTCGCTGCACACCAACGCGCTCGACGAGGCCCTTGCGCTCCCCACCGATTTCTCGGCGCGTATCGCCCGCAATACCCAGCTCATGCTGCAACAGGAATCCGGCACCACCCGGACCATCGACTCGTGGGGCGGTAGCTTCTATGTCGAGCGTCTCACTTACGACCTCGCCGCACGCGCGCTGAAGCATATCGAGGATGTCGAGAAGTTCGGCGGCATGGCTAAGGCCATCGAGGCCGGCATTCCCAAACGCATGATCGAGCAAGCCGCGACCGCCACCCAGGGCCGCATCGACTCGGGGCGGCAAACCATCGTCGGCGTGAACAAATATCGCCCCGACAGCGAGGCCGACATCGCCATCCTGAAAGTGGACAACCGGGCGGTCAGGCGCCAGCAGCTCGACAAGCTCGCCCGCCTCAAGGCAGAGCGCAACGAGGAAGAGGTGCAGTCGGCTCTTGACGCGCTCACCCGTTACGCCGAGACAGCGACCGGCAACCTGCTTGAAGGCGCCGTCCAAGCTGCGCGCGTTAAGGCAACGGTCGGCGAAATCTCCTATGCTCTGGAGAAGGTGTATGGCCGCCACCGGGCGGAGGTTTCGGCGATCACCGGCGTTTACCGGGCGGAGATGGGTCGCATGGACGGAAGCTTGAACCGCATCAAAGAGCTCATCGACAGTTTCGAGACCGCGCATGGGCGGCGCCCCCGTATTCTCGTCGCCAAGATGGGCCAGGATGGCCACGACCGGGGGCAGAAGGTGATCGCATCGGCCTTCGCCGATCTCGGCTTCGACGTCGATATCGGCCCCCTGTTCCAGACGCCGGAGGAAGCCGCCCGCCAGGCGGTTGAGAACGACGTGCATATTGTCGGCGTTTCATCGCTTGCCGCCGGCCACCTCACGCTGGTGCCAAGCTTGCGCGAGGCGCTCGAGGCGGAAGGCCGCGGCGATATCATGATCGTGGTCGGCGGCGTGATCCCGCCGCAAGATTATCCCGCGCTCTACGAAGCGGGCGCCAAGGCCATCTTCGGACCGGGCACCCCCATCGCCGAAGCGGCCATCGACCTCCTCAAGAAGCTCGGCTGCGATAGCACGGAGAAATCTAAGCAGGCCGCAGAGTAGGTCTCGAACGTTCCTCGCCTCTCCCGGGCGGCTGTCAGAAAACTGTCATATCTCTAAACTATCCGCCGCCAGGGGACAGCGCCAATGATGCGCGAAGCGGGGACGCGCAGAAGCGATGATCCGACACGCGAGGCTGGGGATAAGTTGGAATGGCCGTCAAAACCGTTATTGGGAGGAACCCGGTAGCCGACATCTTTCGAGCACGGTCAAAAGACCTCTTGCCGGCCTCGTCGCCAGCGTCATAACGGTTTGCCTACGGGCTCTCCTTTGCGGCCCTGATCTTCGCTCCCCCGCTCAGCACATGGCTCGCTTACGGCATCGCCGCCACCTTCATCACCAGCGCCGTGACCGCCGCCATCGTCGCGCTGCGGAGTTCGCTTCCCTTCGCCATCGCCGGTCCTGATCCCACCACGGTCGCGGTCACGGCAACTTTGGTGGGCGCCCTGATGACGCGGCTCGTCGACCAAGGCGTGCCGGACGATCTGCTCGCACCGGTGGCGATTATCATGGCGCTTTCCGCGGCGCTGGCCGGCATTCTGCTCTGCGGACTCGGCCTTGCGCGCGCGGGCGGCGCCATACGCTTCATTCCCTATCCCGTGATCGGAGGCTTTCTCGGCGCAACCGGTTGCTTGATGGTGAGCGGCGCCGTGCGCGTGATCACCGACCATGGGATCGCCATCTCCGACATGGAC
>JACMJU010000007.1 GCA_014380485.1 Methyloceanibacter sp.
CAAGGCCTGCGCCGATCAATTTTGCTGCTGCTGGATCCATTTCCTCTCTCCTTTTGCGAACGATATTGGCGATTGCTGCGACGGTTAGTGATGCATATGCAGGGCGTCGTTGAGATAGATGCAGGTCAGGATGGCGAACACGTAGGCCTGGAGGAACGCCACCAGAATCTCGAGCCCGGTGAACGCCACCATGAACGCGAGCGGCGCCCAGCCTCCGAGAAAACCAAGCGCCACGACGAAAGCGCCGAACACTTTCAGCATGGTGTGGCCCGCCATCATATTGGCAAACAGCCGGACCGAGAGCGAGATCGGGCGGGTGAGATAGGAGATCACCTCGATCACCACCAGCAACGGCAGCATCACGATCGGGACGCCCTCGGGGACGAAGAATTTGAGGAACTTCACCCCGTGCTTGATGAAGCCGATCAACGTCACGCCGAGAAAGACGAAGGCGGCGAGCGCGAAGGTGACGATGATGTGGCTCGTGACGGTGAAGGAGTAGGGCAGCATGCCGAGCATGTTGAGCGCCAGCACGAACATGAACAGCGTGAAGATGAAGGGGAAATACTGCATCCCCGCGGTGCCGACATTGTTACGGACCATATTGGCCACGAACTCGTAGGACAGTTCGGCCACCGACTGGAGCCGCGTCGGCACCAGCGCGCGTCCGCGCATGGCGTACATGGTGAAGAGGGTGATGACCGAGGCGGCGATCACCATGAACAGCGCCGAGTTGGTGAAGGAGGCGTCGAAGCCGAACAGCTCGAGCGGGATGATCCGCTTGATCTCGAACTGATGCATAGGATTGGGCAGGCCGCCGGCGCTGCCGCCATGTCCTGCCTCTTCTGCGGCGTATGCTGTCCCGATCACTGCCACATGCCCTTAATCGTCATCGTCGTCCACCACGCTCGGCAAATCCTTGCCCGATGGCGCCTCCGCCTGCATGCGCTTGGCGGTCCGCACCACGTTGAGAATTCCTGCCGCGGCGCCCAGTCCGAGAAACGTCACCATCAGGAACGGCGCCGTGCCGAACCAACGGTCGAGCGCCCAGCCGATGAAAACCCCTACCGCAACACCCGCGACCAGCTCGACGCCGAGCCTGAGTGCCTGGCCGAGCGCAGCCCCCTGGCTCCGCGGCGCGAGCGTGGGAGGTGGCCCATGCCGAGTTTGAGCCTCCGCGAGCTTCTCGCCAAGAGTGTCGAGCCGCCGCCGAATGGCGTCGGCGTCGCGGCCGGTTTGCTTGCGGCCGGACTCATTTTCGGCTCCGGCCATTGGCACTGCTCAATTTCCGGGAGGGCCTTCAGGACCGGCTGGTCCTAAACTCGGCGGCACTTTAGTTGGGGATTCCCGCCTGTCAAGGAAGTCCAAGCGGACGTGGAAAGTCTAACTCTCGGGGGCTGCCATAAGCTCAAAACGTGATGTTCAGGGAAGCAAACCTGGGAATGTCGGGAGTATGGGCGCAGGGCACGCCGGATGGGCGGCGTCAGTGCAAGCCGCAAGTTGTGCTAAACTGCGCCGAACGCGGATGGAAATATGAACGCCAAGACCAAAGCGTTGAGCCAAGAGGCCCGCAGATTAAGTCCTGAGGAGCGGATCGCGCTCATCGAGGACCTTCAGCGCAGCCTCGTTCCCGCCGATCCTGAAATTGATCGCGCCTGGGCCGAGGAAGCTCGCGACCGACTCAACGCCTATCGTCGTGGAGAAATCGAAGCGATTACCCTTGAGGAGGTCATCGCGAGCCTTACAAAGAGGTGACAGTTCGCTTCCTCGAAGTCGCCCGAGCCGAGCTACGTGAAGCCGTTCGATACTACGAATCGCAGGGAGCCGGCCTCGGAGCCGACTTCTTGCTGGAAGTGACCGCAGCGGTCGAACGGATAACGGAGTTTCCGGTGGCGTGGCAGAGGGTCGATGTGGAGCTGCGTCGATGCCAACTCGGCAGATTTCCCTATGGCTTGGTTTATGCCGAGGAGGGCAATGGCATCCTAATTGTTGCTGTTGCACACCTTCATCGGCGCCCTGAGAGTTGGCAGGGCCGGCTTCGGAGAAGGAATAACTAGCTCGCGTCGCGCAAGCGCTCTGCCTGCTCGAGATCGACCGAGACGAGCTGGCTCACGCCCCGCTCCGCCATGGTGACGCCGAACAGCCGGCTCATGCGCGACATGGTGAGCGGGTGGTGGGTGATGATGAGGAAGCGCGTATCGGTCTCTTTCGCCATCGCCTCCATCAACAGGCAGAAACGCTCGACATTGGCGTCGTCGAGCGGCGCGTCCACCTCGTCGAGCACGCAGATCGGGGCGGGATTGGTGAGGAACACGGCGAAGATCAGCGCGAGCGCGGTCAGAGCCTTCTCGCCGCCTGAGAGCAGCGTGAGGGTCTGCGGTCTTTTTCCTGGCGGGCAGGCGAAGATTTCGAGCCCCGATTCGAGCGGATCGTCGGAATCGACCAGCTTGAGCTCGGCCGAGCCTCCGCCGAACAGTGTCTTGAACAGCCGCCCGAAATGTCCGTTGACCGCTTCGAAGGCTTCGAGCAGGCGCTTGCGGCCCTCGCGGTTCAAATTGGCGATGCCTTGTCGTAAGCGCACGATGGCCGCCTCGACGTCGGCCTTCTCGCGCTCCATCTCCTCGACCTGCGCGGCAAGCTGGGTTTCTTCTTCTTCGGCCATGAGATTGACGCCGCCCAACCGCTCACGATCGCCCTTGAGCTTGATGAGACGCGCCTCGACCTCGGCTAAAGACGGGATGGGCGCGCCCTCCTTAAGCCCTGCGAGCGCGAGGCAGGCCTCCGGCGTGCAGTCGAGCTGGTCGCGGATGGCGCGCCCAGTCTCGCTGCGGCGCTCACGCGCCGCTTCGAGCCGCGCCTCGTTCCGCGCCCGCGTTTCCCGCGCTTCCGCCAGCCGCTCCTGCACCTCGCGCAAAGCCTTCTCGCGCCCCTTGAGATCTGTCTCGGCAAGGGCAAGTCCGTCGGCGGCCTTGGCCCTCGAGCGCTCCGCGGCGGCGATGGCGTCGAACAGCTTCATGCGGCGCTGCTCGATTTCGGCAGGCAGATTGGCGAGCGCGGCAAGATCGGCGCTCGTCTCTTCCTCGCGCGCGCGCAAGGTCAGGATCTGCTCGCGCGCATTGGCGATACGCTTTCGCCACAGCTCTTCTTCCTCGTCGATCGCCTCCATCCGCTCTTGCCTGAGATGCAGCTCGCGCTCGAAGCCTTCGAGCGCGGCATCGGCCCGCGCTGCCGCCTGGCGGCTCTGAGCCGCCTTGCCTTGCGCCGCTTCGAGCGCCACCTCGAGACCTGAAAGAGCGGCGCGTTCAACAAGCGCGGCGGCGACACGCGCCCCATGCGCCTGCGCCTCATCCAAGGCGGCGCGGGACTGGTCCAAGGCCTCGGCCAGCGCGCCAAGCGTTTTGCTGCTCGCTTGCGCTTCGTGCTCTGCCGCGGCGATGGCGTCGCGCGTCCGGTCGAGCTCGGCATGCGCCTCCTTCGCCTCTTGGCGCAGAGCCTTGGTGGCCATTTGCGACGCCTCGGCTCTTTGCGCCGCCGCCTCAAATTCGGTTTCGGCTTTCGCCGCGCCCGCCTGCGCCTTGGCGACTTCCGCTTTCAGTCCCTTCAGGCGGCGCCGCTCCATCAGCCGCGCACCGGCGGCGCTGTCGCTCCCGGCCTTGATGTTATAGCCGTCCCAGCGCCACAGATCGCCGTCCTTCGACACGAGCCTTTGGCCCGGCGCAAGCCTGACCTGGAGGCGGCCGCCGCTTCCGGCCTCGACCACGCCGATCTGCCGAAGCCGGCGGGAAAGGACCTCCGGGCCCTTGACGAATTTGCTGAGCGGGATCGCCCCCTCCGGAAGTTCGGGATCCTCGCCTGAGGCTGCGGTCAGCCGCCAATGAGAGGGTGCTTTCTCGTTGCTTGCCGCATCGAGATCGTCGCCCAGCGCGGCGCCGAGCGCCTGCTCGTAACCGGACGTGACCTTGATCTCGTCGACGATCGGCGACCAATCATGCGCGGGCTGAAGCAGCTTGACGAGCGTCGCAAGCTCGGTCTCGAGCTCCTGGCTTGCGAGCTTCGCCGCGGAAGCGGTCGCGCGCGCCTTTGCTTCCGTCTCGCGCGCCTCCTCCTCTTCTCCTTCGGCGGCTTGAAGCTCGATCTCGAGCCTTTGCACCGCAGCTGAAAACTCGGCGAGCCCGGAATTGAGAGTTTTCAGTTTCGCGTCATTCCCGCTCTCGGCCTCGCGCTGGGCGAGCTCCGCTTCGAGCGCGCCGGACTGAGCTTCGAGCTTGGCCATGCGGCCCTGCAGCTCGGCACTTTCACCTTCGAACTTGCCGCGCTCGGCCCGGGCTTCGGCGAGTGCCGTGGTCGCGTCGCGCAAGGTCCGTTCGGTGGCATCGAGGATCGATTTGGCCTTGGCGGCGGCGGCGCGCAATTGCGGCTCTTCATGGTCGCGCGAGCTAGCCGCTTCGAGGCGGCGCTTTTCCTCGCCGAGACGGCGCAAGATACCCTCGGCCTCGGCGATATGCTCCTCCTCGCGGGCGAGATCGCGCGAGGCTTGCGCGAGCCGTGTCTCGAGCTCGGCTTGGCGGGCCATGGCGCGCGCCTCCTCGCGTTCGAGCGCATCGCGCTCGACGCTCAAGCGGTGCAGCACCGCCGCACGCGCGGCCTCCTCGTCGCGCAGCGGCTGGAGCTTTTCGGCGGCTTCAGCCTGCTGGCGAAGCGCCTCGCCCTCGGCCTTGGTCTCCTGCGCCACGACAGTGAGCGCCAGTTGGAACGAAGCTTCCTCCTGCTCGACATGGGCGCAAGCGCCGACCCAATGGAGATGATGCTGGAGGGCCTCGGCCTCGCGGATCTTGCCCGAAAGCTCGCGGTAGCGTTGCGCTTGGCGGGCCTGGCGCCTCAGCGCCTGCAACTGCGACGCCAGCTGGCCGATCAGGTCCGACAGGCGCGCAAGATTGGCTTCGGTCGCGGCAAGCCTGAGCTCGGCCTCGTGCCTCCGACTGTGCAGCCCGGCGATGCCGGCCGCGTCTTCGAGCACGCGGCGGCGCTCCTGGGGCGGGGCGTTGACGATCTCGCCGATCCGGCCCTGGCGCACCAGCGCCGGCGATCGCGCCCCTGTCGCCGCATCCTCGAATAGGAGCCGCACGTCGCGGGCGCGGGCGTCCTTGCCGTTGACCTTGTAGGCCGAGCCAGCCTCGCGCTCGATCCGCCGCGTCACCTCGAGCGCGTCGCTGTCGTTGAACTCGGCCGGCGCGGTCCGCGCGCTGTTGTCGAGGAACAGAGTGACTTCGGCGCTGTTGCGCCCCGGGCGGTCCTCGGAGCCGGCGAAGATCACGTCCTCCATGGCCGCGCCGCGCATGCTCTTATACGAGGTCTCGCCCATGACCCAGCGCAACGCCTCAAGCAGATTCGATTTGCCGCAGCCATTGGGGCCGACCACGCCGGTCAGGCCCGGCTCGACCAAAAGCTCGGTGGGCTCGACGAAGGACTTGAAGCCGAGAAGGCGAAGACGAGTGATCTTCACGTGCCAGGTAACCTCAATGCGAAACGTTGTAGCGGTAACGCCCGCGAAAGCGGGAATTCGGAAACTCGGGGCGCAACATCAGAAAACCGACTAGGCCGGATTGCCGGGTCACGCCGGCCGATAACAAACTCTTGCGGTCATGACGATGACGGCGCTGGCGCCTGCTCGATCATGGCCTTGATCTCTTCGAAGGTGACCTCTCCTTGCGCCTTGCGGCCATTGATGAAGAAGGTCGGCGTGCCGATCACGCCAAATTGCCGCCCCCGCTGCTTCACCTCCGTCAAGCCGTCGATAATGGTTTGATTCGATAGGCATTTGTCAAACGTCTCGCGCGTCATGCCGCTCGCCTTGGCGACTGAATAGATGGCGTCGGGGCGCACGTCCTGGCTCACCCATTCCGGCTGCCGGGTGAGGAACTGGCCGAGCAGGAAGAAATACTTGTCCTCCGGGCCGCAGCGATTGGCGATGGCCGCATTCCCCGAGGTGCGCCCGATCGGGAACTCCCGCACGATAAAGCGGACTTTGCCGGTGTCGATGAACTCCTTCTTCACCCGCGGAAACAGGGTCTTGTGAAAATTCGCGCAATGCGGACAGGTGAGCGAGACATATTCGATCACGGTGACCGGCGCGTTGGGGTTGCCGAGCGCACGTTCCCCGAGCGGTCCCGGCGCCATCAGCTCCGCCTGCGGCGGCACATAGGTCGCCTTGTCGATCGGCGGTGTGGGACCACCGGCGCCGCCGCCGCAACCGGCGAGCGCGAGAGCGACGGCAATCGGGATCGACACTTTGGCCCCGCGCGGCAGCATCACCTTCACACCTATTGGCCTGACGGTTCCTCACTCTGGCTCGGCGTCTCTCCTTCCGGGCTTGCCGGGCCTGCGGGCGGGCTTGCCGCTCCCGACAGCGCGGCCTCGAAACCCGCGAGCGTTTGCTCGCCGGTCAGCCGTTTGCCGTTGATGAAGAAGGTCGGCGTGGAATCGACGCCGAATGTCTCATGGCCGCGGGTGCGGGTCTCGACGATCTTGTTGAAGAGCTCCTTGTCGCCGATGCACTGGTCGAATTTTTCCTTGGTGAAGCCGGCCTGCTTGGCGACGAGCAGCAGTTTCTCCTTGCCGTCTTCGCCTGGGACGGCCCAGGTCTCTTGCGTATCGAACAAGGCGCCGACCATGGGATAATAGCGATGGGGTCCGGCGCAGCGCGCCAGCATGAAGGCGGCGACGGCCAACCCGTCCAGGGGAAACTCGCGCAGGATCAGCCGGGCTTGGCCGTTGTCGAAATATTTGGCTTGCAGCTCCGGCAGCACCGTCTTGTGGAATTCGGCGCAATGAGGGCAGGTCATCGAGGCATATTCGACGATGGTGTTCGCCGCATCTTCCTTGCCTAGGGAAAGATCCGGCAGAGGTCCGGGCGCCATGAGCGCGGCGAGGTCGGGATCCTCCTTCTCGCCGGGCGTTCCTCCGGCGGAACTGGCGCGCCAGTAAACGACGCCGCCAATGAGCGCCACCGCCGCAATGCCGCCGACGAGATACAACCAGGTCGTGTTCGTCCCAGGCGCTTCTTGGCCGGCCGGCGCTTTGGCGTCTGAAGACTTGGCAGCCGCTTTTTTCTCGTTTTTCGCCACTCTTTGCACTCCAGTCGATGCTGTTTCCGGCCCCCTAAGTTCGAGCCCGGCCTACATTTGTTGGAAGACGTAGCCAATGGCAAGAGCGAGAAAGCGCTCTTTAGCCCCTTGCCGGCCTCGCTCGTGCTGCCGACCCGAGGCGGAGCAAGGCCGCGCGCAAGCCACCATCCTCAATGGAAGCCGAAGCGGGAAGCGCGTCAGGGTCGATCTGCTGCGCGGCGAGTGGAACGCGCGCGGGCTTTCGCAGCACGGGCGCCTGGAGGATGCGCAGTTCGGCCACGGCCCGATAGCCGAAATGGCGGTTGACCCGCTCCAGGATCTGACACGAGCGGTGCTGCACCTCGATGGCGCGCGGTCCGTCCACGCGGAGAACCAGAATCGCGCCTTCGTCTCTTCGCCCCCGATGTTGATTTGTTCCGTCGGCGTCGTCCCGGTGCCTTGGCCAGACCACCTTGTCGGGCATGGTGTATCGGGCGAGTTCGGCGCCCACGATCGAAGGCCAATCGCTGAGCAGCGCCGCCGTGGCGAAGCCGCGGGCGCGGGCTACCGGGTCGAGCGCAAGGGCGGCAAAGGCGCCGATGGGCCGCGTCGTGGCCGCCGCTTTGGCGAAGGCTCTTCGCCGAGTGTCGTCCATGATCCCCTGTATCAACGGTGGAGGGATTACGCCCCCCGCTTGCTTCGACTCCGCCAAGCTTACACCATGAAGCGGGGAGAAGCGCGGCCGGAGTTCCGCTCATGCAGAAGAGAAAGGCCCGGGGGCCGGGGCGGAACGAGCAGGGAATCGCCGCTCTGCTCCTTGCCTGGTACGACCGCGAGAGGCGCGAGCTGCCTTGGCGGAGCGCGCCGGGCGAAGCGGCCGACCCTTACCGGGTCTGGCTCAGCGAAATCATGCTCCAGCAGACCACCGTTAAAGCCGTCCTTCCCCGCTACGAAGCATTCCTGCGCCAATGGCCTGACGTCGCGGCGCTGGCATCGGCCGAGCTTGGCCAGGTGCTGGCGGCCTGGGCCGGGCTCGGCTACTACGCGCGCGCGCGCAATCTGCATGCTTGCGCCCGTGCCGTGATGGAAGAACATGGCGGCAGATTCCCGGAGAGCGAGCACGAGCTCCGCAAGCTGCCGGGGATCGGCGCCTATACCGCTTCGGCCATTGCCGCCATCGCCTTCGGCGAACGCGCTACCCCGATCGATGGCAATATCGAGCGCGTGGTGGTGCGCCTCTTCGCCATCAGGACTCCACTTCCCGAGGCGAAAGCGGAGATCAAGACACGCGCCGAGACCGTCACGCCCAGCGCGCGCGTAGGCGACTTCGCCCAAGCCATGATGGATCTCGGCGCCACAATCTGCACGCCGCGCCGCCCGGCTTGCGGCCTCTGTCCGGTGCGGCCCGACTGCCGTGGCCATGCGGAGGGCCTTGCCGAAACATTGCCTTACCGGGAAGCGAAACGTGAACGCCCGACGCGCCGCGGCGTGGCCTTCGTGGCGCTCAGATCTGACGGCGCGGTGCTGCTCCGCGAGCGGCCGCTTGCCGGCTTGCTTGGGGGCATGCTGGAAACACCATCCTCGCCCTGGGATGAGTCCCGGCCGAACGGAAAATCGCTACGCGACCACACGCCGCTCGACGCCGACTGGCGCAAGCTGCCGGGACTCGTCGAGCACAGCTTCACACATTTTCATCTGGAGCTATCCGTCTACCGCGCCGAGGTCGGGCTCGACGCCAAGCCCAAGCGATCGGCCGAACCCGAGCGCTGCGGCTTCGTCGCACGGCGTGACCTCCCCAAGGCCGCGCTCCCCTCGCTGATGCGGAAAGTCTTGAGCCACGCCTTCGCGGCCGAGGCCCGCGCCGGGAAAGGGACTACCCCTCGGGCGCAAGCCTCGCCCGTGCCGCCTCGCGCAAGACGTCGATCGGCTTGAGGGTCCCTTCCGCCTCGTAGTGCCAGAAGGTCCAGCCGTTGCAGGCGAGCGCCCCTTGCACCTGGGCGCCGATCTTGTGGATCGAGCCTTGCGCGCCGGCCCAGGCGATGGAACCGTCGGCTCGCACTTTCGCCTCGTGCCGGGCAGCGGAGTCGTAAAGCACCGTGCCTGGCGCGATCAGCCCAAGCTCGACCAAGGCGCCGAACGGGATGCGCTGCTCGGCCCGCTTGCCTTTGACGACCTGAAGCGAAGCGGGATCGTATGCGGCGAGCACTTCGAGCCGCGCCCTTGCCGCCGCGGCATAAGACTTGTCGCGCTCGATGCCGATGAAAGAGCGTCCGAGCCGTTTGGCCACGACCGCGGTCGTGCCCGAACCGAGAAAAGGGTCAAGCACGATGTCGCCGGCATGAGTCGAGGAAAGGATGATGCGGTTGAGCAGCGCCTCGGGCTTTTGCGTCGGATGGGTCTTGCGCCCGCATCCCTCGCGAAGCCGCTCGGCGCCGGAGCAGATCGGAAAGAGCCAGTCCGAGCGCATCTGCAAATCCTCGTTCAGCGCCTTCATCGCTTCATAGTTGAAGGTGTAGCGCGCCTTCGGCCCCATCGACGCCCAGATCAGGGTCTCATGCGCATTGGTGAAGCGCCGCCCGCGAAAATTCGGCATCGGGTTCGACTTGCGCCACACCACGTCGTTGAGCACCCAGAAGCCGAGATCCTGAAGGAGGGCGCCGACGCGGAAGATGTTGTGATAGCTGCCGATCACCCACAGGCTGCCCGATGGCTTGAGCACACGGCGGCAAGCCGAAAGCCATTCCCGGGTGAAGGCGTCGTAGGCGGCGAAGCTTCCGAACTTGTCCCAATCGTCGTCGACGGCGTCGACGCGGCTGTTGTCCGGCCGGAAAAGCTCGCTGTTGAGCTGAAGATTATAGGGCGGATCGGCGAAGACGAGATCGACCGAGGCTTCGGGGAGGAGCCTAAGCTCCTCGACGCAGTCGCCGACGATGACAGTATCGAGCGGGAGCTTGGCTCCGCCCTTATCCCCCACACCCATGACTCTACTCGGGTTACCCACGACCTGAACGCGCGCGCCCCGCGCCGCGGGGACAGGCGCCAGCTTGCGGGATTTACGGTAAAGGCGGGCTTAACCCCCGGGCATTGGCTTGGGCCCGTAGGCCGTGTCACAACGCCTTGGGGGTGGAGAGAACCGACATGAAGCTGCTCATGCGCCGGACCTTTCTCGAAGGAGCGCTCGGTCTCGCCCTCCTATCGCTGACCGGCGCGCGAAGCGCGGCAGGCAGTCGTGATAGGGATGAGAGCGAAGGGGCGAAAATCATGACCAGGGACATCGTGATGCTGCACGGGGCTAACGAAGGGGCCTGGTGCTTCGACACGTTCAAGGCGGTGTTCCAGGAACTGGGCTGGACCTGCCACGCGCCCGACCTCATCGGCCATGGGAGCAAACGCGCCGATGCCGCCACGACCCTGGTTGGCATAGGCATGGCGGACTACCAGGCCGAGCTCGAGGGCTTTCTCAAGAAGATCCCTCCGCGGCCGGTGCTTCTCGGTCATTCCATGGGTGCGGTCCTCGTCCAGCGTCTCGCCGCCAAGGGTCTCGCCCGCGCCATGGTCCTGGTGGCGCCGGCGCCGCGATCCGGCATCTTGCCGCCGACCGAGGGGGAGAAGGAGCTTGGCCAGGATCTGATGGGGCTGGGGGCCTTCTGGAAGACGGTCATCAACCCCGATTTCGATCTCGCCCGCATCTACACCTTGAACCGACTGCCCGAGAACGAACAGCGCGCGGTGTTCGACAAGTTTGGGCCCGAATCGGGCCGCGCCTTCTTCGAGCTGTTCTTCTGGATGTTCGACCGGACCGGGGCGACGGTGGTCGATACCAAGGCCGTCGCTTGTCCGGTTCTGTGCGTGGCCGGCAGCGACGATAAGCTCGTGTCGGTGGCGACGGCGCGAGCGACGGCGGCGGGATATCCCGGCGCGCCCCTGTGGGAGCTTGAAGGCCACGGCCACATGCTCGTGCTGGAACCCGGCGCCGAAACGATCGCCCGCAATATCGCCGATTGGATTCCGGGCTAAATCTCAGTCCGCGTCAGCACCGGCAGCGCGGCAACATCCGTGTCGAGCAGAAGCAGCGCACGCGCGATCGGGCTGAACGAGCGGCGGTGATGGGTGCACACGCCATGTTTCTTGATGGCGAGAGCGTGTTCCGGTGTGCCATAGCCCTTGTTGCTTTCCCAGCCATAGCGGCGGTAGCGGCGCGCCAGCTTCACCATGAGCCGGTCACGCGTGACCTTGGCCACGATGGACGCGGCTGCGACCGAAAGTGAAATTCCGTCGCCGCCGACGATGGCGCGCGCCTGGCAAGGGAAGCGGCGGGGAATGATATTGCCGTCGATCAAAGCCGAGCCCACCGGAACGCCGAGCCCGCGATAGGCGGCCCGCATGCCCCATAGGCTCGCCTGAAGGATGTTGTCGCGGTCGATCCGTCTGACATGGCCTATGACCACCGCCACGATCGAAGTGGCGAGGATCTCGACGTAGCGATCCTCGCGCGCCTCGGGGGTGAGGAGCTTCGAATCGTTGAGGCCTTCGGGGATGCGGGCGGGATTGAGGATGACGGCGGCGACCACGACCGGGCCGGCCCACGGCCCGCGTCCGGCCTCGTCGATGCCGGCCACGGGACCGCGATCTTCGGCCATCAGCTCGGCCTCGAAGTCGAAGGACGGCTCGGGGCGAAGCGGCAACGACTCGGCGGCGAGTCCCATGGTCCGGGACTTTGGCGCAAACCTCGCAGGCTTGGCAACTCATTCAGCCCGCAAGCAAGCCTGCTGTGGAAAAGCCTAGAACAGGGCGAGCTGCTGGCCGGGACGAGCGGGCGGCGTGAACAGGTCGGTGCGAAGCTCGACCGAGCTTGCATTGAGGCCGAGCCGCTCAGAGGCGAGTTCGAATCTCCGTCCGATCATCCAGGCGTAAGCGCCGTCTCCCACCATGCGCTCCCCCCATTTCGCCTCATAGAGCTTGCCGCCGCGGGTGGAGCGCACCAGCGACAATACGCGGTTGGCGCGGTCAGGGCAGTTGGCTTTGAGCCACTCGGTGAAGAGGTCGGCGATTTCGAGGGGGAGCCTGAGCAGCACATAGCCTGCCCGGCTCACGCCCGCTGCCGCCGCTCGTTCAAGAATGCGCTCCATCTCCGCATCGGTAAGGCCGGGAATGACGGGCGCCACCATGACCGACGCCGGCACACCGGCCTCCACCAGCCGTCCAAGCGTCTCGATCCGCTTGTCGGGCGTGCTCGCCCTTGGTTCCATGGCCCGGGCGAGTTTGCGGTCGAGCGTCGTCACCGACAGAGCCACTTTGACCAGGCCGCGCTCCGCCATCGGGGCAAGCAGGTCGAGATCGCGCAAGACGAGAGCCGATTTGGTGACGATGCCCACGGGATGGTTCGCCGCGCTCAACACTTCGAGGATGCGGCGCATGATGCGATAGCGCCGCTCGATCGGCTGATAGGGGTCGGTATTGGTGCCGATGGCGATGGTGCGAACCCGATAGCTGGGCTCCGCCAGTTCGCGCTCAAGCGCCTGCGCGGCATTGGTCTTGGCGAACAGCCTGGTCTCGAAGTCGAGCCCCGGCGACAGCCCGAGAAAGGCGTGGGTCGGCCGCGCGAAGCAGTAGATGCAGCCATGCTCGCAGCCCCGGTAAGGGTTGATCGAGCGATCGAAGCCGATATCGGGCGACTCGTTTCGCGTGATGATGCGCCGCGCCGGGACTTCTTGGACTTCGGTGGTGAGCGCTTCGAGCTCGGCGAGCGACTCCCAGCCGTCGTCGGCCGCCTCGTAGGCAACCGGCTCGTAACGGCCGGAGCGGTTGGTTTGGGCGCCGCGGCCATGCCGGCGGCCTGCGGCGATCCCTCCCGCCTCGGGGGGCAGGCTCTCTGAATCGGCGGCTTTTCTAAGGGAAACGGCCATACCGCCGATATAATCGCGCAATGTGAACAAATCAAGAACATTGGTATGGGCAGGGGCCGGGCGATTGCCGGGTAAAGGGCAGTCGCTATAGGGTCGGCGCCATGATCTCGGTGGTCATTCCCACGCTCAATGCCGAGCGCACCCTGGCGCAAACCCTTGCCGCCTTGGTTCCGGCCGTGGTCGAGAGCGTGGTGCAGGAGGCGATCGTCGTCGATGGCGGCTCGACCGATGGAACCCGCGCCGTCGCCGAAGCTGCCGGCACCCGTCTGATCGAGGCGGGACGCGGGCGAGGGGCCCAGCTCGAAGCGGGCGCAAGCGCGGCGCGGGGCGATTGGCTTCTCTTTCTTCATGCCGACACCGTGCTCGATCCCGGTTGGGTCGAGGAAGCGCAAAGCTTCATCGCCCGGGTCGAAAGCGGCAGGCGCGGCCAGGCGGCGGCCTCGTTCCGTTTCGCGCTCGACGACGACGGCATCATGCCGCGTCTCATCGAATTTCTGGTGGGGATGCGCTGCCGCCTGCTGGCACTGCCCTATGGGGACCAAGGGCTTCTCATTTCGCGCCACCTCTACCGCCGGCTGGGCGGCTTCCGCCCGCTGCCGTTGATGGAGGATGTCGACCTCGTGCGCAGGCTGAAGCGGCGCGAGCTGGTGATGCTGAAATCGCGGGCGGTGACGAGCGGCGAGCGGTATCGGCGGGAAGGCTATCTGGCGCGGAGCTTGCGCAATCTCGGCTGCATCGTGCTCTATTACCTGCGCGTGCCGCCGCATGTGCTTGCGCGGCTCTATGGCTAGGCGGCACGCCGGAGCCCCGCGTCGCGTCGGCTACGCCAAGCGCCTCGTCATCATGGCCAAGAGCCCGGACATGGGCCGCGTCAAACGCCGGTTGGCGCGCGGGATCGGCGGCAGCGCCGCGACCCGAGTCTATCGCAGCTGCCTCGCTCACACCCTGTTGCGCCTGGCGCCGGACCCACGCTGGCGCACCGTGCTCGCGGTCGATCCGGGCCGCGATCTCGCGACGCGCTTCGCCCCGTTGCGGAAGCTTGTCGTCGTTGTGCCGCAAGGCGAGGGCGACCTCGGAGCGCGCATGCAGCGCCTCTTCAAGCGCCTGCCGCCCGGTCCCACCCTCGTCGTTGGCAGCGACATCCCTGCCATCCGTCCCGTCCACATTGCCGAGGCCTTCAGACTGCTCGCCGGCGCCGATGCCGTGTTGGGACCGGCGCAAGATGGCGGCTACTGGCTGGTGGGGCTTAAGAGGACGCTGCGCGTGCCGGCGCCCTTTGGCGGGGTCCGCTGGTCGGGACCGCACGCTCTTGCCGACACGCTCGCAAATCTCAAGGACAAGCGTGTGGCCGTGGCGGCGCGTTTGAGCGACGTCGACACCGAGGAAGATTTTCGGCTTGGGCGCGCCCGCGTCGAGCGGCTCATCCTCGGGCCCGGGGCTCATGAGGCTGCGAAGGCGCCACAGGCCCTTGTTAGAACGGCAGGCTGGCCTTGATGCTGCCCGTATGATCCGCAACGAGGTCGCCGAAGCGGCCTTCGTAGAACAGCTTGAGCTCGCGGCCGCGCCGGTCGATGACGTCGACGCCTGCTCCGACATTGCCCACCACATCGTCGGTCGCCGTCGCGATGCGGAACGGCCCTATGCCCGAAGGCGCGCCCTGGAAGCTCGCGAGAACCACGAAATCAGGATCGTCGAAGAAGGTCGCGCCGCCGCGTACATAGGGCCGCACAACGGTTCCGCCGGGTGAGCCGAACTGAACGCCAAGCTCGAGCGCGGGCGTAGCCGAGAGCACCGTTTCGTCATTGCCGCGCACATTCAGACCAACCCCCGCGGCGCCACGCTCTTTGACATTGTCGAGGCTGATATGGGTGGCGTCGAGATCGACCAGGGGCTTGGCATACCAGCTGCCATTGGTGAGGAGATAGGCAGCGCGGAAGCGGCCGTCGATATAGCTGACATCGTGATCGGATTGAGCAAGCGCAGAGAAGCCGGTGAAGGCGATCGGCCGGTCGGTGTCGTACCAGCCCTGGCCGCCGGAGACCGCCGCGGTCAGCAGCAGCGGTCC
>JACMJU010000044.1 GCA_014380485.1 Methyloceanibacter sp.
CGGGCACTCCTCGATCCACATCGTCTCGCCCACCTTGAACTCGTTCTTCTCGTCATGGGCCTGATAGTTCTTGCTGCGCCGCACCGTCTTTTGCAGCAAAGGATGCGTGAAGCGCCGCTCGACGCGGACCACCACGGTCTTGTCGTTCTTGTCGCTCACCACGACTCCTTGCAGAACGCGTTTCGGCATCGTCTTGTCCTAACCCTTCGCCTTCGTCTTTGTTTTCGTTTTCGTTTTCGTTTTCGTTTTCGCTTTCGCCTTCGCCTTTGGCTTGGCCTTCGTCGTCGTCTCGGCTTTGGCCTTCGGCGCGGGCCTCACTGGGGCCTCGGTCAAGGGCTTTTGCCGTGAAATCGTCATGATGCGGGCGATGTCGCGTCTGATCTGTCTCACCCGCGCCGTGTTCTCGAGTTGACCCGACGCCGCCTGGAAGCGAAGGTTGAACTGCTCCTTCTTAAGCTTGACCAGCTCGTCGTCGAGCTGATCATGCGTCATGCCGCGGACTTGGTGGGCCTTCATTGCTTGCCCTCGATGCGCGCCACCATACGCGTCTTGATCGGAAGTTTGGCGGCCGCAAGCCTCAGCGATTCGCGCGCCACCGGCTCGCTCACGCCATCGATCTCGAACATGATGCGCCCGGGCTTCACCCGCACCACCCACAACTCCGGCGTACCCTTGCCCTTGCCCATGCGCACCTCGGTCGGCTTCTTCGACACCGGCACGTCGGGAAAAAGCCTGATCCACACCCGGCCAGAGCGCTTCATCTGCCGCGTCATCGCCCGGCGCGCCGCCTCGATCTGCCGCGCCGTGATGCGGGCAGGCTCCTGGGCCTTGAGCCCGTAGGTGCCGAAATTGAGCGTGACCGCGCTCGAAGCGGCGCCCTTGATGCGCCCCTTATGAGCCTTGCGGTACTTCGTTCGCTTCGGTTGCAGCATGATCTTAAGCCTTGCCTATCGCCTAACCTTGCGCCTGCGCCGGCTCGCGGCGCCCGGTGGAGCGGCCGCCTTCCTGCGCCTCGAGCGCCTTGTTCTCCTGGGCCATGGGATCGTGCTCCATGATCTCGCCCTTGAAGATCCAGACCTTGACGCCGATTATTCCATAGGCGGTGCGCCCGAGCGCCGTGCCGTAATCGATATTGGCGCGCAACGTATGCAACGGCACGCGGCCCTCGCGGTACCACTCCATGCGCGCGATCTCCGACCCGCCGAGCCGGCCGCCGCAATTGATGCGGATGCCGAGCGCGCCCATGCGCATCGCCGACTGCACCGCCCGTTTCATGGCGCGGCGGAACGCCACCCGGCGCTCCAGCTGCTGGGCGATGCCTTCGGCCACCAGCGTGGCGTCGGTTTCGGGCTTGCGTACCTCGACGATGTTGAGGTGCACCTCGGAGTCGGTCATGTTCGCAAGCTCGCGCCGGAGCTTCTCGATATCGGCGCCTTTCTTGCCGATCAGGATGCCCGGCCGCGCCGTGTGCACCGTCACGCGGCATTTCTTGTGCGGGCGCTCGATTACCACCTTGGAGATGCCGGCCTGCTTGCGCGATTCAAGGATATACTCGCGCATCTTCAAATCCTCGTGGAGGAGGCGCGCATATTCGCCGCGCGAGGCGTACCAGCGCGAATCCCAGGTGCGGTTCACACCGAGCCTGAGTCCGATCGGATTGACCTTCTGTCCCATTAGGCGGGCTCCTCGACTTGACGCAGCACCACGGTGATCTGCGCGAACGGCTTTTCGATGCGACCGGCGCGGCCCCGCGCCCGGGCGCGCATGCGTTTCAAGACCAGGTTTTTGCCGACATAGGCCTCGGCGACGACGAGAGCGTCGACATCGAGATCGTGATTGTTCTCGGCGTTGGCGACGGCGGATTGGAGTGTCTTCTTCACATCTTTGGCCACGCGCTTGCGCGAGAAGGTGAGATCGGCAAGCGCGCGGTCGACCTTCTTGCCGCGGATCAACTGGGCAAGCAGGTTGAGCTTGCGCGGGCTGACGCGCATGAGCCGCGTCACCGCCCTCGCCTCGTTGTCTTTGAGCGCGCGCTCGCGCTGCGGCTTGCCCATTACGCTTCCTTCGTCCTCTTCGCCTTGCGGTCGGCGGCGTGGCCGTAGAAGGTCCGTGTCGGCGCAAACTCTCCGAATTTGTGACCGATCATGTCTTCGGTGACGAGCACCGGAATATGCTTGTGGCCGTTATGCACGCCGAATGTGAGACCGACGAATTGCGGCAGGATGGTCGAGCGGCGCGACCAAATCTTGATCACGGCGTTCGAGCCCGAGCCACGCGCCTTCTCCGACTTCTTGAGCAGATATCCGTCGACGAACGGGCCTTTCCAGATCGAGCGTCCCACGTGAACTATCCCTTCTTCTTCTGGTGGCGGCTGCGCAGGATGAATTTGTCGCTGGCCTTGTTGGAGCGAGTCTTCTTGCCTTTGGTCGACTTGCCCCACGGCGTCACCGGGTGGCGGCCGCCGGAGGTGCGGCCCTCGCCGCCGCCGTGCGGATGGTCGACCGGGTTCATTGCCACGCCGCGCACCACGGGCTTTCGGCCCTTCCAGCGCACGCGTCCCGCCTTGCCGAACGAGACGTTGGCATTGTCGGGATTGGAGACGGCGCCCACGGTCGCCATGCACTCGGCCGGCACCATGCGCGTCTCGCCGGAATTGAGCTTGAGGATCGCGTTGCCCGAATCGCGGCCGACCACCTGCACATAGGTACCTGCGGCGCGCGCGATCTGCCCACCCTTGCCGATCTTCATCTCCACATTGTGGACGATGGTGCCGATCGGCATGCTGGCGAGCGGCATGGCGTTGCCGGGCTTCACGTCCACGCGGGTGTCGGCGATCACAATATCGCCCGGCGCCAGGCGCTGCGGCGCGAGGATGTAGGACAGTTCGCCGTCCTCATACTTGATGAGCGCGATGAAAGCGGTGCGGTTGGGATCGTATTCGAGCCGCTCGACCGTCGCCGGCACGCCGAGCTTGCCACGCTTGAAGTCCACCTTGCGGTAGGTGCGCTTATGCCCGCCGCCGCGATGCCACATGGTCACGCGGCCGTGATTGTTGCGCCCGCCGGACTTGGACAGTCCCTCGGTGAGCGCCTTGACGGGCTTGCCCTTCCACAAATGGCTGCGATCGACGAGCACGAGCTGCCGCTGGCTCGGCGTGGTGGGGTTGAAAGTCTTGAGTGCCATGGCCTCGTCAGATCCTCGTCGTCACGTCGATCTTGTCGCCTTCGGCGAGCCGGACGATCGCTTTCTTCACGTCCTGCTGCCGGCCCTTGATGCCTTTGAAGTGCTTGGTCTTGCCCTTGCGGGTGAGCGTGTTGACCGACAGCACCTTGACCCCAAACAGCTTCTCGATGGCCGACTTGATCTCGGGCTTGGTGGCATCGCGGCGCACCTTGAACACGACCTGATTGGCCTCAGAGGCCGCGCTCGCCTTCTCGGTGATGACCGGCGCGAGGATCACGTCATATGCGGTGAGTGCGCTCATTTGAACCGCGCCTCCAGCGCCTCGACCGCAGCCTTCGTCAGCACGAGCTTCTCGTGCCGCAGGATGTCGTAGACATTGATGCCGGCGATGGGGAGCACATCGACGTGAGGCAGATTGCGCGCGGCACGCGCGAAGGCCTCATGCACCGTAGCGCCGTCGATAATCAACACCGAGCCGAAACCGAGCTTGGCGAAGCGGGACTTAAGCTCCTTGGTCTTGGGCTCGTTCAGCTCGCATTTGTCGATCACGACCAGCGTCTCGGACTTGGCCTTGGCCGACAGCGCATGCCTGAGCGCAAGCGCCCTCACCTTTTTCGGCAGGTCGATGGCGTAGCTCCTGGGCTTGGGGCCGAACGCCTTGCCGCCGCCCCTGAAGATCGGGGCCCTGCGGCTGCCGTGCCGCGCACGGCCCGTGCCCTTTTGCCGGTACAGCTTGGCGCCGGTATAATTGATCTCGGACCGGTCCTTGACGGAAACCGTGCCGCTCCGCCGCTTGGCGAGCTGGTAGCGAACCATGCGCTGCAAGATGTCGGGACGGGGCTCGAGCCCGAACACGTGGTCGGGAAGCTCGACCGTGCCCGCCTTCTTGGCGTCGAGGGTGGTTACGTCGGCCTTCATCACTCTTGGCTCCCACCCTCTGTCGGCTCAGCCTCGGCGCTTGCCGCCTGCTCGGGCGTGGCATTGTTCTCTTGCTTCGGCTGATCGCCCGCAGCCTTGCGGAAGGCGCCGGGCTTCGGCGCGGTCTCAGGCAAGTCGCGCTTGACCGCATCGCGCAGCAGCACCCAGCCGCCTTTGGCGCCAGGCACCGCGCCGCGGATCATGATCAGCCCCCGCTCGGGGTCGGTCTTCACCACGCGCAGGTTCTGGGTCGTGACGTTCACGTCGCCCATATGACCGGCCATCTTCTTGCCCTTGAACACCTTGCCCGGGTCCTGGCGCTGGCCGGTCGAGCCGTGACTGCGATGGCTGACCGAGACGCCGTGGCTCGCGCGCAGGCCGTGGAAGCCGTGCCGCTTCATGGCGCCGGCAAAGCCCTTGCCGATGGAGGTGCCGGACACGTCCACAAACTGGCCTTCGACGAAATGGTCGGCGGTGATCTCCGCGCCCACCTCGATCAGATTATCCGGGCTCACGCGAAACTCGGCGAGCTTCCGCTTCGGCTCGACATTGGCCACGGCAAAATGCCCCCGCGCGGCGCGGGTGAGGCGCTTCACCTTGGGCCGCCCGGCGCCGAGCTGGAGGGCGGTGTAGCCATTCTTCTCCGAGGTACGGTGGCCGACGACCTGGCAATGCTCAAGCCGCAGCACCGTCACCGGGATGTGCTCCCCGGCATCGGTGAAGATCCTGGTCATGCCGACCTTTTGCGCGATGACACCTGATCGCATTGCTGCTGCTTCCTTGCCTCGTCCCGCGCGCTCTAGAGCTTGATCTCGACGTCCACGCCTGCGGCGAGGTCGAGCTTCATCAGCGCATCGACCGTCTGCGGCGTCGGGTCGACGATGTCGAGCAGCCGCTTATGCGTGCGCATCTCGAACTGCTCGCGGCTCTTCTTGTCGATATGCGGCGACCGGTTCACGGTGAATTTCTCGATGCGCGTCGGCAGCGGAATGGGCCCGCGCACCTCGGCACCGGTACGTTTCGCCGTGTTCACGATCTCCTTGGTCGACGCATCGAGGATGCGATGGTCGAAGGCTTTGAGCCTGATTCTTATGTTCTGACTTTGCATCCTGACGGCCTCAAGTTTAAGGAGCGCGACGCCTGTGGCGACGCGCTCCCTTGCCTCTTTACTCGATGATCGAAGCCACGACGCCGGCACCCACGGTGCGGCCGCCCTCGCGAATGGCGAAACGCAGCTTCTCCTCCATGGCGATCGGCACGATCAGCTCGACCGTCATGGCGATATTGTCGCCCGGCATCACCATCTCGGTCCCTTCCGGCAGTTGCACGACGCCGGTCACGTCGGTGGTGCGGAAGTAGAACTGAGGACGGTAATTGCCGAAGAACGGAGTATGGCGTCCACCTTCCTCCTTGGTGAGGATATAGGCCTCGGCCTTGAACTTGGTGTGTGGCGTCACCGAGCCGGGCTTGGCCAGCACCTGGCCGCGCTCCACCCCCTCGCGATCGATGCCGCGCAAGAGGCAGCCGACATTGTCGCCTGCCTCGCCCTGATCGAGCAGCTTGCGAAACATTTCAACGCCGGTGACCACAGTCTTGGTGGTCGGCTTGATGCCGACAATCTCCACCTCCTCGCCGACCTTGACGATGCCGCGCTCGATACGCCCGGTGACCACCGTGCCGCGGCCCGAGATCGAGAACACGTCCTCGATCGGCATGAGGAACGGCTTGTCCTTGGGACGGTCGGGCTGCGGAATGTAATCGTCCACCGCCTTCATCAATTCAGTGATCGAGTTCTTGCCGACCTGCTCGTCCTTGCCTTCGAGCGCCGCCAGCGCCGATCCCTTGACGATCGGGATCTCATCGCCGGGATACTCATATTTGGAGAGGAGCTCACGGACTTCGAGCTCGACCAGGTCGAGCAGCTCCGGATCGTCGACCATATCGACCTTATTGAGATAGACGACCAGCGCCGGCACGCCCACCTGGCGGGCGAGCAGGATATGCTCGCGGGTCTGCGGCATCGGCCCGTCGGCCGCCGAGACCACCAGGATGGCGCCGTCCATCTGGGCGGCGCCGGTGATCATGTTCTTGACATAGTCGGCATGGCCCGGGC